>NZ_JAIUIF010000019.1:0-89272 GCF_020165475.1 Mesorhizobium sp. BR1-1-15 | reverse complement strand
CGGCGGGCGGGAAAATAACGCTAGGACCTCGGGGCGATGAGGCAGTGCAGACTTTTTCGGAGACGTCCAGCAGGACAGAGGAGGGCGTGACGGAACTCGGTGGTCGCGAGTAGCCGTGGTGCCGCCGCTCGTATTTCCGGCGTCCTACAGCGCCCCGGCAATTCGCGCTGCCAGCCGAGCATTGTTTTCGACCAGCGCGATGTTGGTCTTCAGGCTCCGGCCGCCGGTGAGTTCGAGGATTTTGGAGAGCAGGAACGGCGTCACCGCCTTGCCGGTAACGTTGAGCGCCTCGGCGGCCTTCTGGGCGGCCTCGATGTAGCCGGCCATCTCGCCGGCCGGGATTTCGTGATCCTCCGGCACCGGATTGGCGATCAGCATGCCGCCGCTCAGGCCCAGCGCCTGTCGCGTCTTGTAAAAATGCGCGATCTCTTCCGGCGCGTGCAAGGTCAGCGGCGCGCGGAACGGCGACTGCCGCGACCAGAAGGCCGGCATGGTCTCGCAGCCATGGCCGATCACGGGCACGCCGCGGGTCTCCAGCACCTCCAGCGTCTTTTCGATGTCGAGGATGGCCTTGGCCCCAGCCGAGACGACGATGACGGGCGTGCGCGCCAGCTCATCGAGGTCGGCGGAAATGTCGAAGCTTTTTTCGGCGCCCTTGTGCACGCCGCCGATGCCGCCGGTGGCGAACACCTTTATCCCAACCATATGCGCGGCGATCATTGTGGCGGCAACCGTGGTGCCGCCGGTGCGCCCTTGCGCGACGGCGAAGCCGAGATCTGCGCGCGAGAGCTTCATGGCGTCGCCGGTCATGGCGAGCGATTCGCGTTCTCCGTCGGAGAGGCCGATCTTGATGCGGCCCGCCACCACGGCGATCGTCGCCGGCACCGCGCCGCCGTCCGCAATGATCCTTTCCACGTCGGCCGCCATGGCGCCATTGTCGGGGTAGGGCATGCCGTGGGTTATGATGGTGCTTTCCAGCGCCACCACGGGCTTCCCGGCGGCCAAGGCTTGCGCCACCGGCGCGTGGACATCGATGAAGGCGCGGGCGGTGTCTGGGGTCATCTGGATCTCCAATCCGAAGTGCGGCGCATCCTTTCGGATGCCGGTCTCATGCCATTTTCTGCTCTTCGGGCACAAGAGCCAGCGCTTGCGCGAAAGTCGCCGTGGTGAAATCGGGAACGGCGCTCGCGCTTTCAATAGCCAGCGTCGCGGCGGCGACGCCCTCGCGCAACGCCGCGCGCAAGGGCATGCCGCGCAGTAGGGCGGCGACCGTCGCGCCGGCAAGCGCATCGCCGGCGCCGGTGACGTCCACGACCTTTCTTGGAGGGGGCGGGACGACGGCAAAGCTGCCGTCGCGGTCGAAGCCCAGCACCGGGCCGCCGCCCGCCGTGACCACCGCGCTGTCGAGGCCGGCGCTTCTCAGCCCGTCGAGGATAGTTTTTTGAGAGGCGGCATCGTCAAGTCCGGCAAGCGCCACCGCCTCGCGCCTGTTCATGAAGGCGACGGCCAGGCCGCCGAGCACCGGTGTCAAGCGCACGACCTTGGCCGGTGAAATGGCAATGGCGAACACGGGCTTGCCGGCGGCAAGCGACACCAGCCGCTCCAGAGCCGCCGATGGCAGATTGGCGTCGCACAGGACGGCATCTGCGGCGGCGATCTCCTCCCTCACCCTGGAGCGGCGGATCTGCTTTGCAAATGCCAGTTCATAAAGCGCCATGTCGGCAAAGCCGACGAGCAGTTCGCCCTCGCGGTCGATGAGCGCCGTATAGCTCGGCGTCGTGCGGTCGAGGAACACCGCGGACAGGTCGGCAATGCCTGCTTCGGCGATGGCGCGCGAAACCGTGTCGGCGGCGGCATCACCGCCGCGCACCGACAGCAACGAGCCCGAGACGCCTCGCCGCACCGTGCTGCGCAATGCGTTGAAGACGCCGCCGCCAACGTCCTCGCGCATCGTGCCCGGGTTGGAGGCAGCCGGCACGTAAGCGCCGGACACCTGGCCGCGCCTGTCGATATGGGCGCCGCCCACCGCCAGGACTCTTGGAGATCTCACCATGCGCCGATATGACCTTTGTTGGCGGTCACGCACAAGCGCCATGCTGTGCGACGGAGCTTCGCAGGCAACAACCAGCGATTCGTGAGATCGGCACGGCGAACCAGCCTGGCCCAATATTCGGACCATGTTGGAGCCGAATCGTGAGACAAAAAAAGAACAAATCAGGATGTTGCTTATTTTTCAGATGCTTGATCCCTCTTGCCAAATGAGAACAAAAAAGGTACAAATAACCAATGATTACGGATTGTCCGGCCTTCATTGACGACTACGGGGTGATGTATCATGGCTCAGAACAGCTTGCGGCTTGTAGAGGATAAGGCAGTGGACAAATCAAAGGCTCTGGATGCGGCGCTGTCGCAAATCGAGCGGGCTTTCGGCAAGGGCTCGATCATGCGGCTCGGCGCGAACGAGCAGGTCGTCGAGATCGAAACCGTGCCAACCGGCTCGCTCGGCCTCGACATCGCGCTTGGCGTCGGCGGCCTGCCGCGCGGCCGCATCATCGAGATCTACGGGCCGGAAAGCTCGGGTAAGACGACGCTGGCGCTGCACACGGTGGCGGAAGCCCAGAAGAAGGGCGGCATCTGCGCCTTCGTCGATGCCGAGCATGCGCTCGATCCGGTCTATGCCCGCAAGCTCGGCGTCGATCTCGAAAACCTCCTGATCTCGCAGCCTGACACTGGCGAGCAGGCGCTTGAGATCTGCGATACGCTGGTGCGCTCCGGCGCCATCGATGTGCTGGTGGTCGATTCGGTCGCGGCGCTGACGCCGCGCGCCGAAATCGAGGGCGAGATGGGCGATTCGCTGCCCGGCCTGCAGGCCCGCCTGATGAGCCAGGCGCTGCGCAAGCTGACCGCCTCGATCTCGCGCTCCAACACCATGGTCATCTTCATCAACCAGATCCGCATGAAGATCGGCGTCATGTTCGGCTCGCCCGAAACCACCACCGGCGGCAATGCGCTGAAATTCTACGCCTCGGTGCGTCTCGATATCCGCCGCATCGGCTCGGTCAAGGACCGCGACGAGGTCGTCGGCAACCAGACCCGCGTCAAGGTGGTCAAGAACAAGCTGGCGCCGCCCTTCAAGGTGGTCGAGTTCGACATCATGTACGGCGAAGGCGTGTCGAAGACCGGCGAGCTGGTCGATCTCGGCGTCAAGGCGGGCGTGGTCGAGAAATCGGGCGCCTGGTTCTCCTACAATTCGCAGCGTCTCGGCCAGGGCCGCGAGAACGCGAAGCTGTTCCTGCGCGACAATCCCGATACGGCGCGCGAGATCGAACTTGCGCTCAGGCAGAACGCCGGACTGATCGCCGAAAAATTCCTCGAGAATGGCGGCTCCGAAGGTGGCGATGATGGCTTCGAGGATGAAGCCGGCGCGATGTAAGCGCTCGTCGGCACGATCTAGCGTTCGCTGGCGCGATCTAGCGTTCGGTTTGCGGCCCGAGTTCGGCCATAATCCCGGTTCATCAATTTGAGCTTATGTAATCGAGTTCTGTAGTATTGCGTTTCGAACCGCCGGCCCCGTGCCGGCGGTTTGCGTTTTGAGCGGCTGGCGAACCGCGAATTGGCCAGCTTGCGTGTTTCTGGACAGGGTGCCAAGCGGCGGCTAAAAGGCCAGCTCCATCTTCTAAAGCAGAGCCCATTTCCGCCGGTCCGGCCGGCGGCTCTCTCGAAAAGGCAGCATTCATGAGTGGCGTGAACGAGATCCGGTCGACATTTCTCGACTATTTCCGCAAGGAGGGTCACGAGGTCGTGGCGTCGAGCCCGCTTGTGCCGCGCAACGATCCGACGCTGATGTTCACCAATGCCGGCATGGTGCAGTTCAAGAACGTCTTCACCGGCCTGGAGAAGCGGCCCTATTCGCGTGCCACGACCGCCCAGAAAAGCGTTCGCGCCGGCGGCAAGCACAACGACCTCGACAATGTCGGCTACACCGCGCGCCACCTGACCTTCTTCGAGATGCTCGGCAATTTCTCCTTCGGCGACTATTTCAAGGAGCGCGCCATCGAGTTAGCCTGGAACCTCATTACCAGGGAGTTCGGGCTTAAGAAGGACAAGCTGCTCGTCACCGTCTACCACACCGACGACGAGGCGGCCGGCTTCTGGAAGAAGATCGCCGGCTTTTCCGATGATCGCATCATTCGCATCCCGACCTCCGACAATTTCTGGGCGATGGGCGACACCGGGCCATGCGGGCCATGCTCGGAAATCTTCATCGACCGTGGCGAGCACATCTGGGGCGGCCCGCCCGGCACCCCGGAGGAGGATGGCGACCGGTTCCTGGAATTCTGGAACCTGGTGTTCATGCAGTACGAGCAGGTGACGAAGGACGAGCGGATCGACCTGCCGCGCCCGTCGATCGACACCGGCATGGGCCTGGAGCGCATGGCCTCCATCCTGCAAGGCGTGGAAAGCGTCTTTGAGACCGATCTGTTTCGGCACTTGATCGATGCGGCGTCGTCCGCGCTCGGTCGCGGTCCCGACGCCGAGACCGTCGCATCCTATCGCGTCATAGCCGATCACCTGCGCTCGTCGTCGTTCCTGGTCGCAGACGGCGTGCTGCCATCGAATGAAGGCCGCGGCTATGTGCTGCGCCGCATCATGCGCCGCGCCATGCGCCATGCACAGCTGCTCGGTGCGAACGAGCCGCTGGTGTGGAAGCTGGTGCCGGCGCTGGTTCGCGAGATGGGTCAGGCCTATCCGGAACTGGTGCGCGGCGAACAGCTGATCACCGAGACGCTGAAGCTTGAGGAGACCAGGTTCCGCAAGACACTGGTGCGTGGCCTCGGTTTGCTGTCGGAGGCGACGGAAAAGCTCGGCGCCGGCGACATGCTGGACGGCGAGACGGCCTTCAAGCTTTACGACACCTATGGCTTCCCGCTCGACCTGACGCAGGATGCGCTGCGCCAGCGCAACATCTCGGTCGATCTTGCCGGCTTCACCAATGCGATGGAGCAGCAGAAGGCCGAGGCGCGTAAGCACTGGGCAGGTTCCGGCGAGGCGGCGACGGAAGCGGTCTGGTTCCCGGTGCGCGAAAAAGCCGGTGCCACCGAATTCCTCGGCTACGAGACCGAGCAGGCGGAAGGCATCATCCAGGCGGTTGTCCGCGACGGCAAGACCGTCGACAGCGCCGGCAAGGGCGAAGCGGTAGCCGTGGTCGTCAACCAGACGCCGTTCTATGCCGAATCCGGCGGCCAGATGGGCGACACCGGAACCATTTCAGGCGAAGGCTTCTCGATCGAGATTTCCGATACGCAGAAGAAGGCCGACGGGCTGTTCGTGCATCTCGGCAAGGTGGTCAGCGGCACTGCCAGGACGGGTGCCGCCGTCGAGCTGAAGGTTGACCATGCGAGGCGCTCCAGGCTGCGCGCGAACCATTCCGCGACGCATCTGATCCATGAGGCGCTGCGCGAGGTGCTGGGCACCCATGTGGCACAGAAGGGCTCGCTGGTCGCGCCCGAGCGCCTGCGCTTCGACATCTCGCACAACAAGCCCATCTCGCCCTCGGAACTCGAGGAGGTCGAGCGCATGGCCAATGAGATCGTGGTGCAGAACAGCCCGGTGATCACGCGCCTGATGTCGGTCGACGATGCCATTGCCGAAGGCGCCATGGCGCTGTTCGGCGAGAAATACGGCGATGAGGTGCGCGTCGTGTCGATGGGCACGGGCCTACATGGCGCCAAGGCCAACCGCCCCTATTCGGTCGAGCTTTGCGGCGGCACGCATGTCAGGGCAACCGGTGACATCGGCCTGGTGCGCGTCGTGTCCGACAGCGCCGTCGCCGCAGGCGTGCGCCGCATCGAGGCGCTGACGGGCGAGGCCGCGCGCAAGCATCTCGACGAACAGGACCGGCGGCTGAAGGCGGCCGCGGCAACACTGAAAATCTCGCCGGCCGACGTGCCGGCGCGTGTTGAAGCCCTGCTCGAAGAGCGCAAGAAGCTCGAGAAGGAGCTCACCGAAGCGCGCAAGAAGCTGGCGCTGGGCGGCGGGTCGCCCGCTGACGCGCCGGCCGCCAACGAGACCGTCGCGGGCGTCGGCTTCCTCGGCAAGTCGGTTTCCGGTGTCTCGCCGAAGGATCTGAAGCCGCTCGCCGATGCCGGCAAAAGCTCGCTCGGCTCCGGCGTGGTCGTGTTTGTCGGTGCGGGCGAGGACAACAAGGCGAGCGTCGTGGTCGCTGTCACCGATGATCTCGTCGGCCGCTTCAGCGCCGTCGACCTGGTGCGCGTCGCCTCCGCGGTACTCGGCGGGCAGGGCGGCGGCGGCCGGCCCGACATGGCGCAGGCCGGTGGCCCCGATGCCTCGAAGGCCGACGACGCGATTGCTGCGGTGAGGGCGGCGCTGGAGGCGGCGTGATTCATTGCAGAATTGGGGGGCAACGCTCCAGGCCGGTTGCTTCCCTTCGAGGTCGCGCGGCCCCTCATGATGGGCGGCGCGACATCAATGATCGGTTATCCGCGAAATCGTTGACCTGAATCGAATATCGCTGCGCTGCGCTGTCGCAGATCAGCCGGCCTTTTCAGTCCTGGCAAAGCTTGCCTGTTTAGCAATACAATCCCACCAGTCCTGTATGTCGGCAAAGCGAGCCAGCAGTTTGCGCCCTTCCGCCACCTTGACGAAATAGCCGACGATCGGTGCCGCATGCAGGTCGGCGAGCGTCAGTTGATTGCCGAGCAACCACGGCCCCGGGGATCTCAATGATGAGAGCACCTGAAGGACCGTTCCTGCTTGTCGTAATCCGCTGACAATCAGCGCTTCGTCAGGCGACGCCTTCTCCAGCCGCTCCACGGCGACGTCCCAGACCATGGCCCGATAGCCATAAGCGTCGAGCATGCCGATGATCTGGTTCATCCGCGCGCGGCCGCGCGGATCGTTCGGCTGCAAGGGCGGTCCGTCGAAAGCTTCATCAACATAGCGCGTGATCGCGCTGGCCTCGAACAGGCGAAAACCGTCATGCTCGAAGGCCGGGATGCGGCCGAACGGGTGGTGCTCGAAATACCAGCCGGGGATGCCCTCGGCGGCGAACACATCGACCGGCACAAGCTCGTAGTCGACGCCCTTCTCCTCCAGCGCCATGCGCGCTATGCGCACGTAAACGCTGTAGTCGGCGCCGTAGAGGACCGGTTTGGCCATGTTGCCAGTCCTTTGCTTTCGATTTTCGTTGGCCCAAAAAAGCGAAGGCTCCTTCCGGAGCCTTCGGCATGTTGAACCCGCGGGTGCTTACGCCATCGCCTTCTGCAAATTCTCGTCGATCTTGTCCAGGAAACCAGTGGTCGAAAGCCAGGGCTGGTCGGGGCCGATCAGCAGCGACAGGTCCTTGGTCATGAAGCCGGATTCGACGGTCTGGATGCAGACCTTTTCGAGTGTCTCCGCGAAGCGTTTCAATTCAGCATTGTCGTCGAGCTTGGCGCGATGGGCGAGGCCCCGGGTCCAGGCGAAGATCGAGGCGATCGAATTGGTGGAGGTTTCCTCGCCCTTCTGGTGCTGGCGATAGTGGCGCGTGACGGTGCCGTGCGCGGCTTCCGCTTCCACCGTCTTGCCGTCCGGCGTCATCAGCACCGAGGTCATCAGGCCAAGCGAGCCGAAACCCTGCGCCACCGTGTCGGACTGTACGTCGCCGTCATAGTTCTTGCAGGCCCAGACATAGCCGCCCGACCATTTCAGGCTGGAGGCCACCATGTCGTCGATCAGGCGGTGCTCGTACCACAGCTTCTTGGACTTGAACTCGGCCTCGAACTCAGCCTCGTAGACCTCCTGGAAAATATCCTTGAAGCGGCCGTCATAGGCCTTGAGGATGGTGTTCTTGGTCGAGAGATAGACCGGGTAGTTGCGCAGCAGGCCGTAGTTCAGCGAAGCGCGGGCGAATTCGCGGATCGACTCGTCGAGATTGTACATGGCCATGGCGACGCCGGCGCCGGGCGCGTCGAACACGTCGTGCTCGATCACCTGGCCATCCTCGCCGACGAACTTGATCGTCAGCTTGCCCTTGCCGGGAAAACGGAAATCGGTGGCGCGGTACTGGTCGCCATAGGCGTGGCGGCCGACGATGATCGGCTTGGTCCAGCCGGGCACCAGCCGCGGCACGTTCTTCATGATGATCGGCTCGCGGAAGATGGTGCCGCCGAGAATGTTGCGGATGGTGCCGTTCGGCGACTTCCACATCTTCTTCAGCTTGAATTCCTCGACGCGCTGCTCGTCGGGCGTGATGGTCGCGCATTTCACGCCGACGCCGTATTTTTTGATGGCGTTGGCCGAATCGACGGTCACCTGGTCGTTGGTGGCGTCGCGATGCTCGATGCCGAGGTCGTAATATTCAAGCTTGAGGTCGAGATAAGGGTGGATCAGCTTGTCCTTGATGAACTGCCAGATGATGCGGGTCATCTCGTCGCCGTCGAGTTCGACGACCGGGTTCGCCACCTTGATCTTCGCCATGGAAAGAATGCCTCGTTGCTGGGAAATGGGACGGCCTTGCCCGCGTGGCGTTCGGCCGGGGATGCGCCCCTATATCAAAGCGTTTTTGGCCGCGCAAACGACGATCGGTCACGAAAGCGAAGCGATCGCCCCGCCATTTGCGAATGGTTCATTTTCGCGGCCGAATATGGCAGGGGACGCTGAAATGCCGCAAACAGCAGTTCATTGACAATCATGCCCGTCACCAAAGATTCCGATACCGCTTCAGTCGCCAGCCCCGCCATCATTCTCGTGGAGCCGCAGCTCGGCGAGAATATCGGCATGGTTGCGCGCGCCATGGCCAATTTCGGCCTGGTCGAACTTCGCCTCGTCAACCCGCGCGACGGCTGGCCGAACGAGAAGGCGCGGGCGGCGGCCAGCCGCGCCGACCATGTCATCGACGCCGTCAAGGTTTTCGACGATCTCGCCACGGCGATGGCCGACCTGAATTTCGTTTTCGCGACCACCGCAAGGCAACGCGACGGCTTCAAGCCCGTGCGCGGGCCGGTCGAGGCGGGCAGGGTGCTCCGGGCTCGCCATGGCATGGGTCAGCGAACCGGCATCCTGTTCGGCCGCGAGCGTTTCGGCCTCTATAATGACGAGGTTGGCCTCGCCGACGAGATCGTCACTTTTCCGGTCGATCCCGATTTTTCCTCGCTCAACATCGCCCAGGCCGCGCTTCTCATGTCCTACGAGTGGATGAAATCCGGCCTCGAGGACGAGACCAAGACCAACTTTACGGGTCCGGACATGAAGCCGGCCAGCAAGGAAGAACTGCACGGCCTGTTCGCCTATCTCGAAGGCGCACTCGAAGCGCGCGGCTATTTCCGGCCGGCGCCGAAGAAGCCGAAGATGGTTGACAATCTGCGCGCCGTATTGACCCGGGCGGGATTTGCCGAGCCGGAGCTCAAGGTGCTGCGCGGCATCATCTCGTCGCTGGACAGGTTCTCGCCGGCGATGCCGCGCGGCGACGGCTCTCCGGGAGATGATCCAAGGCGGCTTCCGGCAGCGGCGCGCGCCGGCGGTCCCGGCCGCAAGACCAATGCGGATCGTCAGGTGGCCGATGACGACGACAACGCCGCGCCGCCGCTCGGCGGCAAGGGAACCGACAATGACTGATCAGCCGATCCTGATGTTCGATTCCGGCATTGGCGGGCTGACTGTGCTGCGCGAGGCGCGCGTGCTGATGCCCGACCGCCGCTTCGTCTACATCGCCGACGATGCCGCCTTCCCCTTTGGCGCCTGGGAGGAACCGGCGCTGCGGGTCCATATTCTCGACCTGTTCGGCAAATTGCTCGACCGGTTCGCCCCGGCCATCTCGGTCATCGCCTGCAACACCGCCTCGACGCTGGTGATCGATGCGTTGCGCGAGAGATTTCCCGGCCATCCCTTTGTCGGCACCGTGCCTGCGATCAAGCCGGCGGCGGAGCGTACCCGCTCCGGCCTCGTCTCCGTGCTGGCGACGCCGGGCACGGTGAAACGGCAATACACGCGCGACCTGATCAGCAAATGGGCGCAGAAGTGCCATGTCCGGCTGGTCGGTAGCGACCGCCTGGCGGGGCTGGCCGAAGCCTATATGCGCGAAGGGTTCGTCGACGAGGAAGCCGTGCGCGCCGAGATCTCCCCGTGTTTCATCGAGCGCGATGGCATGCGCACCGACATCGCCGTGCTCGCCTGTACGCACTATCCTTTTCTGGTTAACCGCATGCGCAAGACCGCACCCTGGCCGGTCGACTGGATCGATCCTGCCGAAGCGATCGCCCGGCGGGCGATGTCGCTGCTGTCGCCGGTCAATGGGCTGTTGCCGCATGGTGAGCCGGACATCGCGGTCTTCACGTCCGGCAAGGCGGATTTTGCCACCAGCCGTTTGATGCAGGGCTTTGGACTGGCGGTCGCCTGATTTCCGGAACATTGGCGAGGCCGTTTCGTTTTCTCCCAGGCAATGAAGGGAGAAAAACCATGCCTGCCACCTCGAAAGCCCAGCAGAAGGCCGCCGGCGCCGCATTGTCGGCCAAGCGCGGCGAGACCAAGAAGAGAGAGCTCAAAGGCGCTTCCAAAGGGATGTACGAATCCATGAGCGAAAAGCAGCTCGAGGAATTCGCCGAAACCAAGCGCAAGGATCTGCCGGAGAAAAAGAAGCACTGAGGGAAGCGCTATTTGGCAACGACCTTCTTGAAGGGTTCGTCCAATGGCAAGAAATAGGCCGGCGACGGGGTCGCAGGCCTTGATGTTATTGTCGGGTCAATGGCCGACGTAATCAGCGCCAGTGGCGGCTGTTAGCGCCAGTGGCAGCTGTTAGCGCCAGTGGCAGCTGTTAGCGCCAGTGGCAGCTGTTAGCGCCAGTGGCAGCGTCGCACTTTTTGGCGAATGACATGGCGGTGACCATGGCGCCAGACGACGCGCTTCTTGACCACGATCCGGCATACCTGATGAGGCCGGTGACCTTGCCAATGCCTTGCCATCGCCGGCTCCGGCGTGATGACGGCCATCGATCCGGCCAACACCGTCGCACCAGTCAGGCTTAGAAAGAACTTCTTCATCCGAATTCAGGCTCCTCTGCTCAAGTCCCTTCCTGGAGCGGTTCAGCTTCGGGGAATCGCCGCCCCGCTCCGGTTTTTTACACAATCCCGGGTAGAAACCGCTAGCGCTTTCCGGGAATTGTTCCAATACCGCGGGCGCGACAACCTCCCGCCGGATGCGACACCGCATTGAACAACAACACTGAAAATCGTAGATGGTCGCGGGGCGGCGCCAGTTGGAACCTTGACAGCGGTTAAATCTCTGTTTAACAGCGCTCCCAACACCGGGCCGCAACGCCCGGTGGTTTGTTTTGCATGCGCAAGACCTCGACGGAAGCCAGTCTGTTTTCCAAGGTCTTGTTTGAACTGACGTGTCCCGTGGGTTTTTCGCCGCGTTGCGTGGAAAAACCCTGTCAGGTCTCGAAAACGGAGGCCAGAGGAGGGCGCGTTTCCTTCACCCGGACCATGAGGCTCCGGGTTATGTTGTTTTGAAAGGGAATGCGATGAGCAAGCGCGAATCCGCGAAGTACAAGATCGACCGCCGTCTCGGCGAAAACATCTGGGGCCGCCCGAAGTCCCCGGTCAACAAGCGTGAATACGGCCCCGGCCAGCACGGCCAGCGCCGCAAGGGCAAGCTTTCCGATTTCGGCCTGCAGCTGCGCGCCAAGCAGAAGCTGAAAGGCCACTATGGCGACGTTTCGGAAAAGCAGTTCCGCAAGGTCTATGAAGAGGCCGATCGCCGCAAGGGCGACACCTCGGAGAACCTGATCGGCCTGCTCGAGTCGCGTCTGGACGCGGTCGTCTATCGCGCCAAGTTCGTTCCGACCATTTTCGCCGCCCGCCAGTTCGTCAACCACGGCCACGTCAACGTCAACGGCAAGCGCGTCAACATCGGCTCGTACCGCTGCAAGCCGGGCGACGTCGTCGAAGTGCGTGAAAAGTCGAAGCAGCTGGTGATCGTCCTGGAATCGGTCGGCCTCGCCGAGCGCGACGTGCCGGACTACATCGAAGCCGATCACAACAAGATGACCGCGACCTTCTCGCGCATCCCGGGCCTGGCGGACGTTCCGTTCGCCGTCCAGATGGAACCGAACCTCGTCGTCGAATTCTATTCGCGTTAAGCGAAGGCTTTTTGCGAGACCGGAAGGGGCCGCCCATCGAGGCGGCCTTTTCTTTGTCGGCCATGTCCGCTAATCCGGGCGGCAACGAAGCTCCGAACGTTCGTTGCTCCAGGATTTGGAACCGACGCCATGAACATGCTGCCAGACGCTCAATCGCTTGAGCAGGCCGCCGACATCGAAGGCGGTTTTCACCCGCTGTTCGCCGATGTGCCGTCTTCGGTCGAGTTCAACAAATTGCGCAAGCGGCTGCTGCGGCTGACCCGCCAGGCGATCGAGGATTTTTCGATGGTCAGGCCAGGCGAGCGCTGGCTGGTGGCCCTGTCGGGCGGCAAGGATTCCTACGGCCTGCTTGCCATGCTGCTGGACCTCAAATGGCGCGGCCTGCTGCCGGTGGAGCTGCTGGCCTGCAATCTCGACCAGGGCCAGCCGAACTTTCCCAAGCACATCCTGCCCGATTACCTCAATGCCCACGGCATTGCACACCGCATCGAATACCAGGACACCTACTCCGTCGTCACCGACAAGCTGCCGCAGGGCAGCACCTATTGCTCGCTCTGTTCACGCCTGCGGCGTGGTCATCTCTATCGCGTAGCCCGAGAGGAGGGGTGCTCGGCGCTGGTGCTCGGCCATCATCGCGAGGACATTCTCGAAACCTTCTTCATGAACCTGTTCCACGGCGGCCGTCTCGCCGCCATGCCGCCAAAGCTGCTCAACGACGAGGGCGACGTCATGGTGCTGCGGCCGCTGAGCTATTGCGCCGAAATCGATCTGGAAAAGCTCGCCGCGGCGATGCGGTTCCCGATCATCCCTTGCGATCTCTGCGGCAGCCAGGAAGGTCTCCAGCGCAACGCGATGAAGGCCATGCTTGACGATATCGAAAAGCGCATGCCCGGGCGCAAGGACACGATGCTGCGTGCGTTGTCCAACACCAGGCCGTCGCATCTGCTCGACAGGAAACTATTCGATTTCGCCGCCCTCGATGAAACGCTCTCCAGCAGGCAAGACATTTCCGATGACATTTGACGATACCGCGATCGACTGGCTGGCCAGCACCCTGGCCGAAGCAGCCGAAGCCGAAATCATGCCGCGCTTTCGCCGGTTGGGCGGCGGCGACGTCCGCCAGAAGACGTCGGCCGCCGACCTGGTGACGGAAGCCGACGTCAGTGCCGAGCGGCTGATCACCGCCAAGCTGCGTGAGCGCTACCCAACGGCCATGATTGTCGGCGAGGAAGCCTGTTCCGACAATCCGGCGCTGCTCGACGGTCTTGGCGATGCCGATCTGGCTTTCACCATCGACCCGGTGGACGGCACTTTCAATTTCGCTTCCGGCGTGCCGTTGTTCGGCGTCATGCTGGGTGTCGTGGTCCGGGGTGAGACCGTCGCAGGCATCATCCACGATCCGGTCGGCAAGGACTGGCTGATCGGCGCCAGGGGCGCCGGCAGCCATATCAGGCACGCGCATGGCAACCTGGAAAAAGTGCGTGTCGCGGCGCCCGTGCCGATCTCGGGAATGACCGGCTCCGTCTCCTGGCAGTACATGGCCGAACCAGAGCGGTCGCGGCTGGCGCGCAACCAGACGAAAATCCTGTCGCAATTCGCCTATCGCTGCGCCGCGCATGAATATCGCCTGCTGGCCAGCGGCCATGCCCATTTCGTCGTCTACAACAAGCTGATGCCGTGGGACCATCTGCCCGGTGTCCTGATTCATGCCGAGGCCGGCGGCCACGCCGCGCGTTTCGACGCCAGTGCCTACCTACCGTCGCATGTCGGCGGCGGCCTGCTTGTCGCACCCGACCGGGAAAGCTGGCGCGAGTTGCGCAGCGAACTCTGGGCGCAATAGCCGGCTGCCAATTCGATTACCCAGCCGAGCGCCGCAAAGGCGACAATTCAATGCAGATCGGCAATGTGCCCCGAGACGGGTTGATTCTGCGGCTGGAACATCTTGCCGCGTTCGGCGATGAAGATCATCAGCAGGGCTGCGACCGAGACGCTGCAGAAGCCGGCGGCCAATGGCGTCACCGTGCCGTTGAAAGCCTGGCCGATCAGCGTGCCGAGAATGCCGCCGAGAAACGTCTGCATGAAGCCCAGGATGGACGAGGCCGTGCCGGCCAGCTGACCAAGCGGCTCCATAGCCAAGGCATTGAAATTCGCGCCGAGCGCACCGAAAGGGAGCATGGCGCAGGCAAAGAAGGTGACGAACAGCCAGAGCGGCATCTTCATTTCCAGCGAAACGACCAGCCAGGCCAGGCTGATGACCAGAAACAACAGCAGCGCGCTCTGCGACAGGCGGCGCATGCCGATGCGGCCGACAAGACGCGAGTTCAGATAGTTGGAGAAGGCGAGCACGCCGGCAACGCCGGCAAAGATGACCGGAAACAATTCGCCGACATTGAATATGTCGACATAAATCTGCTGCGCCGAGGCGATGAAGCCGAACATGGCGCCGAAGATGAACGTACTGGCGAAGGCATAGCAGATCGCGACGCGGTTGGTCAGCACGATGCGGAACCCGCCGACAATGGCATTGACGGTCAATGGCCGGCGATATTCCGGATGTAGCGTCTCGGGCAGGCGCAGCAGCGACCAGGCCGAGACGACAAGCGCGCCGACGGCCATGGTGACGAAGATCAAATGCCAGGTCGCGAACAGCATGATGAACTGGCCGATGCCGGGAGCAATCACCGGGATCGCCATGAACACCATGAAGATCAGCGACATCACCTCGGCCATGCGCCGGCCATCGAACGTGTCGCGCACGATCGAGACGGCGATGACGCGGGTCGCGGCCGCACCGATGCCTTGCACGGCCCGGCAAAGTAGAAGCGTTTCAAAGCTTGGCGATATGGCGGCCGCGGCGGCCGCCGCCACATAAATGATCAGGCCGGCGACAAGCGGCGCACGGCGCCCGAATCGGTCCGAGAGCGGTCCGAAAAACAGCTGTCCGCCGCCAAAACCCAGAATATAGGCGGTGATGACATATTGCCGGTGGTTTTCGTTCTCGACGCCAAGCGAGGCGCCGATCTGCTGCAGCGCCGGCAGCATGATGTCGATGGCCAACGAATTGAGCGCCATCAGCGCTGCGCACAGCGCGATGAACTCCCAGCGCGGAATGGGCAATTTGCTTGCCGATTGCGGTGCTGACGTCTGCTGGTCCACGGCAAGTCCGATCTCTCAAACGAAAACGCGCCGGTGGCCCGGCGCATTGGCTCGTCCTGGTCCGGGTCCCGGACGCAAAATTGCCGAGGCGGGGCTGCCCCGTGCTCAGGGCATGTCGACGGCGACATGCCCAACCGAAATCAGGCGGCGCCTTTGACGCTCACGCCCTTCTCGACAAGGAATGTCTGCAACTCGCCCGCCTGGAACATTTCGCGCACGATGTCGCAGCCACCGACGAATTCGCCCTTGACGTAGAGCTGAGGGATCGTCGGCCAGTTGGAGTATTCCTTGATGCCCTGGCGCAGCTCGGCCGAATCCAGCACGTTCACGCCTTTGTAGTCGGCGCCGATATAGTCGAGGATCTGGACAACCTGGCCGGAAAATCCGCATTGCGGGAAACCGGGCGTGCCCTTCATGAAAAGCACGACGTCGTTGCCCTTCACCTCGTTGTCAATGTAGTCGTTGATGCCGCTCATGGAATATCCTTTCCCGCCTGTGGGAGTCAGGCTCGAAGCTTTTCCATCAGATAAACCCATAGGTTGCCCGAAACAAGACTTTAGCCGCGTGGTGGCCTGAATGGCGCAAAAGATGCGGCGTTTTGGGCCAAGCGACTTTGGCGTTGGAAGCCCCTAGTCCGGCACGCTGGTCTGCAGCGCCAGCGCGTGCAGCACGCCGCCCATATTGCCCTTCAGCGCGTCATAGACCATCTGGTGCTGCTGCACGCGGCTTTTTCCGCGAAAGCTCTCGGCCACGACTTCGGCCGCATAGTGATCGCCGTCGCCGGCAAGGTCACGGATGGTCACCCTGGCATCCGGGATGCCCTCCTTGATCAGTTTTTCGATGTCGCGGGCATCCATTGCCATGGCAAGTTCCTGTTTTCGGGCGGGCTGCGGCATGGCTGCCCGTGCGATGAGAGTCGGAGTGAACCTAAAGCCTTTCCGGCCGGGATTGAAGCCGTTCCGTCCAGCCCCAGCGCGATTGTGGCTCACGACGCGTCCTCGCTCTGACCGCCGGCGTCGTCTGCGGGGTCGTCCTCGGGCGTCGAGAAGGTCCGCCCAAGGCTGAAGGTCAGCACATAGAGGGGAAGGTTGATCGCCAGGTTGGCAATCGGCAGGTAGGCGGTCATCCGCCAGACGGGCGAGAAGAACGGCTGGCCGTAGCCATCGCAGGCCAGCGAGGAGCCATACTCCCACAGTGCCCCCAATGCGGCCGCGACGGCGAAAAGTTTTATGCAGGTGAAGATGTGCCTTGTCCGTGCCCGGTCCGGCAGAAGCCGGCTCCAAAGCACCAGGCAGACAAGCGGAACTGCATAGAAAAGGTTTTGCAGGCCAAGCATCGGAAGCGTGTCGTTGGCCGCGGCGAGGAACTCCGCGCGTGTATCCAACCGGGCGCAGACCTCGCTCGATGTCGTAGACAGCAGGAAAAAGACGAACGGGCCGAGAAACCAGAAGAAGAACAGCGATGGCCAGAAGACGACTGCAAGCAGTGCCCGGACGGCCAGTTTCCTGTGGTTGAGCATGATTTTTCCGAAAAAATCGTTTCCCACTTTTCGGGATCACGCTCTGCTCAAATGGCCTGATCCATGAAGCGCGGGAACCAGCCTTCGTGCGCGGCGGTCAATTCGCCGAGCGGGATCGCCCGTGCCTCGCCGAGTTTCAGCGTGTTGCCGCCGGTCGAGCCGATCCAGGGCGCGAAAATGGCGAGTTCGCTTTGCTGTTTGCGGATCGCGTCCCAGTCCTCACTGTCTGGATCGATTGACAGCGTGAGGAGATAGCGGCCCTGGTCCTCGCCGAACCAGACCGGAATAGGATCGGTGCCGGCCAGTCCGGGGACCGTCGCGCCGATGCCTGATGCCATCGCCATCTCGGCCAGCGCGACCGCAATGCCGCCGTCGGAAACGTCGTGAGCCGCGGTGACGATGCCGGACGCGATGAGGGCGCGCACATGGTCGCCGACACGCTTTTCATGGTCGAGGTCGACCGGCGGCGGCGGGCCGTCGCTGCGGCCGTGGATGTCGCGCAAGTAGACCGATTGGCCGAGATGCGTGCCCCATGAGGCCGGCGCGCCGACCAGCAGGATCATCTGGCCTTGCTCAGCGAAGCCGGCCCGCACCATCTTCGACCAGTCGGCGATCAGCCCGACGCCGCCGATGGTCGGCGTCGGCAGGATGCCCTGGCCATTGGTTTCGTTGTAGAGCGAGACATTGCCCGAAACGATCGGGAAGCCGAGCGCGCGGCAGGCATCGCCAATGCCCTTCACCGCGCCGACCAACTGACCCATGATCTCCGGCCGTTCCGGATTGCCGAAATTGAGATTGTCGGTGGCGGCCAGCGGCAGCGCGCCGGTGGCGGTCAGGTTGCGCCAGCATTCGGCCACCGCCTGCTTGCCGCCCTCATAGGGATCGGCCTCGCAATAGCGCGGCGTCACGTCCGACGAGAAAGCCAGCGCTTTGGTCGGATGGCCTTCGACCCGCACCACGCCGGCATCGCCACCGGGAAGCTGCAGCGAATTGCCCTGGATCAGCGTGTCGTACTGTTCCCACACCCAGCGGCGCGACGACAGGTCAGGGCCGCCGAGCAGCTTCAGCAGTGCGTCGGCGACATCGGCCTGCGGAATGTCATTGGCCGCAAGCGGCGCCGGCTTCTTCGGCTCGATCCACGGACGGTCATATTCCGGTGCCTTGTCGCCGAGATCCTTGATCGGCAGGTCCGCAACCTGATCACCCTGATGCAGGACGCGAAAGCGCAGATCGTCGGTCGTCTTGCCGACAATGGCGAAGTCGAGCCCCCATTTGTGGAAGATCGCCTCGGCCTCCTTTTCCTTTTCGGGGCGCAGCACCATCAGCATGCGCTCCTGGCTTTCCGACAGCATCATCTCGTAGGCGCTCATGCGCTCCTCGCGCACCGGAACCTTGTCGAGCTCGAGCTCGATGCCGAGATCCCCCTTGGCGCCCATCTCGACCGCCGAGCAGGTAAGGCCGGCAGCACCCATGTCCTGGATAGCGATGACCGCACCGGACGCCATCAGTTCGAGACATGCTTCAAGCAGGCACTTTTCGGTGAAGGGATCGCCGACCTGCACGGTCGGGCGCTTCTCGTCGATCTTGTCGTCGAATTCGGCCGAGGCCATGGTGGCGCCGCCGACGCCGTCGCGACCGGTCTTGGCGCCGAGATAGACGACCGGCAGGCCGACGCCCTTGGCCTCCGACAGGAAAATCGCGTCCGTCTTGGCAAGACCCGCGGCAAAAGCGTTGACCAGGATATTGCCGTTGTAGCGGGCGTCGAAATTGACCTCGCCGCCGACCGTCGGCACGCCGAAGGAATTGCCGTAGCCGCCGACGCCGGAAACCACTCCCGCCACCAGGTGCCTGGTCTTGGGATGATCGGGAGCACCGAAGCGCAAGGCGTTCATCGCCGCGATCGGCCGCGCGCCCATGGTGAAGACGTCGCGCAATATGCCGCCGACGCCTGTCGCCGCCCCTTGGTAGGGCTCGATAAAGGAGGGGTGGTTGTGGCTCTCCATCTTGAAGACGACGCAGTCGCCGTCGCCGATATCGACCACGCCGGCATTCTCGCCCGGTCCCTGGATGACCCGCGGGCCGGTCGTCGGCAGCGTGCGCAGCCATTTCTTTGAGGATTTATACGAGCAATGCTCGTTCCACATCGCCGAGAAGATGCCAAGTTCGGTGAAGCTCGGCTCACGCCCGACGAGGTCGAGGATGCGCTGGTATTCGTCTGGCTTCAGCCCATGCGCGGCAATGAGCTCGGGCGTGATCGGCACGGAATTGGAAATGGTCATGGGCGGCGGTTTTTATCCGTGGGAGCTTGGGATTTTGAATCTCCTCTTATCGCAAGCTTTGCGGCCGATACACCCATGGACCGACGAAAAGTGGCTGAATCCGGAGAAAGCCGCGGCGCCTTGAACGCGCGTCCCACCGGACCGGACTCAACCGATGCGCCTCGGTCTTGCCTGGAGGCATGCCGTCGTCCTGAACCGCCGACGCTCCAAGGCGATGCGGATCAGGAAAAACTGTCGTAGCCTGCACGGCCCTCATCGAGGAGCCGCCGGATTGCCGCAACGCCGTCCGCGATGTCCTTGCGCTGCCTCGGCTGCGAAATGCCGAAGCGCACAGCGTGGAAGACCTGCTCGGAACGGCCCGCCTTGAACTCGTCTTCGTCGTCGATTAGCACGCCGTGCTCGAGGCAGGCGTTCTTGAACGTGCCGGAAAGCCAGGGGTCGGGCAAGGTCAGCCAGACAAAGGGTATATTGTCCCGCGACTTGAATTCGAAGCCGGCCAAAGTCTCGCGCACGATGGCGGTGCGGGCGTTGATTTCGGCGATGGCCCGTTTGCGTATGTCCGCGGCCTGGCCCGACAGCACCAGCCGGGCATTCACCTCGGCCAGCAGGAAAGGCATGCCTCCGGTCATCATCTTATGGGCAACGCGGATGCGATGGCGATAAGCGGGCGGGCAGGAAAGCCAGCCGCCGCGAACGCCGGCCGCTACCGATTTCGACAGGCCGCCTGCGACGATGGTGCGCTCGGGTGCATAGTCGGCCAGCATTGGCGTCGGATCTTCGGTCAGGCCGCCGTAAAGATCGTCCTCGATAATGACGACATTGTATTCACGCGCGATCCGCGCGATTGCCTCACGTCGCGCTGCCGGCAGGATCGCCAGCGTCGGATTCTGCACCGTAGGCATCAGAAAGATCATCTTCGGGTGCTTTTGCGCGCAGACGCGCTCGAAATCGTCGGCGTTGAGACCCTGATGGTCCGATGCCACCAGCGCCGTGCGACGACCGATCAGGCCGGCGCTGCGCGAAATCTGCGAATAGGTCAGGTGCTCGAAGGCGACGTAATCGCCGGGCGTGGTCAGTGCGGCGATCGCCGCCATGACAGCGGCATGGGTACCGAGCGTCGGCACGATCGTATCGGCGCTCGGTCGAAACGAGTTGCGCGACAGCCAACTGGCGCCGGCCTCGAACCAGCGCTCGGGAAAATCCCGCGTGTAGCTCGAAATCTCATGCGCATGATCCGAAGCCGTGCGCGACAGCACTTCGGTGACGATGGCGCCCTGGCCGACATCGGGCGCCGCGGTGCTGTCGAAGCGCAGCTTGCCGCGCGGCGCATCGATGTCGCGCGTGCCTTGCGCGTCCGGCGCTATGAAGTCGGGCTTCGCGTTCTGCCGGCCGAGGACATAGGTGCCGCGCCCGACCTCGCCGCTGACCAGCCCGCGCTCGCGCAGCAATTGATAGGCCCTGCCGACCGTGCCGACGGTTGCGCCGATGTCATAGGCGAGATCCCGCTGCGGTGGCAGCTTTGCCCCGGCGTCGATCACGCCGCGGTCGATATCTGACTCAATGCTGTCAGCAAGGCGCTGATAAAGCGGGCCGGAGCTGGCCGTGAGGTCGGGAAGCCAATTTGTCATGGTGACAATTTTGTATATTGCGTCGAACGATGAGTCAATTCACATGCGTTGTGTGGAATAAAAGAGTGCAATTTGCAGCTTTGGTAGAGCGAAGATGGATACAATCGAGACAATCAGCCAGACAGCCGCAGGATTGTTCGCCGCGCGACCTGTGGACCGCGGCGGCTTTGTCAGCCGCATCGTGCGTATGGTCAAATCGCTGGGGCGCTGGATCGACGGCCTGCTGGAGCGCAGGCGCAGCCGGCTCGCCTTGCTGGACATGACCGATGATCAGTTGAAGGACATCGGCATTTCCCGCTGCGACGCCCATCGCGAAGGGATCAGGCCATTCTGGAAATGAACAGGCGGGATGCTGTGTTCAATCCTGCTTGCGTGGCTGCACAACTGGCGCCCTGATCCGTGACAGGCCGCGGTCCGCAAGCACGGCGCCAACGCATAGCGCCAGGAAAAGGGCGGTGATGGCCAGCGAGGCGATGGCGACGCTGGCGATGCCGTTCCTGGCGACATCGAGGAAGGGGTAGGGCACTTCGCCTGTTATGGACGCCCGCGCCAGCGCATAGGCCAGATAGGCGAGCGGATAGAGCATCCACCAGGAAACGTCTCGCCATCGCGTCTTGCCGTCGGCACCGGCGGCCAGCCACCACAGCACGAACAGTGCAGGCGTCACATAGTGCAGCAGCACGTCGCACAGCAGGAACAGGCCCTGCGGCTGCCAGAGGCGTGCCAGCACGGTGGCGTAGACCATGAAGACCACGGTGATGGCGACGGCGACGCCTGCCCGCATCCGCGCTCCGGCAAAGGCCGGAAACCAGGCATGGCCGGCGGGCGACAGCAGCGACGCATGGACGAGCACCGCACCGATGTTGGTCAGGATGGTAAAGAAGCTGAAGTAGAAGACGACCGAACCGATCAGGCCGCGGCCGGCTTCCATCGAGGCCGGAACGGTGATCGAGAACTGCAGGAAAAGACCGGCCAGCCCTGCGACCAGACCCGCGACCTGCAGCAGCCGGCCCATCTTACGCGGCGGCGGCGCAGGCCGGATTGCCGGCCTGCCAGCGGGCGATGTCGGAGCCGATGCGCGCGCCGAGCGGCTCGGCCATCAGCGGACCGAACACGTCTACACGGCTCGAATTGCCTTGCGCCTGCACCACCAGCAGCGGCTTGCCGCCATAATGCTTGGCCGGCACCAGCAGGAAGCGCGGCGTGCCGCTGAACGAATTCAGCTCATTGGCCATCTGGTAGGATTTGAAGGCCGGGTCCTTGCTGGCGATCCAGCATTTGTGGGCGGAGATCGCCACCTGTTCCATGGCCAGCAGCGCCGCGCTCTTGCCGGAAGGCGGCGGAGCGCTCTTCGGACCCGACTGGCAGGATGCCAGCGCAAGGCCGGCGGCAGCCAGGAGAGCAAAGCGAGCAATCGTCAGTCTCATCGTCAGGCCGCCCCCAGGTTCTGAAAGAATTTCGGAAGATATCAGGCGGCGATGCCGAGCGCGCCTTCGAACAACGCCCGGCCGTCATTGCCGCCATGTGCCGCTTCGATCAGGTTCTCGGGATGCGGCATCAGGCCCAGCACATTGCCCTGGCTGCTGATGATGCCGGCGATGTCGTTGATCGAGCCGTTGGGATTGGTGCCGTCCGCATAGCGGAACACCACCTGGCCTTCGCCTTTCAGGCGTGCAAGCGTCTCGGCATCGGCGAAGTAGTTGCCGTCGTGATGCGCCACCGGCGAGCGGATGATCTGGCCCGGCTGGTAGCGGCGGGTGAACATGGTGTTGGCGTTGGCGATCTCGAGCTTCACCTGCCGGCAGACGAATTTGAGCGAGGAGTTGCGCATGAGCGCTCCCGGCAGCAGGCCGGCCTCGACCAGGATCTGGAAACCGTTGCAGACGCCGATGACCATGACGCCCTTGGCCGCCTTTTCAGCGACCGCCCGCATCACCGGCATGCGCGCCGCGATCGCGCCGCAGCGCAGATAGTCGCCGAAGGAGAAGCCGCCGGGAATGGCGATCAGGTCGACATCCGGGATTTCGGTGTCGGTTTGCCAGACCGTGGCTGGCGCCTTGCCGGAAATCTTGGTCAGCGCCGCGATCATATCGCGGTCGCGGTTAAGGCCAGGCAGGAGGACGACGGCTGATTTCATTTTGGTTCGTAAGGCCTCTGGGTTTCGGCAAGTTGGGGCATCCGTGCCTCCGGCGCAACCTCAGGTAAGCGTCACACTATAGTTCTCAATCACCGTGTTCGCCAGCAGTCTGTCGCACATGGCCTTGAGATCGGCCTCGGCCTTGGCCTTGTCGGTCCCGGCGAGCTCGACGTCGAACACCTTGCCCTGCCGCACCGAGCCGATGCCGTCAAAACCTAGCCCCGACAGCGCATGCTCGATCGCCTTACCTTGCGGGTCCAGCACGCCGTTTTTGAGGGTTACGGTGATACGGGCTTTCATCGATGCTCCTGAATGATCGGTATCGGTCTGCGCCGGACCTGCCGTTTCCGGCAAGCCCGTTGCTGGCAATTAGTGCTTCATGCCCTTCGGCGGCTCGCTCGACGCGACGAGCACCGGTCCGGTTGGACGCGGCGGCTCGTTCTCGTTCATGATACCGAGACGGCGGGCGACTTCCTGGTAGGCCTCCACGAGGCCGCCCATGTCGCGGCGGAAACGGTCCTTGTCGAGCTTGTCCTGCGTCGCCACGTCCCACAGCCGGCAGGAATCGGGCGAGATCTCGTCGGCTACGACGATGCGCATCATGTCGCCCTCGAACAGGCGTCCGCATTCGATCTTGAAATCGACGAGCTGGATGCCGACGCCCATGAACAGGCCGGACAGGAAGTCGTTGACGCGAATGGCCAGCGCCATGACGTCGTCGATTTCCTGCGGGCTCGCCCAGCCGAAGGCCGTGATGTGCTCTTCAGAGACCATCGGGTCGTCGAGCGCATCGGCCTTGTAATAGAATTCGATGATCGAGCGGGGCAGGACCGTGCCTTCCTCGATGCCAAGGCGCTTGGACAGCGAACCGGCGGCGACATTGCGCACCACCACTTCGAGCGGGATGATCTCGACCTCCTTGATCAGCTGCTCGCGCATGTTGAGCCGGCGGATGAAGTGGGTCGGAATACCCATCCGGTTGAGATGATTGAAGATGTGCTCGGAAATGCGATTGTTAAGCACGCCCTTGCCATCGACGACTTCGTGTTTTTTCTTGTTGAACGCGGTGGCGTCATCCTTGAAGAACTGGATCAGCGTCCCGGGCTCAGGGCCTTCATAAAGTATCTTGGCCTTGCCTTCATAAATGCGGCGGCGATTTTTCATTTGATTTTTCTCTGGATTTGCGGGCAGGCGGCAAGCGACCAGTTCCTGTCCGTCTGCCTAAATTAGTGTGGCGACGGTGGCGTTCAATGCCGGTGTCTATCGTAATCGCCTTGTTTGCTCAATCGGCAAATCCTTTCAATCAACTGCTTTCGGGACCGAAATGCCGCAGCGCAGCAAGCCACGAAGCGTATTGACCGGCCGCCAGCCTTTTGGTTTGTGCTTCGCCATCACATATTCATCAATGCCAGCGAATCGATTTCCATCGGAGGGACGCCATGAGCAACATGAAGGATCGCGAAGAGGGTTTTGAGCGCAAATTCGTGTTCGACGAGGAGCTTCGGTTCAAGGCGTCGGCGCGCCGCAACAAGGCTCTCGGCCTGTGGGCCGCGGAAAAGCTCGGGAAATCCGGCGCCGAGGCCGATGCCTACGCCAAGGAAGTGGTCGTTTCCGATATCGAGGAAGCCGGCGATCACGACGTCTTCCGCAAGATCCGCAAGGATTTCGACGCTGCCGGCGTCAGCCAGTCGGACCATCAGATCCGCCGCACCATGGACGAATTGATGGCGCAGGCCATCGAGCAGATCAAGAACACCTGATCCGGCCGAAGCAGGTTCCGCAAAAATGTCCCACAATTTTGCGACGGAACCTGCGGCAAAAGAATGACTGGACCAATCGACCGCCCGGCCCAGCCGGGCGGTTTTTCTTTGCGTTTCCCGTCGTTTCCGGCTGAAACTGCGATCCTTAGCGAGGAAAGAGCCGATGTCCCTGAAATCCCGCCTTGCGGCCGATGAAACGCTGGTCACCGCATGGTCAGGCGTGCCGGACGCGCTGACCGTCGAAATCCTTGCCAGGCAGGGCTTCGATGCGGTCACGCTCGACATGCAGCATGGCGGCCATCATGAAGACAGCGTGTTGCGCGGCCTGTCGCCCGTGCTTGCCACCGGCAAGCCGGCATTGGTGCGTATTCCCGTCGGCCGTTTCGACATGGCCAGCCGGGCGCTCGATTTCGGCGCCGAGGCGGTGATCGCGCCGATGGTCAACTCGGTGGCGGATGCAAAACTGTTCGCTGCGGCGATGAAATACCCGCCGGTGGGCGAGCGCTCCTGGGGCCCCACCTATGCCTTCCCACGCCATGGCAAGGGTGATCATGCCGAATGGCTGCGCGACAGCAACCAGCGCACAATGGCCTTCGCCATGGTCGAGACGCGGGCGGCGCTCGATGCGCTGGACGGCATCCTCGATACACCCGGTATCGACGGCATTTTCCTGGGGCCATCGGACTTCTCGATTGCCTGGTCGAACGGCACGACCGTCAATTCGACGCTCGAAAGCATGATGGAAACGGTGGGTTCGATCGCCGAGCGTACCCGCAAGGCCGGCAAACATGCGGCGATCTACGTCATCGAACCGGCCATCGCCGGCCGCGTCGTGGCGATGGGCTACCGCCTGCTGGCCACAGGGTCCGAGCACGCGCTGATTTCACTAGGGGCGAAGACGCTGTTGAAAGGCATCAAGGATTCGATCGGCGGCTGAGAGCCGCGATCCGGTCGGGGTCGTCAGGCCTTCAGTTCGGTGAGAAATTTGGCGAAGGTCATCGAACCTTCGGGCCATGGGCCGAAGCCTGAATCGGTGTTGAGGTGACCGGCTTCACCGGCATCGATGAAGAGAGACCCCCAGGCGCCGGCAATGTCCTCGGCGACGTGGAAGGCGCAGAACGGATCGTTGCGGCTGGCAATCACCATGGACGGGAAGGGCAACGGCTCGCGCGAGTAGGGGCCGAATGTCATCAGGTGCCTTGGCCGTACCTCCGGATTGGCGACATCGGGCGGCGCCACGAAGAATGCGCCGGCGACCGGCTTGCGAAACTGCGGGATGGCTTGCACCGCCGCGGCAACGCCAAGGGAATGCGCGACGAGGACGACGGGCTTCTCGGCTTCGTTGACCGCTTTAGCCACGCTCGCCGTCCAGTCCTCGCGCACGGGCTTCGACCATTCCGCCTGCTCGACGCGCCGCGCGGTCGACAGCTTTGACTGCCAGCGGGTCTGCCAGTGCTCGGGTCCGGAGTTAGTGTAGCCCGGGATGATGAGAATATCTGCGTCTTTGACTTTCATGGCGCTGAGATAGCGAGCGTGATTGCCTCATGCAACCGCCGATGGGTGCGCTCCTGCTTGCAATGGTGAACACCATGTTCGCTTTTCGCTGTCTTGTGTGAACGATCACGATCGCCGATTTGTCCTCTGGAAAGAAACAGCCGTGAAGGACCGCATTTGGTGCTGACACGATGTATAATGATCGCCGGCGCCGGGCTCCTGACCTCGGGGTTTATGCCAAAGCGTCGCCGCAACGGAGACAATCATGAGCGAACTGCCCTTTGCCGCCACCACGCCGGTGAGCGTTGCCCGGGTCGGGCTGAAGGCGCGCGACGCCGAAAGCCTAGCGGCCTACTATCGCGCTGTTGTCGGCTTGCAGGAATTGAGCCGCGCCGATGGCGCGATCACCCTGGGCGCCGCCAACCGTCCGCTGTTGGTGCTGGAGCCGGACGCCTCGGCCAAGCCTGACGATCCGCGCAGCGCCGGCCTGTTCCACACGGCTTTCCTGCTGCCCAGCCGTGCCGATCTCGGCCGCTGGATCAACCACGCCATATCAGACAAGATCGCCATAGAGGGCGCTTCGGACCATCTGGTCAGCGAAGCGCTGTACCTCACCGATCCCGAGGGCAACGGGATCGAGATCTATGCCGATCGCCGTCCGCAGGACTGGACGTGGAACGGCGACAAGATCGCGATGGCGACCGAACGGCTGAACATTCCTTCGGTCGTCGCCGAAGTGCCGGCGGGCGACGCGGGCTGGCAGGGAGCGCCTGAAAACAGCATTGTCGGCCACGTCCACCTGCGCGTCGGCCGGCCGGAAGAGGCGGAAGCCTGGTGGAACCAGGAATTCGGCTTCGACACGGTGGCGAAGTATGGCGGCCAGGCTGTGTTCCTGTCGTCAGGCCACTACCATCATCATATCGGCGCCAATGCGTGGCAGAGCGCCGGCGCCGGCCGCCGCGATCCGACCCGGTCAGGCCTTGCCTGGGTCGAGATGCGGTCCGACAACGTGGCCAGTGAAACGACCCGCGAAGATCCGTGGGGCACGGTGATCAGGACCGTTCCCGGCAAAGCGTGATCGGCAGTTACGTCCTGCGGTACCTTCTCCTCGTAGCGACGGGGAGAAGGAAAGCCCCTCAGGCCTCTCCGAACACCCGCCGGAAGATCGTGTCGACATGCTTGGTGTGGTAGCCCAGGTCGAATTTCTCGCGGATCTCGGCTTCCGGCAAGGCGGCGGTGACGTCCTTGTCGGCCAGCAGTTCTTCAAGAAAATCAGCGCCTTGCTCCCACACCTTCATGGCATTGCGCTGCACCAGCCGGTACGCATCCTCACGAGAGACACCGGCTTGCGTCAATGCTAGGAGCACGCGCTGTGAATGCACCAGGCCGCGGAACTTGTTCATGTTCTTCAGCATGTTGTCGGGATAGACGAGCAGTTTGTCGATGACGCTGGTCAGCCGCGCCAGCGCGAAATCCAGCGTCACCGTCGCATCCGGGCCGATCATGCGCTCGACGGAGGAATGCGAAATGTCGCGCTCGTGCCAGAGCGCCACATTCTCCATCGCCGGCAGCGCGAAGGAGCGCACCATGCGGGCAAGGCCGGTTAGGTTCTCGGTCAACACCGGGTTGCGCTTGTGCGGCATCGCCGACGAGCCTTTCTGGCCAGGCGAAAAATACTCTTCGGCTTCCAGCACCTCGGTGCGCTGCAGATGCCGGATCTCGATCGCCAGCCGCTCCACCGACGATGCGATGACGCCGAGCGTGGCAAAGAACATGGCATGGCGGTCGCGCGGGATCACCTGCGTCGATACCGGCTCCGGCTTCAACCCGAGCTTTGCCGCGACATGCTCTTCGACATAAGGCTCGATATTGGCGAAGGTGCCGACCGCTCCCGAAATGGCGCAGGTGGCTATGTCCTCGCGAGCATGCACGAGCCGCTCGCGGCAGCGCGAAAATTCGGCATAGGCTTGCGCCAGCTTGACGCCGAAGGTGGTCGGCTCGGCATGGATGCCGTGGCTGCGGCCGATGGTGACGGTATCCTTGTGCTCGAAGGCGCGGCGCTTCAGCGCCGCAAGCAGCGCGTCGATGTCGGCCAGCAGCATGTCGCTGGCACGCGTGAGCTGCACCGCGAAACACGTGTCGAGAACGTCCGAGGATGTCATGCCCTGATGGATGAAGCGGGCGTCGGGTCCGACGAATTCGGCGAGATGGGTGAGAAAAGCGATGACGTCGTGCTTGGTGACGCGCTCGATCTCGTCGATCGCATCGACGTCGAACTTCGCGGCATTGCCTTTTTCCCAGATGGTCTTCGCCGCCTGTTTCGGGATGACGCCGAGTTCGGCCAGCGCGTCGCAGGCATGAGCCTCGATCTCGAACCAGATGCGGAACCGGGTTTCGGGCGACCATATGGCCACCATTTCCGGCCGGGAGTAGCGAGGGATCATCGGTCAGTCCTGACGTGTCGAGAAATTTGCCCGCGTCCTAACAGAGGCGGACAAAATGCTCAACGCCGCCGCCGCGCAAACCAGAGGCTGGCGGCAAACAAGGCGAGGAACCCGATCGGGAAATAGAGCCTGATGCCCAGCACCACGAACTGGTAGAGCGCCACCGCCATCGTGAAGACGAACTGAAGCCCCCAGGTGAGGGTGAAGGTGGGTGCATGCCATGCGGCATAGTAGGAGCGGTATTGCAAGGCATACAGCCCGGCGGTCAGGCCGATCGTCGCGGCGGCTAGACCCACGAATGCCGCCGCGAAGGCGACTTCCCAGCTCCTTCCGAGCGAGACCAGCCGTGCCGCGAACAGGCCAACAGGAAAGGCCAGAGCGCCGCCGACTGCAAACAGCAGCGTCACGGTGCGGATTTTATCTGGCGTCAGCCAACTTTCCAGCAACAGGTTGAGGAGCGCGCTGGCGCCCATCGTGGCGGCCCAAAGCAGCGCGCCAAGCAGCGCCGTGCCCGGCGTTGGTATGGCGCCGCGGAGGCGGCCCAGGGCGCGATGACGCCTGGCGGGGTGGACGAGCGGTGTCACAGGCGGCCGGTCACCGCGATCCAGCGATAGTCCGGGCCTTCGAAGCCATATTGGCGCACCGCGATCAGCACCGCATAGGCGCTGGGATTGTCCATCGAAAATGTCTGCACGGCTCCGATGCGGTAGCCGTTCGGGCAACCCCGGCTCTTGGGGATCGATTTGTCCTCGTGCAACAGCTTCGTCGTACCGCCGGCTTGCGCCTCGACGCGCAGCAGCCGAAAGCCATTGATCTCACCCTGGCTCTCGCAGCCCTTAGTCTCGTTCATGCCGATCTCGTCCAGCCGGAACTCGAGCGGCTGGTCGACTGGCGAGAAGATCGGACGCGGATTGACCGCCATCCGATGCGGGTCGGCGGACATCTCCGTTACCGGGTTGAAGCCTGCGGTGATGCCCTTGTTCGCGGCCAACTCCGCCTGGCTGACGACCGCTTCGCCCTTCTCGCGGG
Source organism: Mesorhizobium sp. BR1-1-15 (assembly GCF_020165475.1). NCBI lineage: Bacteria > Pseudomonadati > Pseudomonadota > Alphaproteobacteria > Hyphomicrobiales > Phyllobacteriaceae > Mesorhizobium > Mesorhizobium sp. BR1-1-15. Next base: position 59,690 of record NZ_JAIUIF010000019.1, on the reverse strand, counting down.
CCTGAATACGAGCCGCCGTCAACGTGGCGTTCTCGTCGTCGAGCCGGACGCGAATAGGCGTTCCCTGGAGAAAGCTGTCGTTGCTGGTGTCGATATAATAGCGATTGGCGTAGGGAAATCCCGATCCATCCTGCACGCCATATTCTTCGAACGCGAAGATGCCGCCGTCCTTGGTGAAGCCCAGGATTTCAAGCTCGGCGACATCCCCGGCCCGGGCGGCGACGACTGCGCAAAACTGCGCAAGCAGGCAAACGGCAAACAGAAGAAGGTTTTGCATGAGGTTTTCCGCCGGCCAACGATATCGCCATTCCCTATCACGACAAGATACCGGCGTCGCGCTGCCCGATAAAGCAAGCGCCATGCATCCAATCGCGGCCTCGTCTGTTATTGTCGGCAGTCCCAATGGAGAACCACCATGACCGACACCAGCAAAATTCGTGAGCATATGGAAGTGATCGGTGCCGATGGCGTTCATGTCGGCACGGTCGACAAAGTCGAGGGGCAGCGGATCAAGCTGACCAAGTCCGACAGCGGCATGGGCACGCATAAGGGGCACCATCATTTCATTCCCCTGAGCCTTGTTGCGGAGGTCGAGGGAAAGAAGGTCTGGCTGTCGGCGAATTCCGACGTCGCGGTCACTTTCGAGGAAGAAAAGTCCGACCCCACCTGATCGCGTATAAGTCAGCGCGACGACCAGACCGGAAACAGATCGCCCTCGGCGGGCGTCGCGGCGAAAACGCCGCGCGTGATGGCGCGCGCCATCGTGGCGCCTGCCGCGGCATAAAGGTCGATTGCCGCGTCGGCTTCGAGCCGGATACCGCTCCTGCCGGTCGCCAGCGCGAAGACCAGATCGCCATCGGCCGGCGTGTGCGTCGGCCATATGGCCCGCACGAAACCGTCATGCGCTGACATGGCCAGGCGCTTTGCGGCGGCCTTTGTGAGAACGGCATCGGTGGCGATAACGGCGATGGTGGTGTTGCCGCCGGCATCCGCCTTGCCCGTGAACGTCTTGTCGCGAAACTTCAAGAGGATGCTTTTGGCGTCGTCCGGCATTGGCGAGGGATAGCCAAGCGCGCCGAATTCATCGCCGATCTCGAACGGAGCCGCCCAGAAATGGCGGCTTCGGCTGATGGTCACCGAGCCGATCGGATTGACCGCCGCCAGCGCGCCGATGGTGACGCCATTGTCAAGCAGCGTCGAAGCCGAGCCAAGCCCGCTCTTGAGACCGGAGGTCAGCGCGCCGGTGCCGGCGCCGGTCGTGCCGATCTGGAAATCCGAACCGGCGGCCTGCACCGTCTCGTAGCCGAGGTCGCGGTATGGCGGATAGCGGCCCCAGTCCTTGTCGCCGCCATTGCGCAGGTCGAACAGGATCGCCGCCGGCACGATCGGCACGCGAAAGCCGCCGACCTCGAAACCGATGCCACGTTCGCGCAGTGCTGCCTGTACGCCGGACGCTGCGTCGAGGCCGAAAGCCGACCCGCCCGACAGCACCACGGCATGGACCGTCTCAACCGAATTGTGGGGTTCGAGCAGGTCCGTCTCGCGGGTACCCGGCGCACCGCCCAGGATCTGGACGCCGGCTACAGCCGGTTCGTCGCAAAGGACTGTCGTCACGCCGGATTTCAGTCGGGCATCGGAGGCATTGCCGACGCTGAGACCGGCGACATCGGTGATCAGGTTGCGCGGGCCGGTGCGAAACATCAGTTGCTTTCCAGCGGTACGAAGCGGGCGCCATCGAAACGGAAGACGCGGTACGGATTCCGGCTGAGGTCGCCCTTCGCATCAAAGCGCACCGGCCCGATCGCCGTGGTGAAATCATGCCCGATGAGCGCTTCCGCAAGGGGCCTGCCGGAGCTTGCCGCTTCCGCCATCGCCGCCTTGGCGGTTTCTACCGCCGCATAAGCCGGCAGCGTGTAGCCGTCCGGCACGATCTTTTGCGCGGCGAACGCCTCCAGCACCTTGGGATCGGCGACATCGGCCCATTCCGGGGGAGCGATCATTAGCGTTCCCGTGGCGTAGGGCACTGCGCCGGGCGGAGTGCGCAGGTTCTCACCGCCGGCGAATACGATGCCGGCGTCGAGTTGCGCTGCGTCGCGACCCATGATGGCGATGTCGTCGCCATCGCCACCGGCAAAGACATGGGTTGCGCCGGCCTTCTTCAGCCGGCCAATCAGACCGATCTGGTTGTCGAGCTGCGGCCGGAACGTATCGACGAACACCGGCTTCAGCGCCGCCTGTTCGGCCGCCGCCCGCAACGTCTCGGCCATCTCACGGCCGTAGATGGTGCCGTCATCGATGACGGCGAACAGTTCGTTCTGCCAAAGCCGGGTAAGGGTGGTGGCGACGGCATTGCGCTCGTCGTCGCCCCTCGGTCCGAGCCGGTAGACCGGCCAGCCGGTCTTGGGACGACGGTCAGTCAGGCTTTCGGTTCGCACGCCAACGGTGATGACGGCGATGCCTGCGTCCTTCAAGATCGGCATCGCCGCCTCGATCGCTTCCGTACAGAGAAATCCCACGACGACATTGACCTTGGCGGTCGCGAATTCCCGGGCTGCCGCGGCACCCCCATCGGCCGTGCAGGCATCGTCGATGGTCTTGAGCTCGATGCCGTTCGCCTGGGCCGCCACTTCGGCGCCGGCTTCGATCTGCCTGCCAAGGATCGCCGAGGATCCGGAGAGCGGCGCGGCAACGCCGACGAGCAGCGTCTGGGCGTTGGCGGCGCCGGTCAGCAGCAGCCAGGCCAGCGCGGCAGATATCGTTGCCCCGGGTCGCATCCTGTCGAAGACTTCCTCCAAGCGAGCCCGGATGGTCCCGGCGCCACTCCCGCCAAGACCTAAAGGCTGCCCGGTCTTGGCGCAACACGCGAATTTCGGGATATGGGCCAAGCACTTCGCTTGTGGCATGTCATATCTAGCCATATATAGCGGTAGGGTTCAGGCTATGGAAAATCTCCGGTGTTGAAGAAGAACGACATAGGACCGCAGGCCTACCGCGACGCGATGAGCCATTTTGCCGGTCACGTCCATGTGGTGACCACCGACGGGCCGGCCGGCAAGCGTGGCGCGACGGTCATCGCCGCCTGTTCGGTTTCCGATACGCCGCCGACCATTTTGGTCTGCCTGAACCGTGAAAATCCCAAGAACGAGCCGTTCGTGAAAAACGGCAGGTTTGCCTTGAACACGCTTGCCTCGCACCAGGAGCCGCTGTCGATCGGCTTTTCCGGCATCACCGGCCTGCCGGTCGAGGAACGTTTCGCGCTCGGCGAGTGGGATGTGATCTCCACCGGCGCGCCGACCTTGAAGGGCGCGCTCGCCGTGTTCGACTGCGAACTGATCGACACCAAGGACCTGGCCACCCATCGTGTGCTTTTTGGCAAGGTGACAGGCCTGCGCATGGGCGATAATTTGCGGCCGCTGATCTATCACGCCCGCGGCTACCACGTTTTGGAAAGCGGGGCAGAGGCGTCCACGGAGAAGGAATGACCGAGCTAAAACCGCGCCCCGTGCCGCGGACGATCGACGAGACGCTCGATCTCCTGACCGGCGCGGACTATGTGGCGGACCGGTCGTTGGCCACCGTGCTTTTCCTGTCGCTGCGCATGAAGCGGCCGCTGTTCCTCGAGGGCGAGGCCGGCGTCGGCAAAACCGAGATCGCCAAGGTGTTGGCAGAGGCGCTCGGCCGCCGGCTGATCCGTCTGCAATGCTATGAGGGTCTCGACGTCTCGTCCGCCGTCTATGAGTGGAATTATGCCGCGCAGATGATCGAGATCCGCATGGAGGAGGCGGCCGGCAAGGTTGACCGCTCCGACATGGAGCGCAATGTTTTCTCGGAAAAATACCTGATACGCCGTCCGGTGCTCGATGCGCTGACCGGCAAGCCCGGCGCCGCCCCGGTTTTCCTGATTGACGAGCTCGACCGTACCGACGAGGCGTTCGAGGCGTTCCTGCTCGAGATCCTTTCCGATTTCCAGGTGACGGTGCCCGAACTCGGCACGATCAGGGCGGAGGAGCCGCCGATCGTCATCATCACCACCAACCGCACCCGCGAAATCCATGATGCGCTGAAGCGGCGCTGCCTCTATCACTGGGTCGATTATCCCAGCGCCGAGCGGGAGTTGGAGATCGTGCGCCGCAAGGTGCCGCAGGCGAACAGCCGGCTTTCGGCGGAGGTGGTCTCTTTCATCCAGAAGCTGCGCCAGATCGAATTGTTCAAGATGCCGGGCGTTGCCGAGACCATCGACTGGGCCGGCGCGCTGACCGAACTCGACAAAGTCGCGCTCGACCCGGAAACCGTCTCCGACACGATCGGCGTGCTGCTGAAATACCAGGACGACATTGCCCGCATCGGCGAGGGCGAAGGCCGGCGTATCCTCGATGAGGTGAAGGCCGAGCTTTCGGCGGCGGAGTAGGGCCCATGGCCATGCCTCGCGCGGAACCCAAGGAGGCGACCGTCGACGGCCACATCGCCGACAACATCGTCTATTTCGCCCGTGTCTTGCGCAAATCAGGCATGCGGGTCGGGCCTGCCTCGGTCAAGGATGCCATCGAGGCGGTACTTGCCACCGGCATCGGCGCGCGCGACGATTTCTACTGGACGCTGCATGCCGTGCTGGTGTCGCGGCATGAGGACCATGCCATCTTTGACGAGGCCTTCCGGCTATTCTGGAAGTCGCGTGAGCTGATCGAAAAGATGCTGGCGATGCTTTCGCCGGTGGCGCCCGATACCAGGGAGAAGCAGAAGCCACGCGCGGCCGAAAGCCGTGTCAGCCAGGCCATGTTCGCAGGCCACAGCAGGAACCAGCCGGCGCAGGAAATCCCCGAGATCGAGGTCGACGCGCGCTTTACTTTCTCCGGCAACGAGGTGCTGAGGGCCAAGGATTTCGCTCAGATGAATGCCGCCGAGATGGCCGACGCCAGGAAAGCGATCGCCGAACTGCGGTTGCCCTTCGATATGGTGCGGACGCGCCGTTTCAAGGCCGATTCGCACGGTCGCCGCATCGATCCGCGTGCCATGATGCGCTCGGCCGCACGCACTGGGGGCGAACTGATCCTGCCGAAGTTCCGCTCGCTCCGCGAAGTGTATCCGCCGTTGGTCGTGCTTGCCGACATTTCCGGTTCGATGAGCCAGTACACGCGCATCTTCCTGCATTTCCTGCATGCTCTGACGGAAAAGCGCCGGCGCGTGCACACTTTCGTTTTCGGCACCAGGCTCACCAATCTGAGCCGACAGATGCGCCATCGCGATCCCGACGCCGCCCTGGCCGACTGTTCCACCGCGGTCAAGGACTGGTCGGGCGGCACGCGCATCGGCGACACGCTGGCCGAGTTCAACCTGATATGGTCGCGGCGCGTGCTAGGACAGGGCGCGGTGGTGCTTTTGATCACCGACGGGCTGGAGCGAGACGAGGTCGACGGCCTGTCGGAGGAAATGGAGCGTCTGCACAAATCCTGCCGGCGGCTGATCTGGCTGAACCCCTTGCTGCGCTTCGACGGTTTCCAGGCGCGCGCCCGCGGCGTCAGGGCGATGCTGCCGCATGTCGATGAATTCCGTGCCGTGCACAATCTCGACGCGCTTGCCGATCTCTGCGCTTCGCTGGACCGGAAGCCTGGATATGCCGTCGATCCGCGGCGATGGATGGAGGGTGGCGCGAGGCGCGCCGCGTAGCCATATGCTGCTGAAGACACATATTTCCGGGAAAAACAGACCCTGAGAGAAGCAACGATGAGCGACAGCATTTATCTCGACGAGGCCCGTGACCCGCTGATCATCGCGGAAGGCTGGATGAAGGACGGCAAGGATGTCGCCATCGCGACCGTTGTCGAGACCTGGGGTTCCGCGCCACGCCCGGCCGGCAGCCATCTGGTCATCGACGCCGACGGCAATTTCCACGGCTCGGTTTCGGGCGGCTGTGTCGAAGGCGCCGTGGTGACGGATGCCATGGACGTCATCGGCACCGGCAAGCCCAGAATGCTGGAATTCGGCGTCGCCGACGAGACCGCCTGGCAGGTGGGCCTTTCCTGCGGCGGCCGCATCAAAGTGTATGTGGAAAGGCTAGGCTGATCTTCGATGGATCCCTATGCGCTGAAAACACTCAACGCCGAGCGCCGCGCGCGCCGCGCCGCGATCCTGGTCACCGATCTTGGTGACGGCCGCGACCGTGTCGTGCGCGAGGGCGATCCGGTCGCCGGCGATCTCGGTGCCGCGATCAGCAAGGCGTTCCGCACCGGGAATTCCGGCTCCGTCGAAGCGGAAGGGCGGACCTTTTTTCTCAACGCGCATCTGCCGCATCCTCGCCTGGTGGTGATCGGTGCCGTGCATATCAGCCAGGCGCTGGCGCCAATGGCCAGGATCGCCGGCTATCCAGTCGAGATCATCGATCCGCGCACGGCTTTTGCCACGTCGGACCGCTTTCCCGATGTCGCTTTGCACGCCGAATGGCCTGAGGAGGTCCTGCAACGACAGCCACTCGACAGCTACACGGCAGTCGCTGCCATCACCCACGATCCCAAGATCGACGATTTCGCGCTGAAGGCGGCGCTCGACGCCAGGTGCTTCTATGTCGGGGCACTCGGCAGCAGGAAAACCCATGCCAAGCGTGTCGAGCGCCTGTTGGCGCTGGGCGCCAGTTCCGAGCAGATCGGTCGCATCCAGGCGCCGATCGGTCTCGATATCGGCGCGGCCAGCCCCGCCGAGATCGCCGTCGCCGTGCTGGCGCAGGTCATTCACGCGTTTCGCTCGCGCGGCCTTGAAGCCAGGGAAGCCGCAGCGTGAAATTCGGCCCGGTTCCTATCGAACAGGCCGAAGGCGCCGTGCTTGCGCACGCGACGACGGTCGGCGAGCGACGTTTCCGCAAAGCGCATCGGCTGAGTGCAGAGGATGTCGGGGTGCTGAAAGCGGCGGGCATCAGCGAAGTCGTCGCGGCCGTGCTTTCTCCCGGCGATCTGGGCGAAGACGCCGCCGCCGAACGGATCGCGACCGGTATGCGCCACCGCAATGTCGCGGCCAAGCCTGCCGCGACGGGGCGGGTCAACCTCCATGCCGAAGCCGCTGGCGTCTTCACCGTCAACAGCGCGATGATCGACGCCATCAATGCCGTCGATCCAACCATCACCATCGCCACGCTTGGCCAGCATGCGCCGGTCGAAAAGGGCCAGATGGTGGCAACCGTGAAGATCATTCCCTTCGCCGTTGGGTCGGCGCTGGTCGATGCGGTCATGGAAATCTGCGCCGGCGGCGAGATCTTTGCCGTCAATGCCTATCGGCCCATTCGTGTCGGTGTTATCCAGACCGTCTTGCCGGGCGTCAAGCCGAGCGTGCTCGACAAGACGCTGCGCGTCACCGAGGCACGGCTGGCGCGTTCGGGCGGGCGGCTGACGGCCGAGCGCCGCACGCCGCACGAGGTTGCGCCGGTTGCCGAGGCGGCCGCCTCGCTGGCGCGCGATAACGACATGGTCGTGATCTTCGGCGCTTCGGCCATGAGCGATTTCGCCGACGTCGTTCCGGCCGCGATCGAGGAAGCGGGCGGTACTGTCATCCGCGCCGGCATGCCGGTCGACCCCGGCAATCTACTGGTGCTCGGCAGGCTCGCCGGCAAGCAGATCATCGGCGCGCCGGGCTGCGCCCGCAGCCCCAAGGAGAACGGCTTCGACTGGGTGCTCGACCGGCTGATCGCCGGCCTCGACGTAACGGCGACCGACATCGCCGGCATGGGCGTCGGCGGCCTGCTGATGGAAATCCCGACACGCCCGCAGCCGCGCGAACCGCTGCCGGCCGTAAGCCGGCTCAAGGTCGGGATCGTGCTTTTGGCGGCAGGCCGTTCGAGCCGCATGGGCGGGCCGAACAAACTTATGGCGCTTTTCGACGGCCAACCGTTGGTCCGCCGTACAGCAGAGCGTGCGCTCGCCTCGAAAGCTTCGGGCACGATCGTCGTTACCGGCCACCAGCGTGAGCGGGTGCGCGGCGCGTTATCGGGCCTGGACGTGACTTTCGCCGACAATCCCGATTTTGCCGATGGGCTCTCCACCTCCCTGAAAGCCGGTATGGCCTATCTGCCGGGAGATGCCGCCGGTGCGATGATCGTTCTCGGAGACATGCCGGGTGTCTCGACCGGCGATCTCGACCGGCTGATCGATGCGTTTCGCGGGGCGGGAGGCAATTTGGTCGTCCGCGCCTCGCACCTTGGCAAACGCGGCAACCCGGTACTTCTGCCGCGCTCGCTGTTCCCGGCTGTCGCCCATCTCGAAGGTGATACCGGCGCACGCCATCTGGTCGAGGCCGGAGGACTTGACGTCGTCGATGTAGAGATCGGCGAGGGCGCGTCCGTCGATGTCGACACTCGCGAGGCGCTGGAAGGCGCCGGCGGCGTGCTGCAGGATTGACAAACCCGGGCCGAATTACGCAAGCCTGCGGTATGGCTTCCGGTTTCATTTCGTTAATGTCAACGCTTCTACCCCCCTCTGGCCTGCCGGCCATCTCCCCCTCAAGGGGGGAGATTGGACATCATTTCGGCTTTCGCCAATCTCGACGGCCGGCAGAAGGGCGCCCCCGCCGAAACTGCCAATCTCCCCCCTTGAGGGGGAGATGGCCGGCAGGCCAGAGGGGGGTGCTCACGCTCCCTGCCTTTCTGATTTCGATATTCTTCCTGTTTTCTGCTGCCCAGGCCTCTGCTCTCCAACTAAAACCCTTCAAGGACGATCTGTTCGCCTATCCCGCTACGCTCTCGTCAGACACCAACGGTGACTACACGGTGATCGACTACCGCGAGATGCGCGACATCAACCAGCGCGACGAGGTGCCGGAAAAGCGCGTGCATGCGCAGTATACCGATACCGGTGTGCGCAAGGTGCAGCAGGATCTGCTGTTGAAAACCGATGCCGGCGACGTCCGGCACATCGCCGTAGGCAAGACGCAAGGGGCTTCCGTCATCGTGCTCTACCTGCACGGGCAGGGCGGCAGCCGCAAGCAAGGTATCGATGACTTCACCTTCGGCGGCAATTTCAACCGCATCAAAAACCTGATGGCAGGCAATGGCGGCCTTTATCTCAGCCCTGACTTCCCAGATTTCGGCGACAAGGGGGCGGCACAGGTCGCGGCGCTGATCGATCACTATGCGCAACAGTCGCCGGGCGCGAAGATCTTCGTCGCCTGCGGCTCGATGGGCGGCGCATTGTGCTGGAAGCTTGCCGCCCGCACGGACACAGGCAGGCAAATCGACGGGCTTTTGCTGCTTGGCTCGCTGTGGGATGAGAGTTTCTTCTCCAGCCTTGCCTTCAGACGCCACGTGCCGGTTTTCTTCGGTCAAGGCAGCCATGACGTGGTCTTTCCCGTGGCAAACCAGGAATCCTTCTTCCGGTCCATCATCGCCAAGTCGAAAGCCTATCCGACCCGCTTCGTGCGCTTCGAGACCGGCACGCACGGCACCCCCATCCGCATGGTCGACTGGCGCGGCGCGTTGAACTGGATGCTGTCGAAGGCGCCGTGATCGGACCTCGCGGGGCTCAGGGAGCGGTGTTGTAGTCGACAACCGTTTGCGGGTTTTCCTCGCCGTCATAGGAGGCGTCGACGTCGTACTGGACGAGTGAAAAATCGCCGTTGCGGAACAGATAGGTGCCTGCTGACGAGGCATCGCCGGCGCCGCGCCACTTGTTGAAGGTGGTTATCGTGTGGGCGTCCTGGTCGTAGCTGGAATTGGTCGCCCAGCCGGTGGTCCGGAAGCCGACGATGTGCATGGATTCGACCTTGCCTTCGCTGTCGTTGTTCACGTAGCGGATGTCCATCTCCGGTTCGGTGAACTGCAGTTGCCTGACGCCGTTCGCCTCGTCGGTCATGTAGTAGATCGAGCTTTCATTGTAGGCGGCCGCCGAGCAGGAAAAATGGAACAGGCGCGTTTCCTTGTCGGGATCGCCGGCCGCCGCATCCTTGTCCCTGTATTTGATGGAAAAAATCTCCGGCTCCTTGGCCGCGAGATCCTTGTCGCATTGGTCGCTATAGCTGGCCAGGAAAGCCTTCTTGGCCTGCTCCAGCGCTGCATCCCTCTTCGGCGGCGGCGGGCCGTCGCCACAGCTAGCCGGCACAGCCTCCTCGAAGTCCGCGCTCGACGGCTTCAGCGCTCCGCTGTCGATGAAGATCGGCTGGAATGGCGGCGCCTGAATCTGGGCATTGACCTGGCGCAGCGTGTAGCAGCCGGCAAAGACCTTCGCCTCGCCCTTCTTGTCGGTTGCCTGGATGGCGACCGGCACGCTGTAGTAGATGCTGCCTGCCGCGCCCTCGTTGGATACGGCGCCGGTCCTGACATCCACCTTGTCGGTACCGTCATAGCCCTTGACGAAGCTGTCGAAGTCCTTGGCCGGCTTGGTATCGCCATAGTAACCCCAGGCACGTGCGAATTCATGCCGGTTGATGGCACTGTAGAGCGAGCGGACAACTGCCTCGGCGCTCGACCTGTCATCGACGTAGGGCGCCTCGTCGGCAGGTGCCGACTGGGCGATCGAGGCAAGGGAGAACAAGGCAGTCGCTGCGAGAAAAGCGTGTCTCATCGGGAATCTCCACGCGGTAACGGAGATTCTACCACGGTGATTGCGGCGACGTGGTGACGCCTTGCGGGTATCGCTTGAAGAATCGCCCGGGAAGGCGCTAGTTCGCGCTCGCGGCGCTTCAACTGCCCCGGGAGATAATTGCGTGACCCTATCCATGTATGAAGTATCGGTGGCTGTGTTTTCGGCCCGGTTGAAAGCGCTGTCCAGCGTGCTGTCCACGGCCGAACAAAACGCCGGCGAGCGCAAGATCGACCCGCAGGTGTTCCTGACGGCGCGGCTGGCGCCCGACATGTTCGCCTTGACCAGGCAGGTGCAGATCGCCACCGACCATGCCAAGGGAGCCCCATCGCGGCTCGCCGGCCGGGAGGTTCCCAAATACGAGGACAACGAGGCGAGCTTTGCCGAATTGCATGCGCGCATCGCTAAGACGCTTGACCATCTGGCGACGTTCTCCGCGGCCGATCTGGAAGGTTCGGACGAGCGGATTGTCGAGGTCAGGGTCGGCGGGCGCGAGGTCTCGATGGCCGGTTTGCAGTATCTCCTGCATCTGGCCATGCCCAACTTCTATTTCCACCTCACCACCGCCTACGACATTCTTCGCCATAATGGCGTGCCGCTGGGCAAGGCAACGTTCCTGGGCTCGCGTTGACGGATCACGTCGTCAAGGCGTTGCCCGTCCGGAGCCGGAATATCCCTGGCTGGCCGAACTAGCGAACGGACATTTCGCGGGCGATGCGCGGGAAATCGGCGGGCTTGATGCCGATGTCGGCGCGGTCCGCATTGCTCATGGAATGCAGCAGCGCGAGCGCGGCACGATAACGCAGATGTTCCTGCGGCCGTGGCCGCGCGAACATTTCAGTGAAGAACCCCATAATCCAGGCCCCTGTTGGACCTCCCAGCGTCCGAGTATAGGGGATTCGTGACAATTGTGCAGTGCAGCATTTGCATGCCTGCCATGCTCAGCAAAATTTTCTGCCATGATCCTGCATCGCCTGAAACTTTCGCAGATCGCGAATCGTATCACATGGCCGGTTTTTCCTCGCGCTTCTGGCGAATTCCGGACTGCACGAAACTGCAGTCCGGCTTTTTGTGACTGACGGGGCTGCGGTCCAGTCTCGTCAACGCTTTCAATTGTTAAAATCGGCGGCATGCATTTTTAACGAGCGGACCCTAAGGTGGATGTCTCGAACACACCGTGAGACTGGGGAGGCTGACATCGTTACCAGCGCCAAGCGGGATTTCGCTTCGTTGCTCGATGACCTCTTCGTCGCCTCCGACAAGGACGGGGGAGGCGAAGAGGCGGCCACTCGCCCATCCATTCCGTTTGACTATCTTTCCGTCGCCGACGAGCTCCATTCGGGCCGCATCAAGGTTTCTGGCAGCGGATTTGCCACGGAATATCGCGAGGCAGGCGCGGATCTCGCCGCAGAGTTCGCGGCCCTGCTCGATCATGCGAAGCTGGCACTTGCGGGCGAAGAGACAAGGCCCGAAGAAAAACTGCCTCCGATCGATCCCGAATCGATTGCCGTGGAATTGGGATTGGACACGCCTAAGGCTGTCGCCGACTTTGGTCGCATGCGCCGCAGTTTCGCCTTTTCCAACCATCCCGATCGCGTCGCGCCGCACCTGCGCCAGCGCGCCATGATCCGCATGCAGGTGGCCAACATGCTGATCGACGAGGCCAAGCGGCGCGCCCTGGCAGGGGCTCGCCGCTAGCGCAGTCTGGTTCACGCAAAAGTCGGCTTGCCGAGGCTTGGAGAGCGCCTCTGCTTTCTTGTAGGATGAAACTTCCTTCCCCGCGCAGCCGCGCAAGCTTTTCCCGCCGGAGCACACTTCCATGCACAAACGCCGTCTCGGTCGGACCGATCTTCTTGTCACCCAGATCTGCCTCGGTTCGATGACCTGGGGCCAGCAGAACACCGAAGCCGACGGCCACGCCCAGATGGACCTGGCCTTTTCGCGCGGGGTGAATTTCATCGACACTGCCGAGCTCTACCCGATCCCGCCCAAGGCGGAGACGCAAGGGCGGACCGAGAAGATCATCGGCAGCTGGATGAAGGCAAAGGGCAACCGCGACAAGGTGATACTCGCCTCCAAGGTCGTCGGTCGCACCGCAAACAGCTGGTTTCGCGGCGACAGGCCGTCGCAGCTGGTGCGCGCCGATATCTTCGATGCCGTCGACAAGTCCCTGGCCAGGCTCGGCACGGACTATGTCGATCTCTACCAGATCCACTGGCCGGAGCGGGACATACCCTGGGGCGCCAATCCGACGCGCGTCGGGGCCGTGGCGCGCCGCGCTGATTCCGTCGGGGCGCCGACCGGAGAAACGCCGATCGCGGAGACGCTTGCCGTCTTCGATGACCTGGTGAAGGCCGGAAAGATCCGCCATTTCGGCCTGTCCAACGAGAGTTCCTGGGGCGTCATGCGCTTCATTGCAGAGGCTGACAAAGCTATTGGTCCACGGGTCGCCTCGATCCAGAACGCCTATAATCTGGTCAACCGGACCTTCGAGGTGAACCTCGCCGAAGTCTGCGATCGCGAAGAGGTCTCGCTGCTTGCCTATTCGCCGCTCGCGCAGGGCTATCTCTCGGGCAAATACGATCACGGCGCGCGCCCGCAGGGGTCGCGCTCGCAGCTCTTCAACCGCGGCCAGCGTTACGAGACCCCCAATGCCGCCGAGGCGCAGCTTGAATACAACGAGCTGGCGCGCTCCTTCGGCCTGGAGCCGGCGCTGTTCGCCAACGCCTATGTATCGAGCCGGCCCTTTGTCACGTCGAACATCATTGGTGCCACGACCATTTCGCAGCTGGAAATGGCGCTGTCTTCAGTGGAGGTTGTCTGGACCGAAGAGATGCAGAAGGCAGTGGACGCCATTCATCAGCGGGTCGGCAATCCCTGTCCTTGATCGACTCGGAAGTTGAATTGTCTGGGAATAACAGCGGGATGGAGACGATGGTGGATTTTCCGATCGAAACATTGCGTGGAAAATTTCCCGCTCTCGCTCTGACCGATGGAGGTCTCAGGCGCAGCTCGACCTGTCAGCGTGCCTTGGTGCCGAACCCGGTCAGGAAAGCGGTGAGGTTGTCACAGAGTTCGTCGCAGAGATAGCCGCCTTCCTGGACGATTGCCGTCGGCAGGCCGAGCTTGGCGATGGCTTCGCCGATGCGCGAGAAACCTGGCGTCGTCACCGAAAGCCCGCCGAACGGATCACCCTCGAACGCGTCGAGCCCGAGCGCCACGACCAGCGCGTCGGGCGCGAAGGCGCGGATACGCTGGAACGCCACCTGAAGCGCTTCCAGAAACGCCGCGTCGGCGGATTTGCGTGGCAAGGGCAGGTTGAAATTATAGCCGAGACCGGGGCCTTCGCCGCGCTCGTCGGCATGTCCCCAGAAGAACGGATAGAAGCGCACCGGGTCGGCATGCAGCGACACGGTGAGCACGTCGGGCCGCGCATAGAAGATGCCTTGCGTGCCGTTGCCGTGATGCAGATCGACATCGAGGATCGCAACCCGTGCCGCTTGGCGGCGCAGTACCTGTGCTGCGACGGCCGAATTGTTGATGAAGCAGAAGCCGCCGGCGACGTCGGCGAACGCATGGTGACCGGGGGGGCGGCAAAGCGCATAGGTGGCCGGCGCGCCCGCCATCACCGCTTCCGCCGCCTCGACCGCGCTCCAGGCGCTCCACAGCGCGCTTTGCCAGGTCTCGCCAGAGATCGGGCAGGCCGTGTCGGCCATGTGGTACCCAGCCTGGCCGACCGCGGAGGCCGGATAGGAGCCGTTGCGCGCGATCGGGTGAATGTTGGGGATCACTTCAGCCGAGGCACCCTCGATGCGTTGCCAACGCGTGTAGATATGCTCCAGGAAATCGAGATATTCGGGCGTGTGCACCGCCGCGACCGGACCAAGTCCGTGATTGCGCGGCCGCTCGATCGTGCAGCCGGCCGATTTTGCGCCTGCTAACAATCTCTCGACGCGCTCCGGCTTTTCGGGATTGGGCTGCGGGGCGCCGCTGGAAAGGAAAGCCTTGGGGTCGTGGCGCTTCTGCTCCTGCGCGTAGAAGGCTTTCATTCTTTTTCCTCCGGCGCGTCGGCAAAGGCGAAGAAAGCGTCGCCGATGATCTTCTGCGTCTGCTCGTAGCTCGACCAGGCGATGCCCAGCCTTTCATAAAAGGCCTTTGCGCTCTCATTGTCGGTATCGACGGACAATCTGAGATAAGCGCCGCCTTGCTTGCGGCACTCGGTCGCGACGCGCCGCAGCAGGCGCTCGCCGATCCTGCGACCGCGAAACCGGTCCTCGACATAGAGGTCCTGCACATAGACGCCGGGCCGCCCCATCCAGGTCGAGAAGATCGGGAAATAGAGGCACAGTCCGGCGAATTCGCCATCGACTTCGGCGATCAGGGTCGAGAAGGCAGGTCTTTCGCCAAAGCCCCAGGTCCTGAGATCGTCTGGCGTTGAGACGATTTCTTCGGGCGCGCCGATATGGGTGCCGAGCTTCAGAATTGCGCCATGGATGGTTTCGACGTCTTCGATTCGTCCGGGGCGGAGGAGGATTTTTTCCGGACTTGTCATGGCAAGCAGGGAGCCAAGGTGTGACGGAGCACTATCATCTCAGCCAGTCGCATTAAAACGCTACCCTGTCGCCACCCTTCAGCGCCAGCATGTCGCGTGCTTCGGCCGGGGTGGCAACCTCCAGCGACAGTCCATCGAGAATGCCACGGATACGGCGCACCTGATCGGCATTGGATTTCGCCAGCTGGCGGCCGTCGTAGAGACTGTCTTCGAGCCCGACACGGACGTTGCCGCCCATCGCCGCGGCGATCGAGATCAGCGGCATCTGGTGGCGGCCTGCGGCCAGCACCGAGAACTGGTAGCTGTCGCCGAACAGCTTGTCGGCGACGCGCTTCATGTGGATGAGATTGTCCGGGTCGGCGCCGATGCCGCCAAGAATGCCCAGCACGAACTGGATGAACAGCGGCCCCGACACCAGCCCACGGTCGCGGAAATGCGCCAGCGAATAGAGGTGGCCGACATCGTAGCACTCGAATTCGAAACGCGTGCCACAACCCTTGCCCAGTCTCTCGAGAACGCCCTCCATGTCGGCGAAGGTATTCTTGAAGATCGTGTCGCGTGTGGCTTCCAGCAACTTCGGTTCCCATTCGTGTTGCCATTCCCTTGGCTTGTCGAGCATCGGGAACAGCGCGAAATTCATCGAGCCCATGTTGAGCGAACACATTTCGGGCTCGGCCCGCAAAGGTGCCGCCAGCCGCTGGTCCAGCGTCATCAGGGAGGAGCCGCCGGTTGTGATGTTGATCACCGCCGACGTCGCCTGCTTGATGCGCGGCAGGAACTGCATGAACACGTCCGGATCGGCCGTAGGCCGTCCGTTTTTTGGGTCGCGGGCATGCAAGTGCAGGATCGAGGCGCCGGCCTCGGCCGCGGCGATGGCATCCGCCGCGATCTGGTCCGGCGTTACCGGCAGATAAGGCGACATGGACGGTGTATGCACCGAGCCGGTGACGGCGCAGGTGATGATGACCTTTCTCGGCGCCATTGTTTTATCCCCGGCCTTCGACCGGAAGGTCGAGTTCGGCAGCCAGAACTTCGAGCGAGTCGCCGATGATGGAGATGATCTCGCCGACCTGCTCGCTGGTGACGATCATCGGTGGTGCGACCATGAAATTGTCGCCGTCGACACCGCCCTTGACCTTGCGGCCATAGATGATCAGCCCGCGCTCATAGGCGAGGTCGAGCAGGCGCTGCGTCGCCTTCCTGCTCTGGTCGATCGGCCGCAGCGTTTCGGGATCGGCAAGCATCTCGGCGCCGGTGAGCAGGCCCTTGCCGCGCACGTCGGCGATGAACGGGAAGCGCTTGGCTAGCTCTCGCAATCCGTCCATCAGCACATCGCCCATGGCGGCGGCATTGGCGATCAGGTCGAGGCGGTCCATTTCGCCGAGCACGGCCAGCCCTGCGGCGCAGGCGAGCGGATTGCCGGCATAGGTATGGCCGTGCTGGAAGCCGCCGGAGGCGAGCAGCGGCTGCACCAGCCGCATCGGCGCCGCCAGCGCGCCGAGCGGCGCGTAACCCGATCCCAGGCCTTTTGATAGCGCGACGATGTCCGGCTTGCAGTTCCAATGGTCGCCGCCGAGGAATTTTCCCGTGCGGCCGGCGCCGCTCATCACTTCGTCATGGATGAGCAGGATGCCGTA
This sequence comes from Mesorhizobium sp. BR1-1-15, assembly GCF_020165475.1. Classification (NCBI taxonomy): domain Bacteria; kingdom Pseudomonadati; phylum Pseudomonadota; class Alphaproteobacteria; order Hyphomicrobiales; family Phyllobacteriaceae; genus Mesorhizobium; species Mesorhizobium sp. BR1-1-15. The sequence goes on along the minus strand of NZ_JAIUIF010000019.1, from coordinate 42,948 downwards.
GCGGTCGCAGATTTCGCGGATGCGCCCATAATAACTGTCCGGCGCGACAAGCGCCGCTGTCGCCGCGCCGCCGATCGGTTCCATGATGAAGGCGACCACGCTCTCCGGCCCCTCGGCCAGGATCTTCTCCTCCAGCATGTCGGCATAGCGGAGACCGCGCTGTTCCATCGAGAGATTGTCGCGGTCGCGCCAGGCCGCCGGTGCCGGCACGGTCGGCATCACCCGCATCATTGGCGTGAAGGTCTCGGCCAGCGCGTAGTCGCCGGTGATCGACAGTGAACCCAGCGTGCCGCCGTGATAGGAGGGGAAGCGCGTGATCACCTTCCAGCGGCTGGCCTGGCCGGTGGCCACCGCCCACTGCCGCGCCAGCTTGATGCAGGATTCGGTCGCTTCCGAGCCGCCTGAGACGAAGAAGATGCGATCCATGCCTTCGGGCAGCTTGCCGGCCAGCTCACGCGCCAGCTCTTCTGCCGGTTCGTTCTCGAAATGCAGCCGGTAGGCGAAGGTGGCGCGGTCCATCTGCCGCTTCATGGCGTCGAGCACATTGCGGTTGGAATGACCGATATTGGCGACCATCGGGCCGCTTGATCCGTCGATGAAGCGGCGGCCGTCCTGCGTCCACATATAGATGCCCTCGGCACGGTCGATCAGCGGCCGGCGCAGGCTGGAGAGATAGAACAGATGCGATTGGCGCCGGGCTTCGGTGTCCGGGGCGGCGGTCTGGGCTTTCGACATGTCAGGACTTTCCGAGATAACGATCGAGGACATTTTGGGTAACGCGTTCGACCATCGGGTCCTGCCTCAGCAGGCCGGCGACCCATTCGCAGCTTCCGGCGTGGAAGACCTCGCCCTTGCCGCGCGGGAAATTGACGATCATGCCGTTGCCGCGTTTGACTTTTTCCAGATTGGCGTCGCTCCGATCGCCGAACAGCGTCTCGGCGCTGAAGCGACCATCCTCGTCGGTGAGAAACTGATCCTCGATCGGGATATCGGCGCTTTCCTCGACCTGGCTGGCCATGCCGACGGCGAGAACCTGCAAGCCGTCCGGTGCGCCGCTGGTCGCGGTCGGGTAGGGAAGGCCGCCGCGGATTTCGAAATCCAGCCCGTCGACCTCATAGCCATAGACATGGCTGTCGGCGCCAAGCAGGTCGCCATAGTAGATGCCGGTTCCGGCAAAGGCCCAGTGCTCGGGCCGATACACGGGAAAGCCGCGCACGCCGCGTGGCGCGCAGCCGCCCCATCCGGCATAGAGGCCGCGTGTGGCGTTGAGCCCGAAGGTCGCCGAACCCGGCCGGCCGATCTCGGGCGCCTCCCAGGAATTGGTGGCGCGGGTGACGTCGCCGCCGCGATAGGCGGGGTCCTCGGCTCGGGCGCGGTATTTGTAGCAGACCTGCCGCCGGCCTTCATCCTCCAGCCGCGTCTGCCACATGAAGTTGCCGGCGAAGCGCGCCGCATGGCCGCCACGTTCGACGTAGCTGTCGACCGCATCGCGCATTTCCCAGGTCCAGTACTCGTCATGGCCGACAAAGACGGCGCAGTCGTAGCCATCGAGAATGTCGGGCGAGAAATGCAGATCGTGCTGGCTGGCGAGATCGACGGCGTAGCCCGCCCGTTCGGCGAAGCGGAAGAAGTGGCTGTCATAGCTCGCCCAGCCCGACGAGGCGTATTTCTTCGAATGGCCGGTGGCGAGCGCCCATTCCATGTGTGGATAGCGCGGCACTGTCTTCGGCGGCACCGCGACTTCCAACGGCACACGCGGCGCCTCCTTGGGCAGCACGACGAAGCCGCGGCACCAGGGGCGCTGCGTCGAGACGATCGGAGAATATTCGTTACGGTCCGGCCCGGTGATGCCCTGGTAGTGATTGGAGCCGCCCCAGGTGTTGTAGGCGAGCCAGGTGCCTGTCGCCGCCACCTGCAGTACACGGCCTGGCTTCTTGCCGGGCAGGGGCGCGACGATGAAAAGATGATGGGATTGGATCGGCTTGCCGTCGCGGCCTTCAGCAGTCAGCGTCACCCGGTAAGCGCCGGACGGCCAGTCGCTGCCGACGCTGAATTCGAACGAGGCTTCCCAGCCGCAGCCTTCGGCCGAGCACTGGTCTGGACTTTCCTGCCAACGCGCCGGAATGCCGGACTTCTCGAATACCTTTGTCTCGGTGCCACCGTCGCGGACGATCGTCATGATGAAGGACGGAGCCGTCGAACTGACATGCAGCGTCACTGTCTCGCCGGCGCGATAGGAAAACCGGTCGCTGTAGCACCAGATTTCACCGCGCTCGCCATCCATACCTGGCCATTCGTAGTAGTGTCCGCGCACCGCGTGCCGGCGTTGCTCTGGCGTCAATCCGAAATCGGGGAATTCAGTGGTCAATCTGGTCATTGTCATGCTCAGGCTGAAAGGTATTTCTTGAGGAAGGTGCGGGTGCGTTCCTTTTGCGGGGCGCGGAAGATGTCGCCCGGCGGGCCTTCTTCCACTACCACGCCGCCATCCATGAACAGCACCCTGTCGGCCACTTCGCCGGCAAAGCGCATTTCGTGCGTTACGATGAGCATGGTCATGTGCTCGGCGGCAAGCTGCTTCATCACCGCGTTGACCTCGTCGACCAGCTCCGGATCGAGCGCCGAGGTGGCCTCGTCGAACAGCATCACCTTGGGCTGCATGGCCAGCGCGCGGGCAATCGCCACACGCTGCTTCTGCCCGCCCGAAAGACGCGAGGGATAGGCGTCGATCTTGTCGGAGAGCCCGACCTTGGACAACAGTTCAAGCGCCAGCGCACGAGCTTCGGCTTTCGGCATGCTTTTCAGGATCACCGGCCCCATCGTGATGTTCTCGATCACGGTCAAATGCGGGAACAGGTTAAAGTGCTGGAACACCATGCCCATCTGCTGGCGCACCTTGTTGATGTGCCTTTCGAACGCCTGGCCATGCAGCTTCTGGTTGACCTGCAGGCCGTCCAGCCAGACCTCACCGCTGTTCAAACCCTCGAGATGGTTGATGGAACGCAGCAGCGTGCTCTTGCCGGAGCCGCTCGGGCCGATGATTGCGACGATCTGCCCACGTTCGACCGACAGGTCGATACCTCTGAGGACCTCGACGGCGCCAAACGATTTGCGTGCGCCGCGGACCTCGACCATCGGCCGCTGCGTGCTCATCGGGAAACCTCCACATGTCTTTCGAACCTATGCAGGGCCGCTTCGAGCGCGAGGTTGAGAATGTAGTAGAGCGCGGCGGCAGTGATGTAGAATTCGAAAGGGCGAAACGTTTCGCTGATCGCCAGTTGCGCCGAGTGAACCAGCTCGGCAATGCCGATGACCGAGACGATGGAGGATTCCTTCAACAGCGCGATCAAATTGCTGCCGATCGGCGGCGCCGTGTTGCGGATGGCCTGCGGTATCACGACATGGCGCAGCGTCTGCCACTTGCCGAAGCCGATGCTGCGTGCACCTTCCGTCTGGCCGACATCGACGGCCACGATGCCCGCGCGGATGACATCGGCATTGTAGACGGCAAAATGCAGTCCAAGGCCGACAATGCCGGCCACGAGGGCAGGGATGTCGATGCCGACCTGCACCAGGCCAAAATAGATCAGGAAGAGCTGCAACAGCAGCGGCGTGCCCATGAACACCCACATGAAGGCGCGCACGGGGTAGGCCAGGATTGCCGGCGCGTAGAGTACGACAACCGCAAAGAAGATGCCGCCGGCGAAGCTAAGCGCTCCAGCCGAGACCGTCAGCACTGATGTCCACCAGGCGCCGGTCAGCAGAAGATCCCAGTAGGGCGCGACGACGGTGAAATCCAGGCCTTGCATTGTTTTCCGCCCCTCAGATGATTGCGAAGCGCTTGTCGAGCATGTCGACGATACGGGCGACGGCATAGACCATGACCATGTAGAGCAGGGCCGCGACGCCGAAGATCTCGAACGGCTTGTAGGTGGAGCCGATGAAGCGCTGGGCGGTGTAGGTCAATTCCACGACCGAGATGGTGGACACCAGGGCCGAGCCTTTCAACAGCGCGACCGTGTTGACGCCAAGCGGGCGGATCATCAGCCGGGCGGCTTGCGGCAGCACGACCTTGCGCAAGGTCTGGAACCGGCCGAATCCGATTGTGCGGGCCGCCTCCGTCTGGCCCCGGTCGACCGCCACCACCGCGCCTCGGATTGACTCCGCCATATAGGCGCCGATGTTGAGGCCGAGGCCGATCACGCCGGCCGCGAACGGATCCAGATTGATGCCGATCTGCGGACCGCCGAAATAGAGCACGAAGAGCTGGATCAGGCACGGTGTGCCACGGAACAGGCTCACATAGAGCGTGCCGATGGCCCGCAGGACCGCCGATCTCGACATTCTTGCGGTCGCGGCCAGTGCTGCCACGGCCAGCCCCAGAACCAGGGCCAGCGCTGTCAGTTCCAGCGTCACCAAGGCGGCTTCCACGAAGAACGGGAAGACGCGCTGCATCAAGGAGAAATCCATGGAATGGCCCGGCGCAGTGGCTTTCGGCTTCAGGCGGCCTGGACCGCCGAAGCCTGGCGAAGTTAGCGGATGTCGCTGCCTACCCAGTGCATCGATATCTTCTCGTAGGTACCATCGGCCATCATGCCGTCCAGCGCCTTCTGCATGGCGGCCTTGAGCTCGGGATTGTCCTTGCGGATGGCGATGCCGATGGCGACGCTGCCGCCTTCGATACCCGGCGTGTCGAGCTTGCGTACCTTCTCGCCGGTCTCCTTGACGGCGACCATGACCGGAATGTTGTCGACGACGATGGCGTCGACGCGGCCCGCCTTCAGCTCAAGCAGCAATTCCGGCAGTCCCTTATAGGTGCGGATGTCCCAGCCGCCCTGTTGGCGCGCCCATTTCTCATGCGTTTCGCCGAGCGTCACGCCAAGGGTCTTACCTTTGAGATCGTCGAGGCTCTGCACCTTGGAATCCTGGTTGACGAAAACCGCACGGCCGGCGTGGTAGTAGGGGCCGACGAAATCGACCACCTTCTCACGCTCCGGCGTGATCGTCATCGAGCCGACCACGGTGTCGTATTTGTTGGCGAGCAGGCCGGCGATGATGCCGTCCCAGGCGGTCGTGATGATGGTGCCCTTGACGCCGATGCGCTCGGCGACGGCCTTGCCGATATCGGCGTCGAAGCCGACGACCTCGTTCTGGTCGTTGACGAAGTTGAAGGGGGGATACTGCCCGCTCATGGAAATCTTCAATTCGCCCGCCGCCTTGACCTTCTCGAGGTCATCGGCCCTGGCCGACACGTTAGCGAAGGAAGACGCAAACAGCAGCGCCGCGACGGCAATGCCGGAAAATACCTTGTTCATTTGAAACCTGTCCTCTGGATGGAGCGCGAAGGCTTGTTCTTGGGAGGCGTTGGGGCGCACTCCTGACGGCAATGATTGCCTTTGCGGTAGCATTGCGCAAATAGATAGTGGAAATAGGGAGCATAGATATCAGGAATGGCATTGCCGCGCCCCGAACGGCTGGTCTGGGATCTGGACTGGAACCTTTTGCGGACATTCGTCGTCATCGCGGAGGTGAAGAGCATAACGCGTGCCGCCGAGAGGCTGAACCTCAAGCAGCCAAGCGTCAGCAATGCGCTGCGGCGGCTGGAAGACCGGGTCGGCCGGCGGCTGGTCGAACGCGATGCGACGCGCTTCGAGCTCACCGAGGTTGGACGGCTTCTCTACGAGCAGAGCATCGAGGTGTTCGGCACCATATCGCAGCTGCCGCTCTTGATGCGCGGCATCAGCGACGATGTCACCGGCCACGTCATGATCGCGACCGCCAGCCATGTGGTCTCGCCGCTGTTCGATCGGGCGCTGTCGGAATTCCACCGCAACTATCCGCGCGCCAGCATCACCATTTCGGTCGCGGCAAGCACCGAAGTGGCCAAGCAGGTGAGGGAGCGCCGTGCTTCGTTTGGCGTCTGCCTGGTCAGCCAGCGCGATCCGGCGCTGCAATACGACATGGTCTATCGCGAGTTCTTCGGCTTCTTTTGCGGGCCGCGGCACAGGCTCTATGGGCAAACCGGACTGACGCTCGCCGATCTCCGCGACGAGCCGTCAGTATCGTTCCAGACCGACCATATTTCGGATGCGCTGCGGCCGGTCGCACTGTTGCGTAGCGAAGCACGGCTGAACGCCGATGTCGTGGGCGTTTCGTCGAGCCTGGAGGAGGTGCGGCGCATGATCGTCGCCGGGCTCGGCATCGGCCCGCTGCCGCTGCATGTGGCGCGACGCGATGTGGCCGACGGCGCGCTGTGGCGGCTGCCGCCCTATGATGCGCCGCCGGCCATCGATATCTTCCTGCTGGTCAATCCGGACAAGGCGATGAACCGCGCCGAGAAGGCGTTGCTATCAGGGCTGCAGGCGCTGATTGCCGAGACGCCGCTCGAGGACCGTATCTACAAAGGCTGATACGCAATATCGACTGCGCGGCGGCAGACAAACCCGGTTGCCTCCGCCCTATTCGTCGCCACGCCCTTGGCCCTCGTCAACAAAGCGACTATCTCAGGACAAGGCGGCGTTCCGCCCGGGGGGTCGACATGCTCAGAGTGCAGAAGGTCAAGGTCGACGACATCTACGTGCCGACGGCGCGTAAGAAGACGCTGCATCCCGAGACGGTCCGTCATCTCGCCGAGGACATTCTGGAAAATGGCATGAAGATGCCGATCCAGGTCCGTCACGACGGCAAGCGTCATATCCTGGTAGAAGGCCTGCATCGGCTGGAAGCGGCCAAGTGGCTCGGCGAGACCGAGATCGATGCCTATCTGGTGCAAGCCAAGCGCCACTGACGCGTCCTCGATTTCGCCGTTGGTCCTCGTCCACGGGAAAGCCCCAGAATTTCTCCTTGATGATGTCGGTTTGCATTTCGCTGGTTCGTCCTTGGGACGGAAGCCGGTCAGACCAATATTCTCGATCGGTTTTCGCGCGGGTTGGGGCCGATGCACCAGCCAGCTCAAGAACGCACCGACACACGGACAGACTGGAGGAGATTGATATGTCCAAAGCCCTGCTTTTCGCCATTCTTGCTTCGGCCGCGGCGCTTCTCGCCTGTCCGGGCATCACTAACGCAAAAGAGGTAAAATCTGCCATGATGACCGAAGCGAAGACACCGCCGAAGCCTGAAAAATCCGGCCTGCTGCCGATCAACGGCCTGAATTACTATTATGCCGTCCACGGCAAGGGTGAGCCGCTGCTTCTGTTGCATGGCGGTCTCGGTACATCGGACATGTTCGCCCCCATTCTGCCGAAGCTTGCCGAACATCGCACTGTCATCACCGTCGATCTGCAAGGCCATGGTCGCACCGCACTTGGCGACCGGCCGTTCACGCTGGAGGCGATGGGCGACGACATGGCTGATATCGTCAAACGGCTTGGCTACGGCGAGGTCGACGTCATGGGTTATTCGCTGGGCGGCGGCGTCGCCTTCCGCATGGCGGTCCAGCACCCCGAAGCGGTGCGCCGGCTTGTGCTGGTCTCGACCGGCTATGCCGCCGACGGTTTCTATGACGAGATGCGTCCCCAGCAGGCGCAGGTGAGCGCGGCAGCGGCCGATTTCATGAAGGACACGCCGATGTACGAATCCTACGTCGCCGTGGCGCCGCATCCCGAGGAGTTCCCGAAGCTGCTCGACACGCTCGGCAACTTCATGCGCCAGAACTACGACTACTCGGCCGATGTTCCCAAGCTGAAGATGCCGGTCATGCTGGCCTACGGCGACAGCGACATGTACAAGCCCGAGCACGAGATCAAGTTCTACCAGATGCTCGGCGGCGGTTTGAAGGACGCCGGCTGGATGCGTGAAAACCTGTCGCGGAACCGCCTGGCGATCCTGCCCAACCGGACCCACTACGACGTCTTCTTCGCTCCAGAGCTGACGGCCGCCGCGCTGCCGTTCCTCAACGGTGAGACCAAGGTGAAGAGCTGGGATGAGGTGGTCGGCGAAACCGAATAGCTTGCCCGGCATTGGCTGCCGGCGGTCTCCTTCGAGGCGGCCGGCAGTTTTTGTCGCCGCAGCCATCGCAGCCGTCGATGGGATCGCATCAATGCTATTGAATTGACCCGATGTCGGGCGTCGATAGTCTCGCATCAAATCTTCTCACGAACGGATGCGGCAATGGCTAAATATCAGGGCGGATGCCTGTGCGGAGCGGTGCGTTATCGCGCCGACGTCGAGCCCGTCAACGAACGCATCTGCCATTGTCGGCTTTGTCAAAAGGCGATCGGCGCCGCCTTCAACGCGCGTGTGCTGTTTCGCATCGACGATGTGACGGTCGAAGGGCCGTTCGCGATCGTGAACAGCTCGCCGGATATTAAGCGTGGGTTTTGCCCAAGCTGCGGTACGACGATGTTTTCGCGGCGCGATGCCGCCGGCATCATGGGCGTCACCACCGGGTCACTCGACGATCCGTCCGTCTTCAAGCCGCAGATGCATATCTGGACCGCCTCCAAGCAGCCCTGGGTGGTGCTCGATGACGGCTTGCCGCAGCACGAACGCGCGCCGCCTGCCTGAGGCCTCCGGCCTCCCTTCTCGACTTATGAAAGAAGGTGGATCTGCGCTTGAGCGCCGAAACCGATGAGCCGTACCGGATGAAGTGGGCCAACAGAAGGGTGAAGTTACGCGACTAAGACGAAACAGTCACGAAATAACCGAAACAGTCACGCGAAAGCCGGCAAAGCGTCATTGGCGAGCCATCATTGTCTCCCTATTTAACCGGTGCGGGCCGGCATTCGAGGAGACGACGGATGAACGACAGCATCAGTACCCTGGACGAGCTTTTGAGCGATCCGATGGTCCTGCTTGTGATGGAGCGCGATCGTGTGCGCCCGGAACAGGTGCGCATGCTGCTCGAACGGGCGCGTCGGCCTTCCGTCGAGGAGCCGGTTGTCCCGCCGGCGCACGTGATCGCCAGGGCGTGCCAGAAACTCTGGCTGTGCCCCTGATCGCATCGTGATTTCCTCCAGTTTTTGCAGACCGACCCGCCGGCCGGTCTGGCCACTGCCTGGTGCTGCCAACGCGCCGAGGCGGCGCGGTGTTGATATTCGAACGCGCCTTCCGCACTCGCTGACGCCCATTCCCGGGCGCCAGTTCACAAATCCGTAAATTGATTTTCCGTCCCATGGCGGTATGGCTTGCCCAGGGGCCGATCGCACCAGTCGTTCCCCGCGCAACTCCGATCTCTCTGACATGGAATTCGACATGGCCGACAGCTGCATGCAAGGCATGGACATGGGCTTTGTCGGCCTGGGCTACGCCAAGGTCGCATTTCTCGGCTTGGTGCAAGGCATCACCGAACTGCTGCCGATTTCCTCGACCGCCCACATGCGCGTCGTCCCGGCGATGCTGGGCTGGCAGGATCCCGGCTCCGCTTTCTCCGCCGCCATGCAGCTTGCGGCCCTCGCCGCGGTGATCAGCTACTTCTGGAACGATGTCAGGGACATCCTGTCCGGTTCGGTCAGTGCCTTGAAACGGCGCGATTTGGCCGACCGACATTTCCGGCTGGCGCTCTGGATCGTGCTGGCGACGATCCCGATCGTCATCGCCGGCGTGGCTCTGTCTGGCCTTCTCAACGCCTGCAATTCGCCGCTGCGCGGCCTCGGGGTGATCGGCTGGGCCTGCATCGTGATGGCACTCCTGCTGGCGCTGGCCGAACTCCGTGCCCGCCATGCGCGCACCATGGGCCAGGCTTCCATGGCCGATGCGCTGCTCGTTGGCATCGCCCAAATCGGCGCATTGATCCCGGGCGTCTCGCGGTCCGGTTCGACCTTGACGGCGGCACTGGGGCTCGGCTTCAAGCGGGAAGAAGCGGCGCGCTTTTCATTCCTGCTTGGGCTGCCGGCCATCGCACTCGCCGGTCTCAAGGAGCTTTGGGAACTGCACAAGGCCCATCTCGATGCCCATGGCTGGTCGATCCTCGCGGTCGGCCTGGTGGTTGCCTCGCTATCCGCCTTCTTTGCTATATGGAGCCTGATGCGTGTGCTGGAACGCTTCTCGGCCTGGCCTTTCGTCATTTATCGCGGCGTGCTCGGCATCGCTTTGCTGCTGGGCCTGGCGATGGGATGGCTTGCCTGAAGCAATCCCGGAAAAGCGCGCAGCGGTTTTCCGCCGACTTCAGACAAGGGACTAAAAGGCAACTCCAGGAACGTGCGAGCCGGTGTTGCTTCGGCGCAACCCCGGTCGGGCATGAGTCGATCGCAAAAGATGTGATCGGCCGCCTTCATTGACTCCAGGCAAAATCCATCTTTAACGTTCTGTTAACAAAAATAGATGGGTGGGGCCGTATGGCATCCTCGGTGGGTTGGCGCCGCAAGGCGAGGGGTTTGGGGTTTGCGTTTGCGCTGACGGCTTTTTGTTCGGCCGCGGGTTTGGCGAATGCGGGACCGCTTTCCATGACCATCGGCGGGCAAACCTCCCAGCCGATCGGGCACTATGATTTTTGCAAGGTCCATTCTGCCGAATGCTCCATCCGCTCGCCCGCCAACGCTCCGGAGAGCATGACCGGCCAGCTGTTGCGGGAAATTTCCGCCGTAAATCTCTCGGTCAACACCCGCGTCAAGCCGATGAGCGACATGGACAATTACGGCAAGGATGAGTGGTGGGCCTACCCCGATAACGGGTTTGGCGACTGCGAAGACTACGCGCTTGAAAAGCAGCGCGAACTCCAGGCCGCCGGCATTGCCATTGCCAATCTGCTGATGACGGTGGTGCGCAAGCCCGACGGCGAAGGCCACGCCGTGCTTACGGTGCGCACCGACAAGGGCGATTTCGTCCTCGACAATCTCAGCGACAAGGTTCGCCTCTGGAACCAGACAGGCTATCGCTATCTGAAGAGACAGGCGAGCGACAACAGCGGTCGCTGGGTTTCCATCCTTGGCGGCGACGAGCGGCTCGTCAGCTCTGTTCAATGATGTCGCCGATGTCTTGCGTCGGCAGCCGCACTTCGACCTTGGCCGTTTGATCCATTCCCGCTTGGGACCGTTCTTGCGTCGTGCCGGCGAATGCTGGCGGCGGCTCGTTGGAACTGGCAATCCGGTGCGCGCATGGATCTTTTGACTGTCCTCCAATCCGCGCCATTACTGCTCGCGCTGATCAAGACCGCGCTGCCGTCGGCGGCGGCGATCATGGGGGTCGGCCAATGGTTCGCCTCGTTGCCGCCGTGCCGCGACCTCGTCTTCGAGGCCACCAGCTACCTGGTCTGTGAGGTCGATCCCAGGCAATATCGGATCGAATTGTTCTGGAAGGATCCGGCCGGCAAGCCCTATCAATCGCTGCACAATCTCGACGACGCCCAGCGGCGGGCCGGGCGCACGATGCTGTTCGCCATCAATGCCGGAATGTACCATCCAAACCTCGCGCCGGTCGGCCTGTATGTCGAGCGCGGGCAGGAACTGGCCTCGGCGAAGGTCGGGGAGGGAAGCGGCAATTTTTCGCTTCAGCCCAATGGTATCTTCTACATCAGCGACGGCAAGGCCGCGGTCCGCGCGACAAGGGATTTCCTAAAGAGGCGTCCGCCCACCGATAATGCCACGCAGTCCGGGCCGATGCTGGTGATCGACGGCCGATTGCACCAGAAATTCCGGGCCGACAGCACCTCGCGCAAGACGCGCGACGGTGTCGGGGTGCGAAGGGACGGTGTCGCCGTCTTCGCCATTTCGAATGGCACGGTGACATTCCATACATTCGCACGCCTGTTTCGCGACGGGCTCGGCTGCGACAATGCGCTGTTCCTCGACGGGTCGATATCGAGCCTGCTCGCGCCGGCCATCGGCCGCAATGACGACTACTGGAACCTGGGGCCGATGATCGGCGTCTTCAGGCGATAGGATGGGCAGGCGTAGATTGCGCTTGTCGTCGCGCACGGCCGACACTCGGAACCGTGCCCAACATGCTTAAAAACTTGATTCAATCTTTATTGGTAATTTCTCGTTCATAACTAGACTTGGTTTGTCCGTCGGCCGTTGCCTTCGGTCTGTTGTGTTTGAGTACAGGTCCAGATGCGGTTACCAGGCGCCATCAGTTTCGTGATCGCAACGCTGTGCCTTGCCGGCTGCTCATCGACATCCGGCATGGACGCGCTGGACATCCAGAAGCCGTCGAACGAGATCACCAACTCGGTGGTGCGACCAAGCGCGCCGATCGCATCCGCCCCAGTGACCAAGGCCGAACGGAGAATGGCAGCCGAACGGAGGGTGGCGGAAGCCACGCCGGTGGACGAGAATGTCCGGCCCTATGGCCTGGCGGAGGAAGAGACGGTGGCGTTTCTGGCGCCCGACCTGCCGGACAGCGTCGAGCCGCCGGTCGTCGAGCCGGCGGCGCTTGTATCGCCGCCGAAGCTCTTGTCACGGGCGGCACCTCCGATGCTGGCCGGGCCTGTCACGCGCTACGGCTTTCGCGATGCCAAGCCGATCAATTTCGGCCGCTCTTCGCCGCGACACCTTGCCGTGCATGGCGTCGACGTGTCGCGCTGGCAAGGCAACGTCAACTGGGAGAAGCTGCGCGCCCAGGGCGCCAATTTCGCCTATATCAAAGCGACCGACGGCGGCGACCATCTCGATCCGATGTTCACCAGGAATTGGCGCAACGCCGACGCCGCAGGGCTGAAGCGCGGCGCCTATCACTTCTTCTACTGGTGCCGCACCGCCGGCGAGCAGGCCGACTGGTTCATCCGCAACGTGCCCAGGGTCGAGGGCGCCTTGCCGCCGGTGATTGACGTCGAATGGAACGGCGAATCCAGCTGCAAGCGGCGCCCGTCGCGCGAAAAGGTGCTGGAGAAGATGCGGGTGTTGATGGACAAGCTTGAGCGCCATTACGGCCAGCGACCCATCATCTACACGGCGCCCGATTTCTACCGCGACAATCTTCGGGGCGAATTCCTCGATTATTCATTCTGGCTGCGCGCCGTGGCGCAGCACCCCTCAAAGGTCTATCCCGGCCGCAAATGGCTGTTCTGGCAATATTCCGGCTCCGGCCTATCGCATGGCGTCACCGGCCGCATCGACCTCAACGTCTTCCACGGCGACGAGCGCCAATGGCGCGCCTGGGCCGGCGGCCGGCAGACGGTGGCCGACGCGGATTGAAACGCGCGCCGATCGTTCACCCCTTCCTGGTGCCTTTTTAATCTACTTGCTCCGGCCAGTTGCTCCTCGCTCGCAAGAAGGTCTTTAAGCGCCGTGTTGAGCAGTGCCTGGATATCGACTATGCCTCTACATATTCCGCAAAGCTGACGCCTTCGGCACGTCCAGCCCGTCGGCTTGCAAACCCTCGATGTGGAAGGGTATTGCGGTGTGAATCTCGTTTTTCACCTCAGATACGCTCGTACCCGTCGCGATGCAGCCGGGCAAATCCGGCACATAAGCTGAGAAATTATCGCCTGCTTTTTCAATCGCTACGGCGTAGCGCATACAGTCCTCGTTCAAAGCTGCCTAAAAGTTTCATGCTGTTCCTGGCGCTGCTCACCCTTTGCCACATCAAGGGGCGAAGGCGAGCAGCACCAAGAACTACTGCAGCACCAAGGCTATTAATGGCGTTTCCGGCTAGCTTCTTCGTCAGTAATTAGTCTCGCCCGAATTGACTGCCACCTGTCCGCGATCTCTTGGCAGGAAGCTGCCAGCAGCTTCCTGCGTTGGTTGAAGCTACCGGGTGCAGCGAAAGTCTTTTGGGCAAACACATCAACCACAAAACAAAGTTCGGCGCGTGGTTCTCCGGCATCCCCGAAACATTTCTCCGCGTACCAATGGAGAAGCGCTCCATGCAGCGCCGAAGTTTCTGGCGACAATGGTAGTGTTTTGGAGAGATAAGGTTTGATCAAGCCGAAGCCAAATTCCCTCCTTCCTGCCTGTGGTATCTTGACCGAGTTTGTCGGTCGAACGCTAATAGAGACACCGGCAAGAAGGAATTTTGGCTGGCTATCGGAAACGCCGGTTAATTTGGCAGCAGTAGGTAGCTTGGCCAAGCTCATAGTACGGCAAAGTTCGATAGCATCGTGAGCTGTGAGAAGCCTTTGTTCATCGTGCGAGGTGGCAGGTTGGCGCGACAACAAGGCCCTGTCGAGCTGGAACAGTCGGCTGTCATCCTGCCCGTGAGTTTCAATGAAATGCATCATTGCACGTTCAATCTCGTTGTAGCGGGTGTCGAGGAGGAAGTTCTTAGGTCTGATGATGTCTTCAATGATCGCAGTTCGCCGAGTGGAGCGAGCGAAACAATACTCAACCAATTTACTAGCGCTAATTCTGGGTTCAATTTTCATAACGAAAAAGCCCTTTCCGGGAGCCGTTAAAGTCACACTAGCTGCCGATGCCTTCTCGACTCTTAGATCAGAATCTCCATATAGTAACCTTGTCATAGGAGATGGGATTCTGATCTCGTCGCCCCGCGTGGGCTTCGGCTTATTCGCGGCACCAAAGGCCGATCCGGAAGGATTGGCCTTTGGTGTTTCGGGGATGTCACATAAAGACTTCCTTATACGATGTACCCTTTTTGTTCCCTTTGCCATTTCGGCCCGATCGTACGATCGGGCCAAAATGCTGCGTTTTACTAGCGCTTCAGATTCTCAGCTGCACCCGCTCGTGCTTCCACACGTATCGCACTTCTCGCAGGTACCGTTCCGCACCATGGTGAAGTTGTGGCACTCGGAGCATTCGTTGCCGGTATAGCCCTGCATCAGCGATTGCTGGCGCCGGGTGGCGGCGAGCGCCTTGGCTTCCGCGGCTTCGTGCGCGGCGGCGTTGGAGAACAGCCCCTCGGCACCCGAAGCCTCGGCTTCCTCCTCGGCGATGTCCTCGACCAGTTCCCTGGCGCGTTCCTCATAGTCGCGCTTGTAGGCGATGGCCTCGTCGCTCGCCGGCTTCAGCGCCAGCACGTTGGAGCCAGAGAAGGCCGTCGGCGCCACGCGGGCAGGGGCCGTGGCCGGGCCAGACCCGCCAAATCCCTTAGGCTCGGCGCCCGACACCAGCTTGACCGGCGAGGCACCGCGATAAAGGCCCTTGGAGAACGGCGTGGCCTTGCCTTCGGTGATGCCGCGGCCAAGTGCCGTCTTGTCAAAATCCGACTGGTCGACATGGGCGAGGTCGTGGCGGTTGAGATAAGAGACCGCAAGTTCGCGGAACACGTAGTCGAGGATCGACGTCGCGTTCTTGATCGCGTCATTGCCCTGCACCATGCCGGCCGGCTCGAACTTGGTGAAGGTGAAGGCTTCGACAAATTCCTCCAGCGGCACGCCATATTGCAGGCCGAGCGAGATGGCGATGGCAAAATTGTTCATCATCGCCCGGAAGGCAGCGCCTTCCTTGTGCATGTCGATGAAGATCTCGCCGAGACGACCGTCGTCGAACTCGCCGGTGCGCAGGTAGACCTTGTGGCCGCCGACGACCGCCTTCTGCGTATACCCCTTGCGGCGGTTCGGGAGTTTCTCGCGGTCGCGGTAGAGACGCTCGACGACGCGCTCGACGATCTTTTCGGTGACCTGCACCGCACGCTGCGCGGCAGGCGCGGCGACCAGCTGTTCGATCGCCTCGTCCTCGTCCTCCTCGCCATCGGCGAGCAGCGAGGCATTGAGCGGCTGCGAGAGCTTCGAGCCGTCGCGGTAGAGCGCGTTGGCCTTCAGCGCCAGCTTCCACGACAGCATGTAGGCGTTCTTGGCGTCCTCCACCGTGGCGTCATTCGGCATGTTGATGGTCTTGGAAATGGCGCCGGAAATGAAAGGCTGTGCCGCCGCCATCATCTGGATGTGGCTGTTGATCGACAGCGAGCGCTTGCCGATCTTGCCGCAGGGGCTGGCGCAATCGAACACGGGGAGGTGTTCGGCCTTGAGGAAGGGCGCTCCCTCGAGCGTCATCGCACCGCAGACATGGATGTTGGCGGCTTCGATGTCCTTCCTGGAGAAGCCCAGTGCCGGCAGCATCTCGAACGAGAAGTCGTTGAGCTGCTCGTCGGTGAAGCCAAAGGTCTCCTTCACCCAGTCGGCGCCGAGCGTCCACTGGTTGAAGACGAACTTGATGTCGAAGGCCGACTTCAGCGCCGCGTTGAGCGCCGCGATCTTGTCGTCGGTGAAGCCCTTGGCCTTGAGCGAGCCGGGGTTGATGCCGGGCGCCTGGTTGAGATTGCCGTGGCCGACGGCGTAGGCCTCGATCTCGGCGATCTGGCTTTCCGAATAGCCCAGCGTGCGCAGCGCTTCCGGCACGGCGCGGTTGATGATCTTGAAATAGCCGCCGCCGGCGAGCTTCTTGAACTTCACCAGCGCGAAGTCGGGCTCGATGCCGGTTGTGTCGCAATCCATGACCAGACCGATCGTGCCGGTCGGCGCGATCACGGTCGCCTGCGCGTTGCGATAGCCATGCTCCTCGCCGAGTTCGATGGCACGGTCCCAGGCAGCCTTGGCGTGCGTCGCCAGCTCCTGCTGCTTGAGGTCGGAAGCGACCAGCGGCACCGGGTTGACGGCCAGCTTCTCGTAGCCGTCCTTGTCGCCATAGGCGGCGCGGCGATGATTGCGCATGACGCGCAGCATGTTCTGCGCATTGCGGTCGTAATCGGGGAAGGCGCCGAGCTCGGACGCCATCTCGGCCGAGGTGGCGTAGGCGGTGCCGGTCATGACGGCGGTGAGCGCGGCGCAGATGGCGCGGCCCTCATCGGAATCGTAGGGAATGCCCGAGGTCATCAACAGGCCGCCAATATTGGCATAGCCGAGGCCCAGCGTGCGGTAGTCGTAGGAGAGCTTGGCGATCTCCTTCGACGGGAACTGCGCCATCATGACCGAGATTTCCAGCACGATGGTCCATAGCCGCACCGTATGCTCATAGGCAGCGATGTCGATCGTGCCGTCGGCATTGCGGTAGGGGAGCAGATTGATCGAGGCGAGATTGCAGGCCGTGTCGTCGAGGAACATGTATTCCGAGCACGGGTTGGATGCCCGGATCGCACCGGCGGATGCGCAGGTGTGCCAGTCGTTCATCGTCGTGTTGAAGTGCAGGCCCGGATCGGCGGATGCCCAAGCGGCGTAGCCGATCTTTTCCCAGAGATCCCTGGCCTTCAGCGTCTTCAGCACCTTGCCGTCCTTGCGGGCGGTGAGATGCCAGTCGGCATCATCCTCGACGGCGCGCAGGAAATTGTCCTTCAGCGACACCGAATTGTTGGAGTTCTGGCCCGACACGGTGAGGTAGGCGTCGGAATCCCAGTCGGTGTCGTAGGTCTTGAACGACATCGAGGTGTAGCCCTGCTTGGCGAACTGGATGACGCGGTAGATATAGTTCTCCGGCACCGCGTCCTTTTTGGCCGCCTTGATCTCGCGCTTCAGTGCGGTGTTGACGGCGGGGTCGAAGCAGTCGTCGTCATGGCCTTCGCAGTTGACGCAGGCCTTCATGATCGCTTCGAGATGCTTCTTGACGATCTTGGAGCCGGTCACCAGCGAGGCGACCTTCTGCTCTTCATTGACCTTCCAGTCGATGAATTCCTCGATGTCGGGGTGATCGGCGTCGACGATGACCATCTTGGCGGCGCGGCGCGTCGTGCCGCCCGACTTGATGGCGCCCGCGGCGCGGTCGCCGATCTTGAGGAAGCTCATCAGGCCGGACGAACGGCCGCCGCCGGACAGCTTTTCGCCCTCGCCGCGCAGCAGCGAGAAATTGGAGCCGGTGCCCGAGCCGTATTTGAACAGGCGCGCCTCGCGCACCCACAGATCCATGATGCCGCCCTCATTGACGAGGTCGTCCTGCACGCCCTGGATGAAGCAGGCATGCGGCTGCGGGTGCTCGTAGGAGGATTTCGACTTGGTCAGCTTGCCGGTGAACGGGTCGACATAGAAGTGGCCCTGGCTCGGGCCGTCTATGCCATAGGCCCAGTGCAGGCCGGTGTTGAACCATTGCGGCGAGTTCGGCGCCACGCGCTGGGTGGCAAGCATGTAGGCAAGCTCGTCGCGGAAGGCGCGCGCGTCTTCCTCCGACTTGAAATAGCCGCCCTTCCAGCCCCAATAGGTCCAGGTGCCGGCCAACCGGTCGAAGACCTGGCGGGCGTCGATCTCGGACCCGTAGCGCTCGGCTTCCGGCAGCTTGGCAAGTTCGGCCTCGTCGGCGACGGAGCGCCACAGGAAGGAGGGAACATCGTTCTCCTCGACCTTCTTCAGCCGCGCGGGGACGCCGGCCTTGCGGAAATATTTCTGCGCCAGGATGTCGGCGGCGACCTGGGAGAATTGCGCCGGCACGTCGATATTGTCCAAGCGGAACACCACCGAGCCATCCGGATTCTTGATCTCGGAGAGCGCCTTGCGGAATTCGATCTCCGCGTAAGCCGATTGTCCCTGTCTGGTGAAACGACGCTCGATGCGCATTGTCCGGTCCCTTTTGTCTATATATAGCGCTTTCGTCAGGAGATTTCTGCTCCCAATGCGAAACGCGCATGTCCGCCGTCTGCCGGCGTTCGAAAACGGCCGGCTCTCCATTTTCGCGGTCTTCGTCCGCCTTGCTGGTCAAACTTCTTGCGAAGCGCCTGTCCAACTCACCGACGAACCCGCGGGTCCCTCAAAACTGATTTTTTCCGATTCCCTCACTCGAGGGAAATTCACATTATCTAGCGTCGAACCTGCCTGCAAACACTAAATATAGTGTTAACAGACAATTTATTCCAGTCCGACAATTCTCCCTTTTATCGCCCACGCCCCCACAATCCCAACGCTTCCGCCAGCCTCGTAAACAGGCGGAAATGTGGGGAAAAACGCACATAATCCGGGAAAAAGACCGGGCTCAGAACTTTCCGGTCGCGCTCTCAACAGGAGCGCATGGCCTATAAAAGGCGACTCGTTTTGCGCCGTCAAGGATTCGTTTGCGTAGCTTTTGTGACCTCAACATCTTGTGTGTCACACATGTGGATAACGGGGATAGAATGGAGCTGCCGCGGTAGCCCCCGGCCGAGGGGACAAAGACGCGCTTGTCAGGCTTCGCGACGGCTCCGGGGCGTGATCCAGGCACAGACCATCTGGCGCATCCGACGTCGCGGATCAGCCGTAATGCGTCCTGGGCTTCGGCTCGGTTCCGGTGAAGTGCACCCCGATCCGGCCGTTGCGGCGCCAGCGGACCTCGCATCGATAGCCGATGCCGTCGACGGGCACATAGAGAAGGAAATGATCCGGAATCGTTGCTTCGGGCGGAACCTTGAGTTCGGCGCCACCTTCATTTTGATTGCGCAGCGTGCAGCCAACTTCCGAATTCGAGATGCCCGTGATGATCGTGCCGCCCTTGAGCACGCGCTGGCGATGCTCGCGCTTGTGCTCGTCGGATCTCTCTGGATTGGGATTTGCGGGATTTGTCATCGGTAAAACGCCAGGATCGGATCAGATCCTATTACGTCTTCATTAGAAAAGCATTCACGCCGCAGGCGCCCCCGTCCGAGCTGCTTGGTGGCGCGGCCGGTCCCGGTTCAGGCAAACCGACGCGGGTCGGCGCAGAAATAGGCGATGATCTGGCAAAGATCCGGTTCGTTGACCATGCGCACCGCTTCGCTCGAACTGACCCATTTGCGGGTGCGGGAGCGTTTTTCCTTCCAATGGTCGGCGACCTTGTCGACATGCAGCGGGAACACCAATACCTCGCACGGCACTTCCTCGCCGGAGGCCAGGGCCTTGGCGTAGAAGTAGCGGCCGGCCTCGAGATGCGAGATCGTCCCGCGCAGTCCGGCTTCCTCGACAGCCTCGCGCGCCGCGGCTTCGCAAAGCGGCTCCCTGGCTTCAGGCCAGCCCTTCGGAAGCACCCAGCGGCCGGTATCGCGGCTGGTAATCAGCATGATCTCGACGCTGTTTCCGGTTTCGCGCCAGGGCAGGGCGGCTACCTGCAGACGGCACGGCGCGGTGCCGAAGAGTCGCCGGACCCTTTCGGCCAGATGGTTGTGCGTCGTTGGCCTCGTCAGCATCGGAGAAGCTAGCCCCAGCCTCCAGAATCGTTTGCCGTCTCACGAATCTTACGGCCAATTGTCGGCAATAAAAGTAAAAACTTTCATCAGGATGGCCGATTTTCGCCAATAGACGCCGATTTCCGCGCGCCAGCCAGCCTCGCGAGACCCTTTGCCTAGTGGATGAGACTTCCCTGCGGCTCGATTTGCAGCAGGTTGCTTGCCGCGAATCAGCCGGCGTGATCGTCGGCGATCGGCTTCTGGTAGGTGAAGCCCATGTCCCAGGGAAAATAGATCCAGGTATCCTGGCTGACCTCGGTGACGAAAGTATCGACCAGCGGTCGCCCCTTCGGTTTGGCGTAGACGGTGGCGAAATGCGCCTTCGGCATCATGGCGCGCACGATGCCAGCCGTCTTGCCGGTGTCGGTCAGGTCGTCGATAATCAGCACGCCCGCGCCGTCGTCGGCAAGCAGGGCCGGCGTGACCTCCTTCAGCACCTGCAGCTGCCCCTGGCTGCTGTAGTCATGATAGGAGGCGACGCAGACCGTCTCGATAACGCGGATGCCGAGCTCCCGCGAGATGATCGCCGCGGGCACCAGGCCGCCGCGCGTGATGCAGACGATCGCTTTCCATTGCGCCTTGTTGGTGCCGGCAAGCCGCCAGGCGAGCGCGCGCGCATCGCGGTGGAACTGGTCCCACGAGACCGGAAAGGCTTTTTCGGGAAGGGACATCTTTCGCGCACTCCGCAGCACGCGCGGTCGCGCGCAGAAAACAGGGGAATGCGCGCGGAAGTAACTGGAAAACCTCGCGCTTGGCAAGAGCGGCCGCAAACGACACTGTGAACTTACCGCGACAGGAAAGCCGCCACCGGCGCGGTGCGCAGCACGGAGCGCGTCACTCCGCCGAACAGGAGCTGGCGCAGCCACGAGTGGCTGTAGGCGCCAAGCACCAGCAAATCGGCGCCGGTCTCCGCGATCCTGGTCTGGATCACCTCGTCGACCGAGGTGCCGCCCGATCTCTGCACCGAGACACTCACGCTGGCGCCATGACGCGACAAGGCGGAAGCGATTTCCGCTCCGGCGGCCTCGGGGCGTTCATCGAGCGTGTCCGGCGGATCGATGACCAGAATGTCGGTTTTGTCGGCCTCGATGATGAAGGGCAGCGCATCGAAGGCGGCGCGTGCGGCCTCCTTGCTGCCGTTCCAGGCAAGCAGCACACGCTTGAAGGTGGTGATCAGTGGACCCAGGTGCGGCACTACCAGCACCGGCCGTCCGGCGTCGTAGACCAGTGTGTCGACGTCGGCGCTCGCATCGCCGCCCGTCTCGCGCTGCGCGGCGATGATCAGGTCGGCGGCACGCACGCTTGAAATGCCGGTCAGGGCGCTGTCGCCGGAAAAACTCTCCAGGCTGTGCCATTCGAAGGACAGGCCGGAATTCTCGATATGCCTGAGAAACGCGGCCCGCAGCTTTTCGGCCCGTTCGCGGTTCATGTCGGCCGAAACCTGCAGGAACTCGGTGTCGGGAAAGCCGGTGGCCGACGTGTAGGGCACCGGAAGCGCTTCGGCGTGGATGCCGATCAGATGGCTCTGGAAGCGGCCGGCAAGCGGAATGGCGAAGTCGAGCACGCGCTCCGCGTCCTGCTCGTTCTGCAGAATGGCGACGATGGTCTTGAAGCGCATGGTGATCCCCTCATTTTGCGAGCGATCCGCCCGCGGCAAGGAACGTCGCCGCGTTGTGCTTGGTTCCGGCCTGGACCGGATCAGCTCGCGCTGCTGGCAAAGCCGGCCACCATCGCCTCGACATCGGCGCGCGCAGCGTCCAGGGCCTGCTGGCTGCGGGCACGGACCACCAGTTCGGTCCAGAACTTGCCGTCGCCGTATTTCGGATAGGAGCCGATGATCGTGTCCGGATGCGCTTTCTGGATCTCGCCCAGCGGCCCGCCGACGAGACCTTCGCCGAACGGGCAATGCACCGCTGCCGACAGCATTTTCGTGCCGGCTTTCAGCGTCGGCACGACATTGTCGAGCATGGCCTGGAAGATCGAGGGCACGCCCGCCATCACGTGGACATTTCCGATGCGGAATCCGGGCGCGACCGACACCGGATTGTCGATATGGTCGGCGCCGCGCGGCATTCGGGCCATGCGCTTGCGGGCCTCGGTGTATTCGATGCCGCGAGCGGCATAGCTTGCTTCCAGCAGGGCATAGGCCTTGGCATCGTATTCGCACGGCACGCCGAAGGCCTTGGCAATCGAATCGGCTGTGATGTCGTCATGGGTCGGGCCGATGCCGCCGGTTGTGAACACATAGGTATAGCGGGCCCGCACCGCATTTACCGCGGCGACAATCTCGTCTTCCTCATCGGGAACGATGCGCACCTCCTTCAGGTCGATGCCGATGGCCGTCATGATGTCAGCCAGATGGCCGATATTCCTGTCCTTGGTGCGGCCGGACAGGATCTCATCGCCGATGACGAGCATGGCGGCGGTAACGATTTCGGACATCGATGGCTCCGGCAAAAACGGGTCGCCTGAAATAGCGCGGCACGCGGCCAGCGGCAATGCCATCCGACCGGTGAACAAACTGTGCCCGCATACGCGGTATTCCCCGAATATTGGCGCCCTAAGTACCCTGGCGTGGCTGGGGCGGGCGAGGATCATCACGTCAAGGAGACGCAAATGGCGAAAGTACTTGTTCTCTACTATTCGAGCTGGGGTCACATGGAGCAGATGGCCAAGGCCGCAGCCGAAGGCGCGCGCGAAGCCGGTGCCGAGGTGACCATCAAGCGCGTCGCCGAACTCGTGCCCGAAGCGGTCGCCAAGGCCGCCCACTACAAGCTCGACCAGGAAGCGGCGATCGCCAGCCCGCTGGAACTGAGCGACTATGACGCGATCATCGTCGGCGCCTCGACGCGTTACGGAATGATGTGCGCGCAACTGAAGAACTTCTTCGACCAGACCGGCCCGCTATGGGTCAAGGGCGCGCTGATCAACAAGATCGGCTCGGTGATGTCTTCGACCGCGACCCAGCACGGCGGCGCGGAACTGGCGCTGATCAGCACCCAGGCCATGCTTCAGCACCACGGCATGATCATCGTTCCCCTGTCCTATGCCTATCAGGCTCAGATGGGCAACGATGTCGTGCGTGGGGGGGCGCCCTACGGCATGACCACCACAAGCGACAGCGACGGTTCGCGCCAGCCTTCGGCGCAGGAACTCGAAGGCGCGAAGTTCCAGGGCGGGCGCGTCGCCGAAATCGCCGCGAAGCTGCACGGCTGATCGTTGTGCCGCCGGTGCCTGCCGGCGTTGCTCCTGCTGGCGATGCTTGTGGTCCACGCCGTGGATCGTCGCTTCACCGACGCTTCACAAGGAATTCAAGGAACCATTCGGCTGATGACTGGTTTGCCCCGTGTCGCACCCAAGGCGACGAAGACAAAACGGAGTGATCCAATGTACAAAAAACTTTTCGCGGCATTCGTTCTGACGGCCGGTCTTGCCACATCGGCGATGGCGCAGTCGACGGACGGCAGGTATTACAACCATGACAGTTGGTGGAACAATTGGTCGCTGTTCGGCAATGAGGATTCATCAGCCATCGACCAGAGCACCACCGGGAGCATCAACGCATACGGCTCCGGGTTGAGCACCCAAGGCAATACCGGTGGGATGGGCCCATGTGCTCACAACACTCCAGGTCCGGACGCCAATGCTCAAGGCAACGTCAATGACCAGTACTGCGGCAAATAATCAGCCGTAAGTTTCCCTGCTGACCGTAGGGCGTTTTCTCTCCCGACGTCCGCGGTCGGCGCTCCGGGGCGGCCGGCCTTTGGGGCGATCGGGCTTTGGGCTGAAAGATCAGTCGGAAACCTCGGTCTGCGGCCGGTCGCGTCCATCAGCCAGTTCCTCATGCCATTTGCCGTCGGCATCCTCGTACTGGATGCCGTCCGTCGACCCCGCGACCTGCTGCTCGGCTGAAGCGATCTCGGCGGCCCGCAACGCGTCCTGATGCGTGGGAAACGTCTCCGAGAAGGTCGCTCCGACCTTGTAGGCCCAGCCGCCGTCATGCTCGACGATCTTGTAAGTCAGCTTCGCCATCAATAACCTCCGGTTTAAAGGTCCGTCCGCTCAATGCAGGCGGTCGTCGGACAGCTTGTCGTCTGGCACCAGCACTTCCGATTCCTTGGCGGCTTCGATAAGGGCCCGGCGCGCATCCGCTGTCGAACGATAACCTTCCAGCACTTTGAGGCAAGTGTCGAGAGCATCACGATGACGGGGGCCGCGATTGAGCGGCCAAACCGTCATCAGGCACTCCGCCGCCTCCTGGGTACTGCGGATGTGGCGATATTTGCCGACATGGCCGAGTTCGACCACGACCGGTGTTTCAAAAGGCTTGTTGTCCATCATGGCCGCAACGCAAAGCAGTCAATTTGGTTGCAACCGTGTCCTCAGCCTGCGCCCAAACGTCCCAAACCTCCTTGGAAGCTCTATTGCGGCGGTCGTCCGACGACGCGTTCCGCCCTTCTCGGAAGGGTCGCTCAGTCCGCCGCCTTCATCCAGTGCTGCATCGTCGTCACCGAGCGCGCGAGCTGCGGCGCGGGATGGATCGTCTCGCTGAACGTGGCGGCCGCTCGCCACCCCCAGCGCGGGTCGGCGAGGAAGGCGCGCGCCAGCGCAACCATGTCGGCGCGGCCTTCGGCGATGATCGCCTCTGCCTGCTTGGGATCGTCGATCAGACCGACCGCGCGGGTAGGGATGCCGGCGCCCCTGCGCACGGCTTCCGCCAGATGTACCTGATAGCCGGGGCCGGAGGGCAGTTTCTGCAAGGGCGAATTGCCGCCGCTCGAGCAACAGAGATAAGCGACGCCTTCGGCCTTCAGCGCTTTCGCCACTTCGATCGCATCCTCGACGTCGAAACCGCCATCGACCCAATCCTTGACCGACAGCCGGGCGCCCAGCATCAGTTTTGGCGCTGCCTTTTTCACCGCCTTGGCGATCTCGACGACAAGACGCATGCGGTTTTCCAGCGAGCCGCCCCAGCTGTCCGTGCGTTGGTTGGAGAGCGGCGACAGGAACTGGAAGATCAGGTAGCCGTGCGCCGCGTGCAGCTCGATGAAGTCGAAGCCCGCGCGTTCGGCCCGCCTCGCCGCCTCGGCGAACCGCTCGATGAGCTGGAGGATCTCCTCTTCCTCCAGCGCTCGCGGCACGTTCCAGCCGGTATCGTAGGCGATTGCCGAAGCCGAGACGGTCTGCCAGGGATCCTCGTTCGGCTGCAGCGGTCCGCCGCCCTCCCAAGGCTTGCGGTTCGAGGCCTTGCGGCCGGCATGGGCAAGCTGAGTGCCGAATTTGGTGCCGGGTGCGGCCACGCGCCTTGCTGCGTCCAGGGCGCGGCGCGCAGCGGCTTCATTGTCTTCGGAATAGAGGCCGAGGCAGCCATGGCTGATGCGGCCACGCCGCTCGACATCGGTCATCTCGACCGTCACCATGCCGGCGCCGGACATTGCCAGGTTCATCCAGTGGTGGAGATGCCAGTCGCTCGCCGAGCCGTCCTCGGCCGAATACTGGCACATCGGCGCGACGGCGATGCGGTTGGGAAAGCTCAAGCCATCGAGCGTGATCGGCTGGAAAAGCGATGTGGTCATGAACGAAACTCCGGGAATAGGATGCGCTATTTAGGCGATCGATCGCCGCCATGCCACACACGAGAGAGTGAAATGCTTGCTGGACCAACCGCTGCCCCGATTGCGTGAACGCTGGTTCGCGGCTACGCCTCCCGGGCAACGTGGAGGCAGCCGATGGAAGATCGTATCCGCATCCGTTCTGAAGAAATCCTATCCGACGACTGGGCGGTTCTGAAGAAGACCGTCCTCGACTACCGTCGCCGCGACGGACAATGGGAGACACAAATCCGCCAGACTTACGATCGCGGCGATGGCGCGGTGATCCTGCCCTATGATCCCCATCGTTCGACCGTGCTCCTAGTGCGCCAGTTCCGCTATCCCGCCTATGTCACCGGCCACCGCGAGCCGCTGGTCGAGGCCTGCGCGGGACTGCTCGACGAAAACGATCCGGAGACCTGCATCCGCAAGGAGGCGGAGGAAGAGCTCGGCTATCGGCTGAACCATGTGGAGCGGCTGTTTTCGCCCTACATGAGCCCAGGCAGCGTCACCGAGCGGCTCTGGTTCTTCACCGCCCTCTATTCGCCCGCCGACCGCATTTCGGCCGGTGGCGGCGCAGCGGACGAAGGCGAGGACATCGAGGTGCTGGAAATGCCGCTCGACGAGGCTCTGGCCGGCATTGCCGATGGCCGCATCATCGACGCCAAGACCATCATCCTGATCCAGCATCTGAAGCTCCATCCGATCGCTGTTTGACCGATACCGGTCGCCCCTGCGGGACGAAGAATCGGTGCGGGGCGAATGAAAACGAACGTGTTTTGCACAACGCTTTTTTGGGACTGCATGGCCCTAATTGACGAGATCGCCTAGGTAGTTGAAACGAAAGGCGCGCGGACGTGGCGGAATTGGTAGACGCAAGGGACTTAAAATCCCTCGATCTCTGATCGTACGGGTTCGATTCCCGTCGTCCGCACCACCTTAACTCTACTTCAATGCTCTGCAGAGCCTAGCCGCCACCAACGGGTGCCACCCGGGTCTTCTAGCGGCGGCTCGGCGACCGTGCGCCGAGGCGCGCCGTCGGCTATGGGCCCTCGGCGAACGTTGCCACGATCCGCCGACCTGAAACGGCGGATCGTGGCGTTCAAGCGCTCACTGGATAATCTTTACGATCTTGCGTGTGCCGGGATCCACGACGACGGTGTGATTGTCCACGACGACATAGCGATATTTGACGTTGGGAATTTCATGAAGCTCGACTGTATCGGGCAGGGCGGTCCCGACATTGAGCTCAACGCCGGGAATCTTGACTGAGGCCAGAGGCTGTTTCTTTACGTATTCTTGTATGACGGTTTCGTCCTGCGGCTGAATGACCACATCCTGTGCGGCGGCGGCACCGATGCCGGCAAGCAGCAGGAATCCCGCTACGACGGTTGTAAGATCGGTTCTCATTGTTGCTTCCTTTCTCTCTCGTTGGGCTTGACGCGA
Organism: Mesorhizobium sp. BR1-1-15; assembly: GCF_020165475.1. Classification (NCBI taxonomy): domain Bacteria; kingdom Pseudomonadati; phylum Pseudomonadota; class Alphaproteobacteria; order Hyphomicrobiales; family Phyllobacteriaceae; genus Mesorhizobium; species Mesorhizobium sp. BR1-1-15. Next base: position 15,988 of record NZ_JAIUIF010000019.1, on the reverse strand, counting down.
AGCGCGGTGGCGCCCGAAGGATTGCCAGGGTTGGCAAGGGCTCCCAATGCTGGCCATCGATCAGGGGAACCATCGTTCAATGGCCTGTCAGGCAATCGCTCTTAGACGCGTGGGTTCCAAACAACCGTGGGTTTGGGCCTTTTGCGCGCCACGATCTGACTTTGGTCGCATGTTCAATAGGACCCAAGCCCCAGCAGTGGAACCGCCGGTAGGAAGCGTGCGTTGCGTTTGCTAATGATCTTCAACTGGAGGCCGATCATGGCAGCCGGCCCCGCTGTGGTAAATTCTGGCGGCAGCGCTGCCGTGGCCATTGTTCTGGCAGGCGGAAAAAATATTTGGCGTCAAGATTGACGCTCCCAAAGCCAAAGTGCCGTCCGCATCGGCGAATCCGGCAGCTCCGTCGAACGGTGGCTGATGTCAATCCGACGCTTCGTGAGGCAAAGCATGACCCCTGGTTCCATCAAAACTGATGGCCGTGACCGTGTCACAATCCCCGACAACGACAATCACATGGCTGGCGTCGACACCAAGCCGCTCTTGAAAAGTATCCAGAGCGACGATTTTGCTGACGCGCTTTGCGCGAGAGCCGAGCGGTTCGCGACCAAGGTGGTCGTGGCAATGGCGATTTGTTTGACATCGACACTGGTCGCCGGCGTTTATTTTTTACTGGCGCCCTCTTGAGGGACCAGAAGCTCAAGCTGGAGAGCACGACCGGCCTCTCATACCCGGGCTGCGATTAAGCACTCATTTTCAACAGGGAAGACCCGCCTGGCTTCCTTCCCTTGTTGTCGGTCCGCCGCTCGCGGGCACGGCCCGGCAGGGTTGGCGATCAGCCGGGCCGGATTGCACAATATTAGTCGTTGCTGTCGTAGATCACCACTGGGTGACGCCGGTGGTGACGGCGTTCAGTTGAGCCCGTTATGACGACGGTGTCGCGGCGATGATGCCGGCGACCTTGGTCATAGAAAGCCACCGTGCCATGGCGCCGATGATGGAGGCGCTGGCCCTGATCGTTGATCACTGCCACGTGACGGTGATGATGGCGATGGGTTTTGATGACGACGTCGGCTTCTGCCGCCGAAGCGACAACCGGCATTGCAACGAAAACGAGCGCCATGGCACTTGTCAGAAAAATCGCTTTCATAAGTGTTTCTCCATTCCAGATCCCTCGGGGTAGTTTCACGACAGCTCAAGCCGCACGAGATCTCGATTTGAGCTTTCTGCCTGCGAACTGAGCAGGGGGTTGAGGGTGCAATGATGGCAACCCTGCTCTCGTGGGCACATGAAGGACCATTGCTGCACCCGTTCAACAAATGAAAGGAATGCGAGTACGTTCCTTGCAGGAGAGCTGATCGGACCTCTGCTGTAGGTATTCGGACCAAGGTCTTGCTGATGTTCTTGGACCTTCGTCCGCACTTGCGGGTTCGATGGCTCTTTTCTCGCTGCAATTCTTTGAGTGTTCACTGCGCGATCGGGCGCGGGTACTGCGATGGCGGACGCGCGCCTGCGTGCGAGGGCAGGATCATAAACGGCACGCGGCATCAAGTGCTGCGCCGGTGACGTTCAGACAAGCGGGCATGGTGATACTGGTGCGATCACGCAATTCCGCGCGCCGCAGGCAATGATACGGTGTCTGCGCGGCGGATCTGATCCGTCGAGGCCGGCGTCTACCAGGCCCAACCCATCCCCCCGCCCACTGGGGACGCCGGCCCCTCAGTCCTTGGAATTGCCGTAGAATTGCCGTCGCGGACCATGCGAGATCGAGCATGATCCTGCCCGGTGACCGGGCGCGGCGATGGGGCTCAGAACTTGTAGCTCAGATTGATGCCGACCGTATTCAGCTTCACATTCTGGTCGCGATCGAGAAAATCGTCCGGCGCATCAAAATGCTCCTTACTGAAATCATAGTAGCGATACTGCGCCCCGACGACGAACCTGTCGGTCAGCGCATAGTCGACGCCGGCCCCAACCGTCCAGCCTATGCTGGTTCGCGTGTTGTCGAACGAAGTACCGGCATCTTGGGAGGTTTCGATGCCGGCAAAGGCGACGCCGCCGATGCCGTAGATCAGGAACCGATCCATCGCATAGCCGGCCTTGGCATTGATGGAACCGAACCACTTGACATCCGTGCCGAGCAGATTTCCCGCACCCAGTTCTTCGGCGCCCTTTGCCGAGGAATAGTTAAGCTCTGCTTCGGCGCCGAGCACAGCCTCGTCGAATTGCCACAGACCGGCGACATGGCCACCGACGAAACCGCCGTCGAGGTCTGGCGAGGCGGCAAACGGCTCGCCCTCGGTTCCCGAGATGTCGGAACTGCCCCAGCCATAACCGCCTTGCAGGCCGGCATAGTAGCCGGTCCAGTCGAAACCGGGGGCGGTCATCGGCACATCGGCCACAGGTTCGGCTGCGAAAGCCGGTGCGGCCAGAGCGGCAAGAAAACCGACACTTGCAAGCATTAGGCGACGCATCGAACTGCCCGAACGAAGAGCTGGAAGATCCTGGCAGGCACGGTAACCCGATTTGCGGCAAAACGGAATCGCATTTCTGTGCGGCCGATTTACGCTCTCCGTCGGTCTTGGAACAATCGGGAGAAAGTGTAAGGCTGGTCAAAACCGTGGCGGCTTGGCACAGTCGGGCAAACAGGAGTCGCTTCATGGCGAACACGCCGTCGGGCAGCAAACCCAGACCATGGACTGAAATGGCAACGCATCTGGTCGATGTCGCCATGGGCAGGAAACCCGCCGATCTCGTCATCCGCAACGGGCGCTGGGTCAATGTTCACTCCGGCGAGATCGTAGCCGGCACCGACATCGCTATTGCCGGCGGCCGCTTCGCCTATTGCGGCCCGAATGCCGGCCATGCCATCGGGCAGGGCACCAAGGTGGTCGATGCCGGCGGGCGCTATCTGGTGCCCGGTCTTTGCGACGCGCACATGCATGTCGAGAGCGGCATGGTGACGGTGACCGAATTCTGCCGCGCGGTGATCCCGCACGGCACGACTTCGATGTTTATCGATCCGCACGAGATCGCCAATGTGCTCGGCCTGCCCGGCGTGCGGCTGATGCATGACGAGGCCGTCGCCATGCCGATCAACGTGCATGTCCAAATGCCGTCCTGCGTGCCCTCGGCCCCCGGGCTCGAACATGCCGGCGCCGAACTGACGGTCGCCGACGTCGCCGAGGCGATGGGCTGGGAAAACATCATCGGGCTGGGCGAGGTGATGAATTTCCCTGGCGTCGCCGCCAACGATCCTGTGATGTCGGGCGAGATCGCCGCGACCGTGAAAGCCGGCAAGACCGTCGGCGGGCACTATGCCTCGCGCGATCTCGGCTTGCCGTTCCATGGCTATGTCGCCGGCGGCCCGGAGGACGACCATGAGGGCACGCGCGCCGAAGATGCCATCGCCCGCGTGCGCCAGGGTATGAAGGCGATGCTTCGGCTGGGCTCGGCCTGGTACGACGTCGCCTCGCAGATCAAGGCGGTTACCGAGGGCGGCATCGATCCGCGCAATTTCATCCTGTGCACCGACGACAGCCATTCCGGCACCTTGGTTCACCAGGGGCATATGGACCGCGTGGTCCGCCACGCCATCAGCCAGGGCTTGAAACCGGTGACCGCGATCCAGATGGCGACGCTCAACACCGCTCAGCATTTCCGGCTGGAGCGCGAGATCGGATCGATCGCGCCGGGGCGGCTGGCTGACCTTTTAATCGTCTCGGATCTCGCCGAAATGACCATCGACGAGGTCTATGCGCGTGGCGTCAGGCTGGCCAAGGCCGGCAAGCTCGACATCGACATTCCGGTCTACGACTATCCCAAGGCGGCGAAGAACACCGTCAAGCTCGGCAAGAAGCTGAAGGCCCACGATTTCGACATCACGGCACCCAACGGCGCGAACGAAGTCCGGGTCCGGGTCATCGGGGTCATCGAAAATCAGGCACCGACGCGGGCGCTGGAAGCGGATCTCGCCGTCGAGGACGGGCTGGTCGCCATGGATCGCCGCAACGACGTCTGCCAGATCGCGCTGGTCGAGCGCCACAGGGGTACCGGCGGCGTCACCAATGCCTTTGTCTCCGGCTTCGGTTACATCGGCGATTGCGCGATGGCGTCGAGCGTGGCGCATGATGCCCACCACATCATCGTCGTCGGCACCAACAAGCGGGATATGGCGCTGGCGGTCAACCGACTGGGCGAGGTCGGTGGCGGCGTCGTGCTGTTTTCCAAGGGTAAGGAACTGGCACTGGTCGAAATGCCGATCGCCGGGCTGATGTCGGACGAGCGGGCCGAAATCGTCGCGGCCAAGGCCGACAAACTGACCGAGGCCATGCGCCAGATGGGCTGCTCGCTGAACAACGCCTACATGCAGCACTCGCTGCTGGCGCTGGTCGTCATTCCGGAGCTCAGGATTTCCGATGTCGGCCTGATCGACGTGACGACCTTCCAGAAGGTCGACCTCTTCGTATAAGAGCAGTTGCGGTCGCTTCGCTCATCCGCCGGTGGCGATCGTCAGCACCTTGAACGGCGTGGTGATGACGATCTCGGCAACCGAGCCGACGGCCTTGCCGAGGCCTTGGCCGAGATTGTTGAGCTGCACTGGAGGTTCGTCCGACGCCAGGCCGGCCGGGGCCCGCAGCCGGTCGCCGAGCAACTGAACCAGGATCGGATTGTCGGCGAATTTGGCGTGGTTCAGCCGGTCGCCACCCTTGGTCTGGCTGAGATCGACCACAGACACGCCATAGCTGGCCAGATCGGCCGCGTCGCCATAGTCGCCGACGCGGGGCTTGTCGCCCGAAATCAGGGAAGACAGTTTGAGCGCCCGGTCGTCCGCGGAAAGCAGGATGGCGAACGGTTTGTCCGGCTTGCCGTAGCGGATCATCTGTTTCTTGAACACGTCGACGTCGATGTCGGGCGAGGCCAGGATGACATAACCAAGCTTGCCGTCGAGATCGCGGTCGCCGGTGATGGCAAGCTGGCGCAGCGCCTCCATGGTCACCCATGTTCCCATCGAATGGGCGACGATGTCGATGCTCTTAGCCCGCGTCTTGGCCAGCATCCTGAGCGTTGCCTCAAGGTCGTCACGCGCCGCGTTGGCGCTCTCCTTGTCATAGATGTAGCCCGTCGTCTTGCCGCTCGAGGCCCAGGAGAACAGCACCGGCGTGCCCGGATATTTCGTGTCGTGCGCGATCTGCGTCAGCCGGTAGATGCCGTCGTCGAAACCATTGTTGAACCCGTGCACGAAAACCAGCGCACGGTCGCCGCGCATGGCGATGTCGGCACCGACCGCCTTGGCGAATTGCGGCGCATCCGCATAGAACGCGACATCCTTGGCGGTGAAATCCTTGGCTGGATTGCTGTTGGCAGACCCCCGGACACGCTCGATCATGCCGACCTTGTGACTTTTCGGCACGGTGACGTCGACCCGGGCGAAGCTGGTGGTCAAGGAGCGATCGCCGTCGAACACCTGCCGCGGGTCTTTGGTCGCCTTCTGGCGGGTGGTGGCGACGAATATCTCGTGGGTGGCCGCGATGTCGGACGCGGGTACGGCAACCGTCGTCCTGTTCAGCAGATCGTGCGTGTTTCGGCCGGCGCAGCCCGCGACCAGCAGCGTGAACGCAATGACGACGAAACTCTTCGAATGCACCGTCACACGCCGGCTCCCGCAAAGGAGGACGTCAAACGCGTGACGTCGCTGGATATTTCGATAAGGCCAGAGGCTGGCGCGGTCCAGTTCAAAGTTGGTCGACACCGTCCGCAAGGCCGAGCGGGCCACGCGAACCCGCGGCGATGCATCTATTGCCCGAGCAGGCTGATGCGGTCGGTCACGTCGCGGTCGCTGGCAAATCCATCGTCTTCGCGCAGCCGTTGGCCGATCATCTTCACCAGCGCGGGATTGTCGGCGAATTTCGTATGGTTGAAACTGTCCGCTCCCTTGATCTTGGAGAGGTCGACGACCGTTACGCCGTAGGATGCAAGGTCGGCGGCGTCCTTGTAGTCGCCGACGCGTGGCCGCGCGCCGGCAATCAGACCGGAGAGCCGGAGCGCGCGGTCATCATCGGACAACAACAGGATGAACGGCTTGTTGGGTTTGCCATAGCGGCGCATCTGGCTCTTGAACACGTCGACATCGATGTCGGGCGATGCGAGCACGACGTCGCCGAGCTTGCCGCCGAGATCACGGTCGCCGGTGATGGCGAGCTGGCGCAGCGTCTCCATGGTCACCCAGGTTCCCATTGAATGGGCGACGATGTCGATGCGCCGCGCGCCGGTCTGCGCCAGCATGCGCAACGTCACCTCGAGCTGGTCGCGCGCGGCGCTGGCGCTTTCCTTGTCGTAGACATAGTCGGTGGTCTTGGCGCCGGATGCCCAGGAAAACAGCACGGGTGTGCCGGGATAGCCGGAATCGTGGACGATCTGGGTCAGGCGGTAAACGGCGTCGTCAAAGCCGGTGTTGTAGCCATGGACGAAGACCATGACGCGGTCGCCGCGCGCCGCGATGTCAGCACTTAGCGCATTGGCGAATTTCGGCTGGGTGTCGTAGCCGACGACCTCGGAGGCCATGAAATACTTGGCCGGATCGTTCGACTTGCCGCGCGAGCGGCGTTCGATCTGCCCGGTCTGGTGGATGCCGGGCACGGTGACGTTGACGCGGGCGTAGTTCAGCGTGGCCGATCGCTCGCCGTCGAAGACCTTGTTCGGATCGTCGGATTTCTTGCGCGTGGTGGCGATGAAGATGCTGTGATTGCCGGCGATCTCGGTCACCGGCGCTGCCACGATGGCGCTGCCGAGCAGTTCCTGGGTCTGCTGTCCCGCGCAGCCCGCGACAAGCAAGGCTAGGCCAATGGCAAAAATCGTCTTCAACGGCACGTCTGAAATTCCACTCCGGCCCGAAAAGGCCAATCGCCTCCGCAAGTCTCCCCCGACAGCGCAAGTGCGGCGGAAGTAAGTCGTGCCCAGCCGAAAAGCGGTCGGCGTCTCGCGACCGCCGCCGCAGTGTTGCACGAAAGCCAGACTGCATCAGGGCGAGCCCCGACGGGCCTTGGCACCCGCATGGATTTTAAGAATTACATGAACAATCACCTCCAACTAACGGCAAATATGTCACTAAACGCCGACCGCTTGGGAACATGAGTGACGGGCAATGGTTTCACGGGGTCGCCTGTGCAATAGACGGAATCGGGTTGCTTGGCGGCAAGGCTCGCGACAAAAGGGCGTTCCGCAGCCAATCGATGATAGACGTTCCCAAACGACATGCGTTCAAGGTGGCTTTCCGATGACCAGCTTCTCTTCCCGTGTTGCCACCGCTGCTTCCGCGATCCGCCGGATCTTTCCGGAAACGCCGCTGCAGGAGAACGACTATCTGTCGAAGAAGACCGGCGCGCGGGTGCTTTTGAAGCGCGAGGACCTGAGCCCGGTGCGCTCCTATAAGATCCGCGGCGCGTTCAACTTCTTCCGCAAGGCACTTGGCGAAGGCAATCAGGCCGAACTGTTCGTCTGCGCTTCCGCCGGCAATCATGCGCAGGGTTTCGCCTTCGTCTGCCGTCATTTCGGCAAAAAGGGCGTTGTATTCATGCCGGTGACGACGCCGCAGCAGAAGATCGACAAGACGCGGCTGTTCGGCGGCGACTTCGTCGAGATCAGGCTCGTCGGCGATTTCTTCGACGATTGCTATCGCGCCGCCATCGAATTCACCGAAAGCGCCGGCGCTCATATGGTGCCGCCCTTCGACCACAAGGACATCATCGAGGGACAGGCGACGGTCGCCTATGAGATCGCCCACCAGATGCCCGGCGCGGGCATGCCCGACATCGTCATGCTGCCGGTCGGCGGCGGAGGTCTGGCCGCAGGGGTGACGCACTACTTCGCCGATCAGGGGCGTGAGGCGCGCTTCGTCTTTTGCGAACCGGCAGGGGCGCCAAGCCTGCGCGAGAGCCTTGCGGCGGGAAAACGGCTCAAACTCGCCAAGGTCGATAATTTCGTCGACGGCGCGGCGGTCGCCGAGATCGGCCGTGAGCCCCTGCGTCACCTCAAGGACTTCGCCACCGACACGGTGCGGTTGATCCCGGAAAACCGGCTCTGCGCGACCATGATCGAGATGCTCAATGTCGAGGGCGTGGTGCTGGAGCCGGCCGGCGCGCTGGCTATCGATGCGCTGAAGGATTTTTCCAGGAAGGAAATCCGCGGCAAGACCATCGTGGCCGTGGTTTCGGGCGGCAATTTCGATTTCGAACGGCTGCCGGACGTCAAGGAACGGGCACTGCGCTTCGAGGGCCTGAAGAAATACTTCATCATCCGCTTTCCGCAGCGGCCGGGCGCGCTGCGCGACTTCCTTGAAATGCTGGGGCCGGACGACGACATCGCCCGGTTCGAATATCTGAAGAAGTCGGCACGCAATTTCGGCTCGGTTCTGATCGGCATCGAAACCAAGGATCGCCGCAATTTCGACCTGCTGAAATCGAATTTCGAGGCCGAAGGCGTCCAGTATCAGGATATCACCGACAACGAGACATTGGCCGGGTTCATCATATGAGCAGAAACGTCTTCATCGCCCTGTTTTCAGGCATCAATGTCGGCGGCAACCGCATCGTCAGGATGGCCGAGTTGCGGGCGTTCTTGGAGGATCTCGGGTTTTGCGATGTCGCTACCTACGTGCAGAGCGGCAATGCGGTGTTCCGGGCCAAGGAAGGTGACGCCGCCACGCTGACCAAACAGATCGAAGCGGCTTTCGAGGAGAAATGGGGTTTTCATTCGCGCATCATGGTGCGCGATCTCGGCTGGGTCGAACGGCTGGTCAGGGAAAATCCCTATCCGGAGATTGCCGAGGAGCCGACAAAGCTGCACGCGTATGCGCTGGAGCGCGCGCCTACCGCCGAGGAGGCGGCGCGGCTGGCCGAAAAATGTACGGGTCCGGAGCGGTTCGAGATCAAGGGCGACGTGCTTTACCTGCATGCACCCGGCGGACTGGGCAAATCGGTGTTTGCCAATCTGATCCCACGCGTACTGAAGGTACCTGGCACTGCGCGCAACTGGCGCTCGGTGCTGGCGCTGCTGGAGATGGCCGGCAAGCCCGGCGGCGGCTGATTAATGCCTGCCGTAATACGCAGACAAGAGCCTACGCCGCCTCGGCGCGTTTCCAGTCGAACGTCAGCTCCTCGCGAAACGCAAAGCGTTTGATGTGGTCGGCGACGACGCTTTCGAGGCGTTCGATAGAGCCGGGGTCGTCGCTCGATACGGTGATGTGCAGCGCAGCTCCATCGGCATCCATGATGGTGCGGCCGAGCGAAAGGTCGATGGCGCCATGGTTGGGATCGAATTCCACGGGGAATTTGTGCGCCCAATGTTTGCACAATTGCTGCAGATAACGGCTTGCATGTGCGGTGGTGACATCGGCATGGCTGATCGTCATGAAGGGATCTCCGAGGGTGAAACGCACGAAACGGCGGCCGCTTTCGAAGCGGGCGCTATCGCCGGATAGATAGGCGCAAGCTCGCCCGCCGCCATAGGCCGGCTGCCGACCGCTCTAAAAGGTGATCGATCACCAGCTTCCGGTATTCGGCATCGACGCCCACGGTTCGGCCTTTGCCCTCGCCGGACCTTTCTGCAGAAGTTCGATCGAGATTCCGTCCGGCGACTTGACGAAAGCCATGTTGCCGTCGCGCGGCGGCCGGTTGATGGTGACACCGCTGTCCATCAGCCGCTGGCAGGTGGCGTATATGTCGTCGACTTCATAGGCGAGGTGGCCGAAATTGCGGCCCCCCTTGTAGTCTTCCGGGTCCCAATTGTAGGTGAGCTCGACCAGCGGTGCTTTCTCGTCGATGCCGCTTTGCTCGTCTTCCGGCGCGGCCAGGAAGATCAGCGTATAGCGGCCCTGCTCGTTCTCGTAGCGGCGCACTTCCTTCAGGCCGAGCTTGTTGCAGTAGAAATCGAGCGAAGCATCGATGTCGGCGACGCGAACCATGGTGTGCAGATAGCGCATGTGATTTCCTCGACTTGTTGGGTTGCGGCGCAACATAGGGGTGGGCCGTCCAAAGGGCAAATCCCAGGCGGCTGCCGGCGCCGCCAAAGAACAAATCCGGTATTCGCATAATGAACCGTGAAAAAAGGCACGTCAGGTCTTGCACTCACCGGAAGCCGCAGTGTTAATCTGGTGTCAAGAATCAGTTGCGGTGTTCTTGAAAAAAGGGGGCATTCTTATGGGGGAAAAAGCCTCTTTGACGGGGCGGTCCGAAACCCTTGGCGACGCCATGAAGCGCGAGGAAGGCGGCGATGCCGTCGATCTGACCGAAATATCCGGCGCCATCAAGTGGTTCGATGTAGCCAAGGGCTATGGCTTCATCCTCCCGGATGACGGCGTTTCAGGCGACATCCTCCTCCATGTGACATGCCTTAGACGGGATGGTTTCCAGACTGCTCTGGAGGGAGCGCGCGTTGTCTGCCTCGTCAAGCAGGGCGAGCGCGGATTGCAGGCTTTCCGGGTTCTCTCGATGGATGTCACCACAGCGGTCCATCCCGCGGAAATGCAGGAACAGCGCACCCATGTCTCGGTGACACCCGAAAGCGGGCTGGAACGTGCCTTGGTGAAGTGGTTCAACCGCACCAAGGGGTTTGGTTTCCTGACCCGGGGCGAGGGCACCGAGGACATCTTCGTCCATATGGAAACCTTGCGTCGCTACGGCATCACCGAGCTTCGGCCGGGGCAGGTCGTGCTTGTCCGCTTCGGGCGCGGCGACAAAGGCCTTATGGCTGCCGAAATCCACCCCGATATGGGAACCTTGCCGGTCGCGCATTAGGGCGGTTGCCGAGGATTTTCGCATGACACATAGGAACTGGCTGACGGCGGGCGCAATGTGCGTCCTGGCTGCCGTCATCGTCGCCGCGGGCGCCTATTTCTATTTGCCTGCACCGACGGCGGCCGACAGCCGGGTGATGACCCTGCCGGTGGACCCGACGCCGCTGGTCGTGGCGACGAAAGGCGGAGATCGCTCCTTTTCCATCGAAATCGCCGACACCGATGCTGAACGCGAGGCCGGCTTGATGTATCGCCAGGACATGGCGGACGATCACGGCATGTTGTTCGTCTTCGACATGCAGCAGCAGGTCAACTTCTGGATGCAGAACACGCCGATGCCGCTTGACCTGGTTTTTATCGGCCAGGATGGCAAGATCCGGGCGGTCAAGCACGGCGAGCCGCAATCCCAGGCGCTGATTTCGCCCGGCGTGCCGGTGCGCTTCGTGCTTGAGCTCAAGGCGGGCACCGCCGCCAGGAACGGTATCGATTATGGCGACCTGGTGCGCCATCCGGCCGTTGGCACCATATCAGGCCCCGAGGTGCCGCCATCGGACAATGGCGATGCGCCGAACGGCGGTGGCGGTTGAGGACGCGGGCAGTATAGCCGATGCAGTTTTTTTCCCATGACGGGTTCGATATCGCCTTCCTCGACCGCCAGCCGGAATCGGGCCGGGGCGATCCTGTGCTGATGATCCATGGCTTTGCCTCCAGCCATTACGTCAACTGGGTTTCGCCCGGCTGGTTCAAGACGCTGAACGATGACGGCTACCGCGCCATTGCGCTGGACAATCGCGGCCACGGCTCGTCATCGAAAAGCTACGAAGAGGCAGATTACACCCCGGCCCGGATGGCCTCGGACGCGGCTGCTTTGCTCGATCATCTCGGCATCGGGCGCGCCCATGTCATGGGCTATTCGATGGGCGCGAGGATAGCGGCATTCCTGGCGCTGTCGGATCCCGACAAGGTGGCGACGCTGGTCTTCGGCGGTCTCGGCATCGGCATGATCGACGGCGTCGGCGATTGGGATCCGATCGCGGCAGCCCTTCTTGCCGACGATCCGGCCAAGACCACTCATCCCCGCGGCCGTTCGTTTCGCGCCTTCGCCGACCAGACTCGCAGCGACCGCCGGGCGCTCGCGGCCTGCATCGCCACCTCTCGCGAGTTGCTGAGCGAGGATGAAATTGCCCGGATCGCCCAGCCGACGCTGATCGCCGTCGGCACCACCGATGACATTGGCGGCTCGCCCGACGAACTTGCCGCACTGATGCCCAACGCCAAGGCTTTCCACATCGAAGGCCGTGACCATATGCTGGCCGTCGGCGACAAGACCTTCAAGCGGCGTGTGCTGGAATTCTACGCCGAAAATCCGCTTTGACCCGGCGTAAGAGCCCGATAAACCGAAAGGCACAAGCCCGATATCACGCCGGTTTTTGCAGCGCTTCGAGCGACCGGGTGAGATTCAGCCTAGCCTGCTGCTCGAAGCGCCGGCGGAATTCCTCGCTGTGGAAGATGTGCGGGCGTGTCAGGAAGCTGTTCAGCACCGCGCCACGTCCGGCCCGCCATATCGGCTCCTCCACCCATTGATATTCGGCGCGGATCGCGCGCTCATAGGCATCGAATGCATCCGGCGCTGCGCCGAGGATCGACAGGTCCATGTCCAGGAAAAGAGCGGCGTCACGCACCGCGGCCGTGTCTTCGAAGTCCGGCAACTGGTGTGTTGCGGTGGCAAGGATCATGGCGCAGATGCAGCCGAGGCGTTGGGCGTCGATGCGGCCCGCGAGCTTTTTTTCCGCGAGCGCTGCGCTTTGCGCCTCGTTGTCCTTGGCCCGGCTGTCATAGACGGCGTCGTGGAACCAGATCGCCGCCTCGACGGCCTCGGGATCGCCGAGCAGCTTCTGGTACTCGCCGGCGAGCGCCAGCATCGCCTCGATATGGGCAAGGTTGTGGTAGTGGCGATCCTGTCCCTTATAGTGGGCGGAAAGCTCGCGTTTGAGGGCATTGTCGAGCAAGAGTTCATTTTCCATGGCGGCTTGAATTCCCGCGAACCAAATCCATTTGACAGAGCACTAAGGAAAATTGAGTTCAATCGTGCTATGATCTGGCTTATATGTGCGGCCCGATATTAGGCAAGGCGGCAGGACGACGTCGATGAACAGCATCAGCATTTCCCGACACAGCGCGTTGCAGCCGGTCGATCCGATCTGGCGCTCGATCCGTGACGAAGCGATGGACGCGGTCAATCGCGACCCGCTGCTCGCCGCCTTCCTCTATTCGACCATCCTCAACCAGGAGAGCCTGGAGGAGGCGGTCATCCACCGGCTGGCCGAGCGGTTGGCGCACCAGGACATAGGTTCCGATCTCATCCGCCAGACCTTCAAGTCGATGCTGGCCGACGACAAGGATTGGCCGACCACCGTGCGTGTCGATATCCAGGCCTATTACGACCGCGATCCGGCCTGCGACCGCTTCATCATGCCGGTGCTCTACTTCAAGGGATTTCACGCCATCCAGACCCACAGGCTGGCGCATTGGCTGTGGAACCAGGGGCGCAAGGATTTCGCGCTCTATCTGCAAAGCCGTTCGTCCTCGGTTTTCCAGACCGATATCAATCCGGCGGCCCGCATCGGCAAGGGCATCTTCATCGACCACGCCACCGGCCTGGTCGTCGGCGAGACAGCGGTCATCGAGGACGACGTGTCGATCCTGCACGGTGTCACGCTCGGCGGCACCGGCAAGGCCGGCGGAGACCGTCACCCCAAGATTCGTCGTGGCGTCTTGATCGGTGCCGGCGCCAAGATTCTCGGCAACATCGAAATCGGCCATTGCTCCAAGATCGCCGCCGGTTCGGTGGTGCTGTCGCCGGTGCCGCATAACAAGACGGTCGCAGGCGTGCCGGCTCGCGTCGTCGGCGAGACCGGCTGCGACCAGCCGTCGCGCCAGATGGACCAGCTTCTGCCGTCGCAGACGATGGACCAGGTCGTCAGCTTCGACATCTAATTTTACTGAGGGCGTCGGGGAGTTTCGCACTGCTCGCGTCGACGGGTCCGATTGCCGTGCAATACGGCGAGCTTGCCTTTACATGGCCATCGTCGACGTGTCAGAAGCGCCGTTCAAACGAGCAAGCCCGATGATCGGAGAAGACTGTTGAAGCCTGACGAAATCAGAAAGCTGGACGCCTATTTCAAGCGCGTCTTCCAGAATCCCAAGCTCGAGGTCAAGGCACGGCCGCGCAAGGAGGATTCGGCCGAAGTCTATGTCGGCGACGAATTCCTCGGCATCGTCTTCAAGGACGAGGATGACGGCGACTACAATTTCTCGATGGCGATCCTCGACATCGATCTGGGCTGATCCTTGCATCCCATGGCGATGCCGGACGCAAACGCGACCGGCCTTTCCCGTCAACGTCCGGCCTTTAGGACACGCCCGGCCTCGGCGGTGATTGCCGCGTCAAGCGCCTGCCAATCCCCCAGAAATTCCTTCGGGAAGCGATAGGTGAGGCTGAGATCCTCGCCGACATGGATGTCGCGCTCGCAAGGCGCCAGCGATTGTTCGGCTGCCGGCCCACTCAGGCAGCGGGCCACGAACGGGTCCTTGCCGGGCCGGTTGCCGACAACGAGCACCTCGTTGAGGTAACCTGATTTCGCGTTGAAACCGTAAATCGTCGTGCCGCCCGGACCTGCCGTGCCGGGCTGCACGATCAACGCGCTGTAGATCGGCCCGAAACGTCCGCTCATGTCGCGAGACATCATCTGCTGTTCGAAGGACAGGAAGACGATGCTTTTGGCTGGCCCCGTGTGATTGAAATCGCCGCGGGCAGCTTCGCTGTAGCCATCCATCTGGGGATAGCGCAGGTAGAGGTCGAGCCGCGAGGCGATGCCGTCGCGCCGCGCCTGTTCGAAACGGATAAAGTTGGCAGGCACGGCGATGACATTGTTGCCGATCACCACCTTGCGCATCGTCGCATCATCCGTGTAGCCGGCCATGGCGATCGAATGGCCGAACCATTTGCCGCCCAGGCTGATTGCGACCGACAGCAGGGCGAGTGCTGCGAAGGCGTAGAACACCCGCTTCATCAGCGTGGAATCGACCACGGTGAATTGGGGGTCGTCGGCGATCGCTGCCTGCTTCATCTCTGTCCCCGGATTCCTGTCCCGTGACGGCACGCATCGCACGGCACGGCTCTTGCAGTCCTTCCAGCGACTGTGCGATTTCATGGTAAACGGAAGGTAAAGATGGGCCCGGTTGAGCTAACTGCGTTCGCTTTTCTTGTCGGGTTGACGGCTTGCGGGCTGGTCGGATCGGCGATGGAGTTGGTTGCCGGGCGCAAGGTCGCGTTCACCGAGCCTTATGTGTCCTCCGCGCACGTACTGCGTTCGCTCGCCGCCACGGCGTGCGCCGGGCCGTTCATGCTGGTCAACGATGCCTTGGACGCCCGCCGCGAGGGTCGCATTTCGTCGGTGGCGCTGATTTCCTGTGGCTGCACGGCGGTCGCCTGGACGCTGGCGCTCGGCATCGTTCTTGTGGCCGTTGCGTGTTGGGAGGTGTCAACCTAGGGTCGTTCGACTTCCAGGCTTGAGACGAATCGGAGACCAGAAATGCCGCTTTATGCGATCGATGGCACCGAACCGAACTTCGCGGATGCGGGCTCAAACTGGATCGCGCCCGATGCGACGCTGATCGGCGACATCAGCATCGGCCGCAATGCCGGCTTCTGGTTCGGCGTCGTCATCCGCGGCGACAATGAACCTGTCGTGATCGGCGCCGACACCAACGTGCAGGAGCACACGGTCATGCACACCGATCCCGGCTTCCCGCTGACCATTGGCGAAGGCTGCACGATCGGCCACCGCGCCATGCTGCATGGCTGCACCATCGGCGATAACAGCCTGATCGGCATGGGCGCAATCGTGCTCAACGGCGCCAGGATCGGCAAGAATTCGCTGGTCGGCGCCGGCGCGCTGGTCACCGAAGGCAAGGAATTCCCGGACAATTCGCTGATCGTCGGCTCGCCGGCCAAGGCGATCAGGGTCCTGGACGAGGCTGCGATTGCAAGGTTGCGGGCCTCGGCCGCGCACTATGTCGCCAACGGCAGGCGCTTCAAGGCGGGTTTGGAGAAGGTCTAGGCCTCCGCCAGAAATGGCGGAGCCGGCCCGGGGCCGGGGCCGGCGCCTTAGACCCGGGCGTTGGGGCGGGGCGGGGGGG
>NZ_JAIUIF010000018.1:0-98723 GCF_020165475.1 Mesorhizobium sp. BR1-1-15 | reverse complement strand
AAGGCGGTCATCAGGGTTGCGGGGTGCGCGCTCTTGCCGGAGCGCGCACCGCCGATGATGAAGGTCAGTCTTCCGCGATCAGGCAAAGCTGTCGCGCAGGCTCGTCGCGCTGCCGGTGAAGCGTCCACGCACCACGCCGACGGCAGCGCCGAGCACGAGCCAGAACACCAGGTTCGTCACTGTCACCGCCACCACGAACTGATGGTGCAGGCCTTCCGGGATCGGCGTCTCGAAACTGTCGGGCTGCGGCGCGCCGACGATATGCGGCGCGACGATCAACACCACACCCAGAATCGCCAGCGGCAGTGATTTGCGGAAGGCGATCAGGGCAAGGCCGATCGCCGTCGCCGCCACCGTCGCCGTCCACCAGATCTGGCGTGGCAGAAGCTCGGCGGCAGGCATGGCCGGCAGTTCCGGCGGCAGGCCGAGGCCCGGCGCCAGCGTGAACACGGCAAAGCCGGCCAGTCCCCAGAACACGCCCTGGCGCCAGTTGCCGATGCCGCCGGCGAATTCCGAAACCGCGACCAGGACCAGCGCGAAGCCGATGCCGGTGACGATGTTGGCAAGCACGCTGAAAGCGAAACGCTCGAAGCCGTCGGCCGGCGCCCAGCCTTCCTCTTCAGCCGGAACAGCTTCAGCGGCTGCCGGCGCGGCGGAGCTCATGGCATTGCCCGCCGGGGCGGCAGAGTTCATGGCGTTGTTGTCGGTCGGGGCCGGTGCGGTATGGTCGTGGTGGTGGCCGCCGCCGGCCTGTTCGTAGACTTCCGCCTTCAGGATCAACGGCACGGTGGCATAGGCCTGCATGCAGGCGAGAACGACACCGGCCACGAGCCCTGCGATCGCCGCGATGAACACGACGTTGCGAAACAGGTTCATGATGTCAAATCCCTATCAGTGGCAGGGAAACGCCATCGAGTGGCGATAGTCGTGCGCGGCATTGTGGACCGCGTCGATATGCGAGAAACCGACAAAGCCTACGACGAAAACGCCGAGCAGCGCCGCGAGCGCGAGCTGCAGGAGGCGCGACTGCGAGGAGATGGAGGCGCCGAGGGAGACGGAAGCGGTATTCATGTCTTGTCCTTTCACCCTCCACCCGAGGGCATCGAAGTCAGTTTCCTGTCGCCGGCAGGTCTCCTGGCTCGCGGATCAGCGCCCTTCCCCACCTTCCCGAAGAAAATCTTCAGTGGCATATGGAGAGGACTACCGCACACAGTTGCGGGGGCAGCCACGGCATTGGGCAACAAATCTGCCCGCACCGCATTCCCTCTTGGCTCCAATCGGAACCGACGACGAAGGTGACTATAGGGAAAATCGCCGCATCCGGCAAACCAAATTCCGACGGCGACAAGCGCTTTAGCGCCGTCCGGCCGCTTGCTCCGCTGCAATTGACAATTTCCGTGGCCGGGTGTCGGCTGCCATCCTCACAGGAGGCCAGCCATGCAGCCCGTCCAGAGCCAGCACGCCCCCTATAACGGCCTCACCCGGGCCGAGCCGACATTGCCGTCCTCGGCCTATTGGGATGCGGCGGCCTACCAGCGCGACCTCGACGCCATCTGGTACAGGAACTGGCTGCTCGTCTGCCGTGAAGCTGATCTCGCCCAACCGCTGGCTTTCCGCACCTTCCGTGTCGGCAGCCAGGAGATCGTCGTGCTGCGTGACGATACCGGCGAACTGCGCGCCTTCCACAACACCTGCCGGCATCGCGGCTCGCAGCTTTGCCAGGAACGCGAGGGGCGGCTGAAGGCGCGGCTGATCACCTGCCCCTACCACGCATGGTCCTATTCGCTGCGCGGCGAGCTCGTGCGCGTGCCATCGAAAACGCTGCCCGAAGGTTTCGACAAGGCGGACCATCCGCTCTATCGCGTCGCGCTGTCGGTCTGGCGCGGCTTCGTCTTCGTCAATCTCGCGGAAGATGCCGCCGGCTCGGCGCACTCATCCTTCGACCCGGCCTCCGGCGATCTCGGCAACTGGCCGCTGGAATCGCTGGTATCGGGCCATGTGCTGCGCAAGGTGATGAACTGCAACTGGAAGATCTTCTGGGAAAACTTCAACGAATGCCTGCATTGCCCCGGCGTCCACAAGGACCTGTCGCGGCTGGTGCCGATCTACGGCCGCGGCCTGATGGGCCGGCATGACGACCCCGAATGGACCCGCCATGCCGACAATGACGCGCCGGAATTTTCCGGCGGGCTGCGGGCGGGTGCCGAAACATGGTCACGTGACGGCCAGGCGCATGGGCCGGTCTTTTCGGGCCTGACGCCGGCCGAGCACGCCGCCGGCCAGACCTACGCCACCAGCCTGCCCTCGATGTTCATCGTCGGCCACGTCGACTATGTCAGGTCCGTACGGCTGGTGCCGCTTGGCCCCGAGCAGACCGAATTGACCGCCGAATGGCTGTTCGCGCCCGACGCGCTCGCCGCCACCGACATCGACAACATCGTCGGATTCGGCACCCAGGTGCTGGAGGAGGATGCCGCGATCTGCGAGGTCAACCAGAAAGGGCTGCGCTCCATGCGCCATAAGGCCGGCGTGCTGATGCCGGAGGAGTACGACCTCCACCGCTTCCACGATTGGGTACGCGAACGACATGCTGCGCTTGTGCCGTAAGCTTCACAGCGACTTCGGCAGATACCGCCAGGTGACATAACCGCAGACCGCCGCAAGCAGGCCGAGCGTGACGAAAACCGAGCCCAGTCCGAAAAAGGCCAGCACCACCGAGTAGACCAGCGGCGGCGTCAGTTCGGAAAAGTCGAGATAAGTGCGGTAGACCGCAGCCATCTGAGCCCGCTCATAAGAGCGGACCGAGCGCATGAAGGCGGTCGAGCCCAGCGCGTCGAGCGCGATGGTGAAGAAGGCGCCGCACAGCAGGAAGGCGCCGGTGACGAGCGGCGCGCTTTCGCCGACGGCACCCGCCGCCAGCAGCACCACCGACATGGCGAAATAGGCAAAAGTCATGGTCCTGCGGCCGCCGAAGCGCTTGCCGGCCTTGCCCCAGAAAATCGCCATGAACAAAAGCGCGTTGCCTGCCGAAACCAGAATGCCGCCGGCAAGTTCGCCCTCACCGGTGATGACCATGAACAGCGGGCCATAGACGAAAAATGTCGTCCAGAAGCAGGAGCGGCCGAAGGCGATCAGCCAGGCCAGCCTCAGCCTCGGCTGCGCGACGAAGCGGCCGATATTGGCCAGCGGGTTGACCGGGCGCGTCTTGCCCGGCCGGATCGAGGCATTGTCGCCGAGCCGGTAGGTCCAGAACAACGCCAGCAGGGCCAAGGCGAATACGGCGACCGCGCCATGCGCGGCATAGATGCCGAAGCGCGTGTAGAGAAAGATGCCGAGCGTCGGCCCACCCGTCCAGGCAAACATCGACCACGCCATGCGCAGCGATTCGGCCTGCATGAAATCGGTCTTGCGGATGTGGTCCATGATGTAGAGGTTGAGCGTGATCGACAGCGCACTGGCGCCCATGACACGGCACAGCATGCCGGCCAATTGCCCTGCGAGCGTATGCGTGACGAAGAACAACGAGCCGATCGCCAGCAGGCAGGCGCCCGCCGTGTAGACCCAGCGCCGTGCGAAGCGCTGGATCAGCATCGGCATGAACAGGGTCACCGACAGGCCGAGCATCGCCACTATGGTGTAGAGGATCGAGACGATCTGCTCGTTGTGGAGGATCTCGTAGGCCTGGATCGGGATGACGCTCGACACCGTGGCGCGAGCGAAGGATTCGACCGCGTAGAGCGAGGCGAAGGTGCGGGCATCCGCGGCCTTGAGGGCCGGTAGCCAGATCGGATGGCGCACATGCGTGGACATTGCTTCCCCAAAGCAGAATCAGCAGCCAAATCTGCGGCCATCAGTTCGCGACCGGTAACAGGAAACCGACGTGCCCCGGATAAAAACGAAGCCGGTCAAAGGCTTTCCGGTGCTGGCCTAAAGGGGTGCCTGATGCAGCGCCGGCTGACTGTCTGTATCGAAGCTCACGGCCTTCTTTTGTCCGGCGTAACCGTGATAGTCCTCGTACGGGGCTGAATCAGATCGCGAGACCATGAGCATCCAGACGCCGACCATGCCCGCCGCGGAGTTGCCGAAGACCAAGCGCATCGTCGCCATCGACATGCTGCGCGGCATCGCGCTGATCGCCATGGCGAGCTACCATTTCACCTGGGACCTGGAATTCTTCGGCTACACCGATCCCGGCCTGACCGCCTTCGGCTGGTGGAAGTTCTATGCTCGCTGCATCGCCTCGACCTTCCTGTTCCTGGTCGGCGTCAGCCTGTATCTCGCCCATGGCAAAGAGATCCGCTGGAACGGCTTCTGGAGACGCTTCGCCATGGTCGCCGGAGCGGCGATCGCCATTTCGGTCGCCACCCGTATCGCCACGCCGGACGGGTGGATCTTCTTCGGCATCCTGCACCAGATCGCGCTGGCGAGCCTGCTCGGGCTGGCATTCCTGCGCCTGCCGGCGCTGCTCACACTGCCGATCGCCGCGGCGGTCATCGCCGTTCCCTTCTATTTTCGGCTGGAATCGTTCGATCACCCCTGGCTGTGGTGGGTCGGCCTTTCCGCGGTCAACCCACACTCCAACGACTATGTCCCGCTGTTCCCGTGGTTCGGTGCGGTGCTTGTGGGCCTCGGAGCGACCAAGCTTGCCTCCGGCTTCGGCGCCTTGGCGCGCCTGGCGGATGTGGCACCCGGGCGCTGGTCCAACCCGCTGGGCTTCATCGGCCGGCACAGCCTGGCCTTCTACCTGATTCACCAGCCGCTGCTGATCGGCAGTGTCTGGTTGTTCTCGCAAGTAATGCCGGCCAAGGTCGAAACCCCGCAGGTGAACTTTCTCAATACCTGCCAGATCTCGTGCGAGCAGCAGCGCGACAGCAAGTTCTGTTCGAGCTATTGTGGGTGCATGCTGGACACGCTGGAGGGCGAGGCAACGCTTGATCGGCTCTACAAGAACGACCAGACCGCCGAATGGAGAGCGCATCTGGCGGATCTCGCCGGCACCTGCACGGCCCAGACCGACAGCAAGATGACGGAGGAAGGTGTCGAATGACCGAGACCCCGCCCAAACCTGGGCTGATACCGTGGCCGCCGCTGATCTACATCGCCGCCATCGCCATCAGTATCGCGCTCGGCCTGCTCTTTCCCCTGCCCTGGATCGGCGACCTCCTGGGCGACCTCCTCTACGCGGCCGGCTGGGTGGCGCTGTTCGGCGTCGCCGCACTCTGGTTCACCGCCATCCGCACCATGACGCGGGCCAAGACCACGCTCAACCCCAACGCCGTGCCGGACCATTTGGTCACCACGGGTCCTTTCGGCATCACCCGCAATCCGATGTACCTCGCCAACACGCTGCTGTTGATCGGCGTTGCCTTCATCTCCGGGATGGTCTGGTTCCTGCCGCTCGCCTTCGTCGCCGCCTTCGTCACGCAGAAGGTCGCGGTGGAAAAGGAAGAAAAGATGCTGTCGGCAAAGTTCGGCAAAAAATACCGCGACTATGCCAAAAGAGTGCGGCGCTGGATTTGAGCATCTGAACGCCGGCTGCCAGAGCCATATCGGGAAGATAACGGTTTCCGATTTGTGGCGGAGACCAACAATTTGTCGATGTCGGCGCCGCCCCTCACCTGCCTGCCGGCATCCTCTCCCCGTATAGTGACGGGGAGAGGGGCGCTGTCATCAGCGGTTTCGCCAGCCACCAGCGTTGCAGGAAAGAGACCGAGATCACGGTCAGCCCCCTTCTCCCCGTCACTATACGGGGAGAAGTGCCCGGCAGGGCGATGAGGGGCGGCGCCGACTCTAAAGCGATTGTCCTGCCTGGAAGGCCGCTACGTATTAACCCCGAGCTCGACCAGCCGCTCAACGCAGGATTCCTCGGCCTGGTCGAGTTCGGCCAATGTCTCCTCGAGGTCGCGGCGCTTTTGCCTCAGATCCTCGCGCTTTTCCTCGATGCGCTTGATCATCAGCTTGAGCTGGCCGACCTCGCCGGGCGGTTCCTTGTACATCTGGATGATTTCGCGGATCTCGTTGATCGAGAAGCCGAGCCGTTTTCCGCGCATGATCTGCCGGATCAAGTGTCGGTCGGATGGACGAAACAGCCGCGTGCGGCCCCGCCGCACCGGCTGCACCAGTCCCTCGTCCTCGTAGAACCGCAGCGTCCGCGTCGACACGTCGAATTCGCGCGTCAGCTCGGTGATCGAATAATATTCCCGCATTCTCGCCCCATAGCCGGAGATTGGCGACTGCTGCTCTCCGTCCGCGGCAGACCTGCCGGAATCGGCCGCAGTCTGCCTGTCGCCGAGCCTCGCACGGCATTTACGTAAAAGTCAATTGAGCCGGATCAATGGACGCCGAACCACCACGTGGCAAGGCCCAGAAAAGCGAAGAAACCAACGACGTCGGTGACCGTGGTGACAAAGACCGCCGAAGCGACCGCGGGATCGACCTTGAAGCGGTCGAGCAGCAGCGGGATCAGGATGCCGGCAAGGGCCGCAACGAACATGTTGATGATCATGGCCGCGGCGATGATGCCGCCCAGATTGGCATCGCGGAACCAGACGGCGGCTACGATGCCGATCAATATGGCGAAAACGATGCCGTTGATGAAGCCCACGCCTATCTCGCGGCGAATGATGCGGCCGGCATTGTAGATGTCGAGATCCCTTGTCGCCAGCGCCCGCACGGTGACGGTCATGGTCTGCGAACCGGCATTGCCGCCCATCCCGGCCACGATCGGCATCAGCACGGCGAGCGCCACAATGCGCTCGATCGTGTGGTCGAACAGGCCGATCACCGATGCCGCGAGGAAGGCGGTCAGGAGATTGACAAGCAGCCATGGCACACGCGAACGCGAGGTCGAAAAGATGCTGTCGGAAAGCTCTTCGTCGCCGACGCCGCCCATGCGCAGGAGATCTTCCTCGGCTTCCTGCTGGATGACGTCGACGACGTCGTCGATGGTCAGCACGCCGACCAGCCGCTCGTTCTCGTCGACGACGGCGGCCGACAGAAGGTCATATTGCTCGAACTCCCGCGCGGCCTCTTCCTGGTCCATCGTGGCCGGAATGGCGTGCCGCGTCTCATGCATGACCTCCTCGACCTTGACCGAGCGCTTGGTGCGCAGGATCTGGTCGAGGTCTATGGCGCCAAGCAGCTTGAAGCTCGGGTCGATGACGAAGATCTGGCTGAAGCGGTCGGGAAGGTTCTTGTCCTCGCGCATGTAGTCGATGGTCTGGCCGACCGTCCAGAACGGCGGCACCGCGACGAACTCCGTCTGCATGCGCCGCCCGGCGGTCTCCTCGGGGTAGTCGAGCGAGCGACGTAGCCTGATGCGCTCGGTAAACGGCAGCTGCGACAGGATCTCGTCCTGGTCCTCCGGTTCGAGATCCTCGAGGATGTAGACCGCGTCGTCGGAATCGAGTTCCTGCACCGCCTGGGCAATCTGCGCGTTGGGCAGATTGTCGACGATGTCCATCCGGATCGCCTCGTCGACCTCGGTCAGCGCGGAAAAATCGAAGTCGGCCCCCAAAAGCTCGACAAGGGCGCGCCGCTGGTCGGGATGCAGCGCCTCGATCAGGTCGCCCATTTCAGACTGGTGCAGGTCGTCGACCTCACGCTTGAGCGTGAGCGTATCGCGGTCGGCGATCGCCGCGCCGATCTGGGCGAGAAAGGACGAAAGGACAGCGCCGTCCTCACCGTAGATGTCGGCGCGGTGTTCGTCAGCGCCCCCAGCGCCGGTCGTCCGTTCGTCCTGGCCTTCCACCAGCGCCTCCCGCCATTGCAATCCTGGAAAAGGTGCGTCTCAGGTCTAGAACATCGGACCCGAAAGTGGAAACCGGTTTCGGGAAAATCCGACGCCCAAAAAGAAACTGGCGTAACGCGCGGGAATATCAAACGAAATGCGCGGTGCCCGTAGGGCTGGAGGTGCCGCTACAAATCAGATTCTGGGGAGAGAGAATGGTGCGGTCGAGAAGACTCGAACTTCCACGGGTTGCCCCACAGCGACCTCAACGCTGCGCGTCTACCAATTCCGCCACGACCGCACGTGGTAGGAGCCGGAACCGACCGGCTCGCGGCGTGTAGCAAATCGTTTCCGGCGAAACAAGTGCGCCCCGAGCATTTAATCGCTGGGAATTGCCATAACGGATCAAAGCGCCAAAATGCGCCGCGAACTGGACGTTTCGGCCCGATATCGCCATATGGAGTACAACAAGGGACACCCCATGCCAGAACGCAGCCAGATCGCCACGTCGTTCCTGCCTTTGCCCGGTTCGGCGCCCGTCGAATGGGCGATCGAGCCCGGCCTCACCGCCTATCCCGAGGCGCTTGCCTTCATGGAGGCGCGCGCCGAAGCGATCCGCAGCGGGGCCGCCGGCGAGATGGTCTGGCTGGTCGAGCATCCGCCGCTCTATACCGCCGGCACCAGTGCGCGCAGCGAGGACCTGATCGACGCCAACCGGTTCCCGGTGTTTTCGGCCGGCCGCGGCGGCGAATACACCTATCATGGGCCGGGCCAGCGCGTCGCCTACGTCATGCTCGACCTGAAACGCCGCCGCGAGGATGTGCGCGCCTTCGTCGCCGCCCTCGAACAGTGGATCATCGGCACGCTCGCCGCCTTCAACGTCAATGGCGAGCGCCGTGAGGATCGCGTCGGCGTCTGGGTGGTGCGGCCCGATCGCCCTGCCCTGCCGGACGGCTCTGCCGCGGAGGACAAGATCGCGGCAATAGGTATTCGGCTCAGGCGCTGGGTGAGTTTTCACGGCATCGCCATCAATGTCGAGCCGGACCTCGGCCATTTCAGTGGTATCGTGCCGTGCGGCGTGCAGGACCACGGCGTCACCAGCCTTGTCGATCTCGGGCTGCCGGTGACGATGGCCGATCTCGATCTGGCGCTGAAATCAGCGTTCGAGGATGTCTTCGGCCCGGCTACGGCCTTGCCCTTGGAAACAGCCCGCGAGGCCGGCTGAACGCTTCCCGGACAGCTCAGATCAGCCGTGCCGACGCCCAGAGCACTCCATAACCGTGGATGACGAACACCGCCAGCAGCGCGCCGGCGATGACGAAACGGTCGGCCGTGCGGATCGGCTTCAGTTCGTGGCGCGGCCTCACCCCGCTGCCCGCTGTCAGAAGGCTGAGGATTGCAAAGACCGCGCCGGCCGCGAGCAGAAAGCCGATGGAAAAGCCGGCCCGCCAGCCAAGCGCCAGGAACGCCGAGAGCAGGAAGAAGGAGGCCAGCGCCAGCGCGACCGGCCCCGGGCAGATCTGGCGCAGCACCTGGCCGCCATCGAATTTCCACACCGGCACCAGATTGGCGATGTTGAACAGGGCAGCACAGCCCGCCAGTGTCGCCAGCAATGTCGCGGCAAGCCAGTGCCCTTCCGCGCTTGCAAACGTGCTGCCCATCATCGCCAACGGCACCAGGAAAGCAGAGAACCCGGCGCCCATCAGCGCCACGAACGCAACTTCGAAACGGCTGTCATAGGGCCGGCCGCCAATGGCGAGGCCGCCGAGCAGCGGGATGAAGATCATGCGCGCCCTGCGGTGGCCCATCAGGCGGAATGCCGCCATGTGGCCGAGCTCGTGCAGGGCGACAACGGAAGTCAGGATCGCGGCCAGAGCAAGCCCGCCGCGGTGAAGCCCGAAGAACGGCCACAGGATGAATGCCGAGAGAGCGGCGAAGCCGAGCTGACTCAGCGGATGTTCGAACCAGCCGCCCTTGCGATACCGCCCTGTCCTGGCCCAGCCATCCAGCTTGGCGAGTTCGCGGCGCATGGCGAAATAGCGGAACGCCAGGAAGGCCACGCCGCGGTAACGGTCGGTCTGGGTGAGCGTAACCCGGGTGGCCTCGCCAATCGAGACCAACTGCGCGGTTTCCCGATAATGCGCCCAGAAAGACGGATCGAGCGCCGTGTCCTCGATGACGCGCATCGAAAAGCACCTGCCATGCACGACATTCTCGAGCAGGGCCTTGCGTTCGATCGGCAGGCCGTCCCGGCCCTCCCAGGACATTCTGGTGCGGACCACTCCCTCGCCCAGCATCTCCGCCGAGAGGATTTCGCCGGACCAGCCGGCATTGCTCCCGAGCGGCCACAGCGCCTGCCACAGACGCTGCCGGTCGGCCGCGACCGTGCGGCTGAGCCTGATTGTGCGCAAACCAAGCGGCACGCTCATCAGGAGAAAAATCAGCCCTAGATTGCTGGCCACGAGGAAGGCGGCGACGATGGGCGACACGCGGCGCTCCTGCTTTCAGGAGCGACACCCTAGCGCCATGGGCGGCAAGAAAGGCTTAACGGCAAAGCGGACTTTCGTCCGCCGGAACAGCGACGGCAGACACTGTCACCTCACATGGCTCCGATCCAGATCGCCATGGAAATGAGGAAGGTGCTCATGCAAACCAGCGAGATGACATCCTGAACCAGATCGGTCATAACTCTCTCCTGTTGTTGATATGTTCGCAATTTGTTCTAATTTTGTTTCAAAGTCAACGAGCGGAATCCGTCCGCTGCCGGAATTTTCGAGCGATCAAACCGGCAGGGTTAAGAAAAGGTTGACGGCGCGGGACCTATCAACAGGTCAGGAAGATGTCGGCGACGCTATCGTCAGTTAGCGTATGGGATGAGCGCCTGCTTGCACTCAACGTCAGTCGAGACAATAGTGGGTAAGCTAAGACTGCCGAGTGATGGACGTGAGGCAACACCAAGGCGCCAATCAAGCTGATCGCTGGCGAAAGCGCATGAGGCAAGGCCACCGGTGGCGCCTCTCGCGCAGCTTGTAACCTGGCTGCTCATCCTGGTGATGATCGCGATCTCTTCCACCCTGATCGCACTGAAGGCTCATTGGCGGTTCTGATCCCGGAGGGATCAGTATCCCCGACGGGAAACTAAACCCGCGGAAATCTCGCTGGACGTTGTTAAGGTTGGACCCAATCTCGCAGCGGACATCAGAGTTCTACAGCGGCACCACCTTGCCCTCGGCCAGGGTGACGCGCCGGTCCATGCGCGCTGCCAGCTGGTGATTGTGGGTGGCGATCAGCGCCGCGAGGCCCGATTGCCGCACCAATGCCTCCAGCGCCTCGAACACATAGGAAGCAGTGACCGGGTCGAGATTGCCGGTCGGCTCGTCCGCCAGCAGCACCAGCGGCGCATTGGCGACCGCACGCGCGATTGCCACGCGCTGCTGCTCGCCGCCCGACAGTTCGGACGGCCGGTGCGATGCACGCTTGCCGATCTGCATGTAGTCGAGCAGCTGCGCCGCGCGCTCGGCCGCCTCCTTGCGCGGCAGACCTTTGATGAGCTGCGGCATCATGATGTTTTCCAGCGCCGAAAACTCCGGCAGCAGATGGTGGAACTGGTAGACGAAGCCGACATCGTTGCGGCGGATCGAGGTGCGCTCGTCATCGGATAGCCGGCCGCAGGCCCGGCCGGAGAGAATCACGTCGCCGGCGTCGGGCCGTTCCAAGAGCCCTGCCGTATGCAGCAGCGTCGATTTGCCGGTGCCGGACGGCGCCACCAGCGCCACCATCTCGCCGCGCTTCAGCGAGAAGTCCGCACCGTTCAGAATGGTGAGCTTGCGCGGCCCCTGGACATAATGCCGCTCGACGCTCTTCAACTCGATAATGGCCTGCGCCATCATTCGTACCTCAGCGCTTCGACCGGATCAAGGCGGGCCGCCCGCCATGCCGGAAACAACGTCGCCAGGAAGGACAGGCCGAGCGCCATGATGACGACATAGGTCGTCTCGCGCGGATCCATCTTCGCCGGCAACTGGCTGAGGAAATAGAGCTCCGGATTGAACAGCACCTTGCCGGTCATCCAGGAGAAGAACTCGCGGATCGATTCGATGTTGAGGCAGATGATCACGCCGAGCAGCACGCCGGCGATGGTGCCGGTGACGCCGATCGCCGCGCCCGTCATCAGGAATATGCGCAGGATGGCGCCGCGCGAGGCGCCCATGGTGCGCAGGATGGCGATGTCGTGCCCCTTGTCCTTCACCAGCATGACCAACCCGGAGATGATGTTGAGCGCCGCCACCAGCACGATCAGCGTCAGGATCATGAACATGACGTTGCGCTCCACCTGCAGGGCGGAAAAGAAGGTCTCGTTGCGTTGCCGCCAGTCGACGAGGTCGATGGGTCGCTGCGCCGCTTCTTCCACCTTCGGCTTCAGCGCGTCGACATCATCGGGATTGTCGACATAGATCTCGATCGTCTGCGCCCGTCCGTCCATGTTGAAATAAAGCTGCGCTTCCGAGAACGGCATGTAGACGATGGAGGCGTCATATTCCGACATGCCGACTTCGAAGATCGCCGCGATCTTGTAGCCCTTCATGCGCGGCGTCGTGCCGAGCGGCGTCACGTCGCCGTCCGGCGAGATGAGCGTGATCGTGTCGCCGAGCGCCAGGCCGAGATTCTCCGCCATGCGCTTGCCGATGGCGACGCCCTCGCCCGTGTCGAAATCGGCGATCGAGCCCTGCTTGATGTTGCTGGCGACGATGGCGATCTTGCCCAGGTCCTCGCCCCTGATACCGCGCACCAGCGCGCCGGAGCCGCCGCCGACATTGCCTTGCGCCAGCACTTGGCCGTCGATCAGCGGAATGGCGTATTTGACGCCGGCCACGCCGTTGATGCGGCCGGCGACCTGCGCATAGTCCTCAAGCGGCGAATCCAGCGGCTGCACGATCAGATGGCCGTTTACGCCGAGAATGCGGGTGAGCAGCTCGGCCCTGAACCCGTTCATGACGGCCATCACCACGATCAGCGTCGCCACCCCCAGCATGATGCCGAGGAAGGAGATCGAGGCGATGACCGAGATCACCGTCTCCTTGCGTCGCGAGCGCAGATAGCGCCACGCCACCGTGCGTTCGAAGATGGAAAACGGTCCGGCGCCTGCCGGTCTCGCTGCCGCCGCCTCGCTCATGCGGCGGCACCGAAGCGTTTTTTCGCATCGGCGATCGGCAGCGTCACGCGCTCGCCGGTCTTGCGGTTCTTGATCTCGACCTCGCCGGCGGCCACGCCGCGCGGTCCGACGATCACCTGCCAGGGCAGGCCGATCAGGTCGGCGGTGGCGAACTTGCC
Organism: Mesorhizobium sp. BR1-1-15; assembly: GCF_020165475.1. Classification (NCBI taxonomy): domain Bacteria; kingdom Pseudomonadati; phylum Pseudomonadota; class Alphaproteobacteria; order Hyphomicrobiales; family Phyllobacteriaceae; genus Mesorhizobium; species Mesorhizobium sp. BR1-1-15. The sequence goes on along the minus strand of NZ_JAIUIF010000018.1, from coordinate 85,663 downwards.
GCCCGGCCGCTGGTCGGTGTCGTCATAGAGCACATCCTTGCCGGCGGCAGTGAAAGCTGCGTTGAGTTCATCGCAGACACGGTCGCAATCGGCATCGCCGGCTTTCATGTTGATCAGGCCGATGTCGAACGGCGCCACCGCTTCCGGCCAGATGATGCCGTTCTCGTCATGGCTGGCTTCGATGATCGCCGCAACCAGCCGCGACGGGCCGATGCCGTAGGAACCGCCGGAAGCGAAATGATCCTTGCCGTCGGGCCCGGTCACCTTGGCGCCCATCGGCTTGGAGTATTTCTCGCCGAAATGGAAGATATGGCCGACTTCGATGCCGCGCGCCGAAACCTTGTCGCTGTCGGGAACCTCAGCCCAGGCCGCTTCGTCATGCATTTCGTCGGTCGCGGCGTAAGGCGTCGTCCAGGTCTTGACGATGCCTGATATCTCGGCGTCGTTGGAGAAATCGGTGTTGGCTCCGGGCACGCCGAGCGACAGATAATCGCGATGGCAGAACACCTGGCTCTCGCCGGTGTCGGCCAGGATGATGAATTCATGGCTGAGATCGCCGCCGATCGGACCGGTGTCGGCCCGCATCGGGATCGCCTGTAGGCCCATGCGGGTGAAGGTCCGGAGATAGGACACGAACATCCTGTTGTAGGCGGCTCTCGCGCCTTCGAAGTCGAGATCGAAGGAGTAGGCATCCTTCATCAGGAATTCCCGGCTGCGCATGACGCCGAAGCGCGGCCGCACCTCGTCGCGGAACTTCCACTGGATGTGGTAGAGGTTGAGCGGCAAGTCCTTGTAGGACTTTACATAGGCGCGGAAGATCTCGGTGACCATTTCCTCGTTGGTCGGGCCGTAAAGCATGTCGCGGTCCTGGCGGTCCTTGATGCGCAACATCTCCTTGCCGTAGTCGTTATAGCGGCCGCTTTCGCGCCAAAGGTCGGCCGACTGGATGGTCGGCATCAGGATTTCCAGCGCGCCGGCGCGGTTCTGTTCCTCGCGGATGATCTGGCAGACCTTGTCCAGGACCCGTTTGCCCAGCGGCAGCCAGGAAAAACTGCCCTGCCCCTGCTGGCGGATCATGCCGGCGCGCAGCATCAGCCGATGCGAGACGATCTCCGCCTCGCGCGGATTCTCTTTGAGGATGGGCAGGAAATAGCGCGACAAACGCATGGACTGGTCCGTGAATGAGGAGGCCGCGCCAGAATCGGTGCGACGCAGGCTTGCTTGCCCCGGCTTCATAGCCATTTCATGGCGCAATGGGAACCCGGACGCATCGACCCGGAAATCGGAAATTCAGCTTACGAACGGCGTGGCGCGCGGAATGAAAACGTTTTGAGCACCCCTCGCGCGCGCCGCGAATGCTGGACGATCGAAGGAGCCACGGTTGCATAAAACGCCCGGCTGGTGGTTTCCCAAGCAAAGCCTGCCGTACTATTGTGCAGTGCAGCACGAGAATGCCCGTTTCAAGGCAAAATTCTTCGTGACATTTTCATTTCCGTTGGGCTAATGTGCCCCGATAACCGAGAGAGCAGAGAAAAATCTGTTCTCCTACGCGGTCAAAGTCTTGGGAGGATGCGATCTAGGCGCGGTTACTCGCTGCCGCCGGAAACCGGAAACAGATCGGACGCGTTTAAATTGCAAGGCCTTGTGCCTTGCATTTTTTTTGTGCAATCACCTGCTTAGCGCAATGCGTTGCCAAACCACCTTACCCCACGTCATGATTTTTGAAGCCTGAACAGATGAGCCGGCGCCGAATGGCGGCGTGACCTCGCCCGAAGCGCAAGAGCCGGTTTGAATGCTGCTATTTTGCCGTGGCCTGGCCGAATTCCGGCACGATGTGCGGGATGTCGTTGAGGCTATATCCCAGCCCGTGCGTCAGGCCGTAGAAAATGCCCATGAGCACCGCCGTGGCGACGGTGGTGCGGATCACCGCACGCAGCATATGTGGTCCGCGCGGCGCGCTAGGCACCGTGCCCAGCGTCACGTCACGGTCGTCATCCTGCGTCCTGACGCTGAACGGCAGAACGGCAAACAGCACCACCCACCAGGTCGCGAAAAATAGTGCGGTGAACGAAACCCAGCTCATGATTGCTCCAGTTCGATCAGCGTGCCGAAGAAATCCTTCGGATGCAGGAACAGCACAGGTTTGCCATGCGCGCCGGTCTTCGGCTTGCCGTCGCCCAGAACCCGGGCGCCGGCTGCCTGGAGCCGGTCCCGCGCGGTAAGGATATCGTCGACCTCGTAGCAGAGATGGTGCATGCCGCCCGACGGGTTCTTCTCGAGGAAAGCCGCGATCGGCGAGCCCTCGCCGAGCGGCTCCAGCAACTCGATCTTGGTGTTGCCGACACTGACGAACACCACGGTGACGCCATGCCCGGGCAGCGCCTGTGGTTCGCTCACTTCGGCGCCTAGCGTGTCGCGATAACAAGCGACAGCCGCAGCCAGATCCGGCACCGCAAGCGCGACATGGTTCAGGCGTCCAAGCATAGAGCGCTCCGCTTTAGGGGAGTAGGGAAACAAGACAGAAGAAAAGCAACGGCTCATTCTCCCCTACTCCCCTACTGCCTTATTCCCCTATTCCCCTATTCGTCACCGCGTGACGAATACAGTCACCAGCGGTTTCTTGCCCCAGGCTTCGTTGGCGGCGCCACGTACGGCACGGCGTACCGCCTCCTGCACCATATCGAGATCTTTTCGGCGCTGACGGGGGATGGAGTCCACCGCGCCGATTGCCGCATCGATCATCAGGTCCTCCAGCGTGTCGCCCCTGGCGTCGGCCTCGGCGACGCCGATTGCGACGAGATCGGGATCGCCGGCGAGCTCATACTTCTCGTCCAGCACCACATTGACCGCGACATGGCCGGCAAAGGACAGTTTGCGACGGTCGCGAATGCCCATCGCCTGGTCGGTGCCGATCAACCTGCCGTCCTTGTAGATGCGGCCGAACGGCACCTGGTCGATGATCGTGGCAGGCCCGGGAGCAAGCCGCAGCATGTCGCCGTCGCGCACCTGCGCCACCTGGCCGATGCCCGACGTCGACATCAGCGAGCCCTGGGCCACCAGATGCGCGGCCTCGCCATGCACTGGAACGCCGATCTGCGGCCGTACCCATTCATACATCTTGCGCAATTCGCTGCGCCGCGGATGGCCGGAGACATGCACCAGCGCATCGCCGTCCTCGATGATCTTGATGCCGAGATCGACGAGGCGGTTCTTGATTTCGAGGATCGCCTTCTCGTTGCCGGGAATGGTGCGCGAGGAAAACACCACCGTGTCGCCGGCCGTCAGCGACACCGACTTCATCTCGTCGCGCGACAGCTTGGCCAACGCCGCCAGCGGCTCGCCCTGGCTGCCGGTGCAGATGACGACCAGGTTTTCGCGCGGAATGAAGCCGAAATCCTCCTCGGCTATGAACTCCGGCAGACCGTCCATGTAGCCGAGTTCGCCGGCGACATCGATGACGCGCTTCAGCGAACGACCGAGCACCAGGCACTGACGGCCGGCATCGCGCGCCGCCTTGGCGATGGAAACGATACGGCCGACATTGGACGAGAAGGTGGTAACGGCGACGCGGCCCTTGGCGGCCTGGATAACCCCTTTCAGCCCCTCGCCGACCGCGACTTCCGATGGCGATTCGCCTTCGCGCATAGCATTGGTCGAATCGCAGACCAGCGCCAGAACGCCCTTGTCGCCATAGGCGCGGAACCGTGCTTCGTCGGTCTTGGGTCCGATCGTCGGCGCCGGGTCGATCTTCCAGTCGCCGGTGTGGATGACGGTGCCTGCCGGCGAGGTGATGGCCAGCGACATCGGCTCGGGAATCGAATGCGCGACCGGGATCGCCTCGATTTCGAACGGACCGACGGTGAATTTTTCGCCCGCGCGGTAGATGGTCAGCGGGATCTTCGGCGCGCCCTGCTCGCCCTGGCGCTTGGCTTCCAGCAGCCCGGCGCTGAACGGCGTCATCCACACCGGCGCCTTGAGCCTCGGCCAGATATCCAGCAGCGCGCCATAGTGGTCCTCATGCGCGTGGGTGATCACGATACCGCGCAAATTGGCGATGTTCTCTTCGATGAAGCGCGTGTCGGGCAGGATCAGGTCGACGCCCGGATGCGCCGCGTCGGGAAAGGTGACGCCGACGTCGATGACGATCCATTCGCGCGCGCTCGGCGGACCATAGCCGTAGAGAGCGAAGTTCATACCGATCTCGCCGACGCCACCCAGCGGCACGAAGACGAGTTCGGCGTTTTCCGCTTTCGCCATGATTTTTTCCTTCCTGGCCCTCAGGCCAAGCCATTGAAGCAATTCCGGGAAAAGTCTGTAACGGTTTTCCGTCTGGAATTGCGCAAAAACAAAACTATACCCGGGCGGATGCGACCGCGCCGAAATGCACATCGCCGGCGGCGATCGTCAAAACCGAGCCCTCATCGTCGCGGATCACGAAACGGCAGTCCTCGTCAATGGTCTCGAACACCCCGCGCACCACATTACCGTCAATTCTGACAGCAACCTCGCCGCCAAGCCCTGCCGCGCGTGCCAGCCAGCGCCGCCTGACGGCGGCAAGTCCGCGCCCGTCGTCCCACAGGCGGGCATTCTCGCTCCAGGCATCCGACAGCGCCAGGAACAGCGTTTCGGCATCGCATGCCGCACCCAATGCATGAAGCGACGTCGCGGGATACGGCAAATCCTCAGGGTATGCCACAACATTGACGCCGATGCCGACCGCCACCGCGAAACGGCCGCCGTCCAGCATGGCCGATTCCAGCAGGATGCCGGCAAGCTTGGCGCCGGAGGCGAGCACGTCGTTCGGCCATTTCAGCTCGAAACGGTTCTTGCCTTCACTGCCGCCGTCGAGGCCGATGGCGATCCGGCCCGCCGGCACCACGGCATCGAGCGCATCGGCCAGCGCCAGGCCGGCGACGAAACCGAGCGTCGCGGCGAGTCGAAGCTCGCCCCCGGTGAGGACGAGCAGCGTCGCCGCCAGATTTCCCTCGGGTGTCGCCCAGACGCGGCCGCGCCGTCCGCGCCCGCTTTCCTGCTTCTTGGAAACGACCCACAATCTGCCGGGATCGCCCGCCCGGGCGTGATCCAGCGCCAGCGCGTTGGTGGAGCCGACGCTGTCATGCGCCTCCAGCCGGAATCCTTCCGACGCCGAGGTTGGAGCCAGCCGAAATGCCATCCCGTCAGAAGAATGTCTTGGCGGCGGCTTCGGCATAGGTGCCGATCGGACCGCCGATCAGCACATAGAACAGCACGAAAGCGCCAGAGACACCGAGTACGAGGCGCAATTCACTGGCCATCGGCACGAAGCCGCCGACCGGTTCGTCGAACCACATGATCTTGATGATGCGCAGGTAATAATAGGCGCCCACCACCGAGGCCAGCACGCCGATGATCGCCAGCGCGTAGAGGTTGGCATTGATGGCGGCGAGGAAGACGTACCACTTCCCCCAGAAACCGGCGAGCGGCGGGATGCCGGCCAGCGAGAACATCAGGATGGTCAGGATCGTCGCCATGATCGGGTTGGTCGAGGACAGGCCTGCCAGGTCGCTGATCTGCTCGACATTGCCTTCCTTGCGCCGCATGGCGAGAATGAAGGCGAAGGTGCCGAGCGTCATCACCAGATAGATCAGCATGTAGATCGCGACGCCGCGCACGCCGGCCTGGCTGTTGGCGGCAAGGCCAACCAGCGCGTAGCCCATGTGGCCGATCGAGGAGTAGGCCATCAGGCGCTTGATGTTGGTCTGGCCGATCGCCGCGAAAGAGCCGAGCGCCATCGAGGCGATGGAGATGAAGACGATGATCTGCTGCCAGTCGGAAGCGATCGGCTTGAACGCGCCCATGGTGACGCGCACGATCAGCGCCATAGCCGCCATTTTGGGTGCCGCCGCCAGGAAAGCCGTCACCGGTGTCGGCGCACCCTCATAGACATCGGGCGTCCACATGTGGAACGGCACCGCCGAGATCTTGAAGGCGAGGCCGGCCAGCACGAAGACCAGGCCGAAGACGAGGCCAAGCTGGCGCTCGCCGCCGCCCAGCGCCGTCGCGATCTCCTGGAACCCGGTGTTGCCGGTATAGCCATAGACCAGGCTGATGCCGTAGAGCAGCATGCCCGACGACAGCGCGCCGAGGACGAAGTACTTCAGGCCCGCCTCGGTCGAGCGCAGGTTCTCGCGGTTGATCGCGCACAAGACATAGATCGCCAGCGACTGAAGCTCGAGGCCGAGATAGAGCCCGATCATGCCGTTGGCCGAGATCATCAGCATCATGCCGAGCGTGCACAGAAGGATCAGCACCGGATATTCGAACTTGTCGAACCGCTCCGCCTTGGCGAAGCGCATCGACATGATCAGCGTCACCGCCGAGCCCACCAGCGCCAGCAGCTTCATGAAGCGGGCAAAGGAATCCTGGATGAAGGCATTGCCGTAGGCACTGCCCTGCCCGGTGGAAAAGATCAGCCAGGCGCCCGATATCACCAGCACGGCGACGGCAAGGCCGGTTACGGTGTTGGCGGTGTTGGCGGTGTTGGCGCGCGAATAGGCCCCGACCATCAGCAGCGCGAGCGCGCCGATGGCAAGGATCAGCTCGGGCGTCGAGAGCGACAGGCTGGAGAGAAGGTCCGGCGTCATGGTTCGCAAAACCCCTGGGTCAGTTCGCCGCCGCGGTCTGCGCGGCGCCGATGGATGCGGTGACATTGGTGACGAGCGACTTGACCGACTGGGCCGTCGCGTCGAAGACGGGAGCGGGATAGACGCCGAAGAAGATGACCAGCACAACCAGCGGATAGATGATCGCCTTCTCGCGTGTCGACAGGTCGAGCAGGCCCTTGAGGCTGTCCTTGGTCAGCGCGCCGAAGATCACCCGGCGGTAGAGCCAAAGCGCGTAGGCGGCCGACAGGATGACGCCGGTGGCAGCGAAGAACGCCACCCAGGTATTGACCCGGAACACGCCGAGCATGGTCAGGAACTCGCCGACGAAGCCTGACGTGCCCGGCAGGCCGACATTGGCCATGGTGAAGATCAGGAACACGGTGGCGTATTTCGGCATGTTGTTGACCAGGCCGCCATAGGCGGCGATCTCACGCGTGTGCATGCGGTCATAGATGACGCCGACGCACAGGAACAGCGCGCCCGAGACCAGTCCGTGGCTGAGCATCTGGAAGATCGCGCCCTGCACGCCTTCCTGGTTCATGGCGAAAATGCCCATGGTCACGAAGCCCATATGGGCGACCGACGAATAGGCGATCAGCTTCTTCATATCCTCCTGCATCAGCGCCACCAGCGAGGTGTAGATGATGGCGACGACCGAAAGTGCGAAGACCAGCGGCGCGAACATCTCGGACGCCAGCGGGAACATCGGCAAAGAGAACCGCAGGAAGCCGTATCCGCCCATCTTCAGCAGAATGGCGGCCAGGATCACCGAACCGGCTGTCGGCGCCTCGACATGCGCATCCGGCAGCCAGGTGTGCACCGGCCACATCGGCATCTTCACCGCGAAGGAGGCGAAGAAGGCGAGCCACAGCCATGTCTGCATGTTGGCGGGGAAATTGTGCGTCAACAGCGTCGGGATATCGGTCGTGCCGGACTGGTAGAACATCGCCATGATGGCGAGCAGCATCAGCACCGAGCCGGCGAGCGTGTAGAGGAAGAACTTGAAGGAGGCATAGACGCGGCGCTTGCCGCCCCAGACGCCGATGATGATGAACATCGGGATCAGGCCAGCTTCGAAGAAGACGTAGAACAGCACGATGTCGAGCGCGCAGAACACGCCGATCATCAGCGTCTCGAGCAGCAGGAAGGCGATCATGTAGGCCTTGACGCGCTTTTCGATCGCCTCCCACGACGCCAGGATGCAGAGCGGCATCAGGAATGTCGTCAGGATGACGAACAGCATCGAAATGCCGTCCACGCCCATATGGTAGGAGATGCCGGAATCGAGCCAGGCGACCTTCTCGACGAACTGGAAGCCGGCTTGCGAATTGTCGAAGCCGGTCCAGATGAACAGCGAGATGATGAAGGTGAACGTCGTCGTCAGCAGCGCGATGGCGCGGATGTTGCGGCGTGCGTTTTCGCTGTCGTCGTTGATGAACAGGATGAGCAGCACACCAACCAGCGGCAGGAAGGTGACCAGCGAGAGAATTGGCCAGGCGGTCATCAGAGCATCATCCAGGTGACGAATGCGGCAACGCCGATCAGCATGGCGAAGGCATAGTGATAGAGATAGCCGGTCTGCAGCTTGACGACGCGGTTGGTGACATCGACGACGCGTGCCGAGATGCCGTCAGGCCCGAGACCATCGATGACGGTGCCGTCGCCGGTCTTCCACAGGAAGGAACCGAGGCGTTTGGCCGGCCGCACGAACAGGAAGTCATAGAGCTCGTCGAAATACCATTTGTTGAGCAGGAAGGCATAGAGCCCGCGATGCTGGGCGGCCAGGTTGACCGGCACTTCCGGCGAGCGGATGTAGAACTTCCACGCCAGCGCCAGGCCGATCAGCATTGCGATGAACGGCGACAACTCGACCCATAGCGGCAGTTCGTGGATGTCGTGCAGGATGTGATTGTCCGGCAGCGTGAACAGCGACGCCTTCCAGAATTCGGCATAGCCTTCGCCGATGAAGGCACCGTGGAAGATGATGCCGGCAAACAGCGCGCCCGCCGCCAGCACGAACAGCGGCACCAGCATCACCGGCGGCGATTCATGGACATGGTGCATCACCTCATGGCTCGCCCGCGGCCTGCCGTGGAAGGTCATGAAGATCAGCCGCCAGGAATAGAAGGAGGTGAAGCCGGCGGCGATCACCAGCAGCACGAAGGCGAGGCCCGCCACGGAATTATGCCCGGCAAAGGCCGTCTCGATTATGGCATCCTTGGAGAAGAACCCGGCGGTGCCGATAACGGTGACCGGAATGCCGACGCCGGTCAGCGCCAGGGTGCCGATTACCATCATCCAGTAGGTCGTCGGGATCAGCGTCCTCAGGCCGCCCATCTTGCGCATGTCCTGCTCGTCGGAAACCGCATGGATGACCGAGCCCGAGCCGAGGAACAGCAGCGCCTTGAAGAAGGCATGCGTGAACAGGTGGAAGATCGCCGCGCCATAGGCGCCGACGCCGAGCGCCACGAACATGTAGCCAAGTTGCGAGCAGGTCGAATAGGCGATGACGCGCTTGATGTCGTTCTGGACCAGGCCGACGGTCGCCGCGAAGAAGGCGGTGAAGGCGCCGATGAAGGTCACCACCGTCAGCGCCGAATGCGACAGCTCGAACAGCGGCGACAGCCGCGCCAGCATGAACACGCCGGCCGTCACCATGGTGGCGGCATGGATGAGCGCCGAGACCGGCGTCGGGCCTTCCATGGCGTCCGGCAGCCAGGTGTGCAGCGGCACCTGCGCCGACTTGCCCATGGCACCCATGAACAGCAGCAGGCAGACGATCGTCATCGCTGCCTGCTTATCCAGCGCATAACCGAGGAAGGTCAGCACCGCAGCACCTTGCGGGGCGCCTTCAGCCGGGATGAACGTCGCCGCATTGGCGAAGATGGTGCCGAGATTGACCGAGCCGAACAGCACGAACACGCCGAAGATGCCGAGCGCGAAGCCGAAATCGCCGACGCGGTTGACGACGAAGGCCTTGATGGCCGCGGCGTTGGCCGAGGGCTTCTTGTACCAGAAGCCGATCAGCAGGTAGGACGCCAGGCCCACCCCTTCCCAACCGAAGAACATCTGCACGAGGTTGTCGGCCGTCACCAGCATCAGCATGGCGAAGGTGAACAGCGACAGATAGGCAAAGAAACGCGGCCGGTTCGGATCGTGGTGCATGTAGCCGATCGAGTAGATATGGACCAGCGCCGACACGGTGTTGACCACCACCAGCATGACCACCGTCAGAGTGTCGATCCTGAGCGCCCAGGACGCCTCCAGTCCGCCGGACTGGATCCAGCGCAGCACCGGCACGGTGAACACCTCGCCATGGCCGAAGCCGACGGTGAAGAAAGCAACCCACGACAGCACCGCCGCGATCACCAGGAAGCCGGAGGTGATGTATTCGGACGCCTTGGCGCCGAGCGACGTGCCGAACAGGCCGACGATCAGGAAGCCGAGCAGCGGAAGGAAGACGATGGCCTGGTACATGGTGGTTCCGTCAACCCTTCATCATGTTCACGTCTTCGACCGCGATCGAGCCGCGGTTGCGGAAGAAGACGACGAGAATGGCAAGTCCGATGGCGGCCTCCGCCGCCGCGACCGTCAGCACGAACAGCGCGAACACCTGGCCGACGAGGTCGCCGAGAGCCGCCGAAAAGGCGACGAAATTGATATTGACCGCAAGCAGGATCAACTCGACCGACATCAGGATGACGATCACGTTCTTACGGTTCAGGAAGATGCCGAACACGCCGAGCGTGAAAAGGATCGCCGATACGGTCAGATAATGTGCGATGCCGACGACCATCTCAGACTCCTTCGCCCGACTTGACCTTGCGGATTTCCATGCCCGTCGCCGCCGTGCGGGCGACCTGGGCTGCGATCGACTGCCGCTTGACCCCTTCCTTGTGGCGCAGCGTCAAAACGATGGCACCGATCATGGCCACCAGCAGCACGAGGCCCGAGATCTGGAAGTAGTAGAGGTAGTCCGTATAGAGGATGTCGCCGAGCGCTGCCGTATTCGAGCGCGCCGCGAGATCGGGAATCGGCTTCGATACCGTCGAGGCGAGCTGCGGCGCGAAGGTATAGCCGCCGAGCACCACGATCAGTTCCGCCGCCAGGATCAGTCCGACCAGCGCGCCGATCGGCGCATATTGCAGAGCGCCCTCCTTCATCTCGGCGAAGTCGACGTCGAGCATCATGACGACGAACAGGAACAGCACCATGACAGCGCCGACATAGACGACGAGCAGGATCATCGCCAGGAACTCGGCGCCTGTCAGCATGAACAGGCCGGCGGCGTTGAAGAAGGTCAGGATCAGGAACAGCACCGAATGCACGGGGTTGCGCGACGAAATGACCATGAACGCCGACGCCACGGCGACAAAGGCGAAGAGGTAGAAAAAGGCCGCCTCTAGTCCACTCAGCATTGGGGTTCCCCCGGGTTCCTGTCCAAACAGGACGTTCGTCCTGTTTGTTGTCTGTGACTTCGTTCCGCCTCCGGTGCGAAGCGGCGTTGTCCTAGCCCATGTTCCAACCGAGTTGAAAGACCCGGCGCAAAGAAACATGGGCAACTCTGAAGTCCTGAGGGATGACCTTGCCTGAAATGCTTCGGGTCATCCCCGGACAAGGGCCCTTGCCCCTGTCCATGCGATATCAGCGGTACGGTGCGTCCAGCGAGATGTTGCGCGCCAGTTCGCGCTCCCACCGGTCGCCATTCGCCAGCAGCCTATCCTTGTCGTAGTAGAGTTCCTCGCGCGTCTCGGTCGCGAATTCGAAATTCGGCCCCTCGACGATGGCGTCGACCGGGCAGGCTTCCTGGCAGAAGCCGCAATAGATGCACTTCACCATATCGATGTCGTAGCGCACGGTACGGCGCGTGCCGTCGTTGCGGCGCGGGCCGGCCTCGATGGTGATGGCCTGCGCCGGACAGATCGCCTCGCACAATTTGCAGGCGATGCAGCGTTCCTCGCCATTGGGATAACGGCGCAAGGCATGCTCGCCCCGGAAGCGTGGGCTCACCGGCCCTTTCTCGTGCGGATAATTGATCGTCTCCTTCGGCGCGAAGAACTGGCGCATCGACAAGAAGAAGGCGCTGACGAAATCCTTCAGCAGCAGCGATTTGGCGGCCTGGGACAGAGCGGACATCACGCAAACCCCGTGATCTTGAGGAAGGCGGCGGTCAGCACCACCATGAACAGCGAGATCGGCAGGAACACCTTCCAGCCAAGCCGCATCAGCTGATCGTAGCGGTAACGCGGCACGAACGCTTTCACCATGGAGAACATGAAGAACATCAGGCAGATCTTGAGCACGAACCAGATCACCCCCGGCACCCAGGTGAAGGGCGCGAAGTCGAACGGCGGCAGCCAGCCGCCGAGGAACAGGATGGTGGCCAGCGCGCACATCAGCACGACGGCGACATATTCGCCGAGGAAGAACAGAAGGAACGGCGTCGACGAATATTCGACCATGTGGCCGGCGACCAGTTCCGATTCGGCTTCGACGAGGTCGAAAGGCGGGCGATTCGTCTCGGCCAGCGCCGAGATGAAGAAGATGACGAACATCGGCAACAGCGACAGCCAGTGCCAGTCGAGGAACGTGTTGGGCAGGCCGAGCTTGGTGCCGAGCCCATCCTGCTGCGACAGCACGATGTCGGACAGATTGAGCGAACCGACGCAAAGCAGCACGGTGACGATGACGAAGCCGATCGAGACCTCGTAGGACACCATTTGTGCGGCCGAACGCAGCGCCCCGAGGAACGGATATTTCGAATTGGACGCCCAGCCGCCCATGATCACGCCATAAACCTCGAGCGAGGAGATGGCGAAGACATAGAGGATACCGACATTGACGTTGGCGACGGCCCAGCCCTGGCTGACCGGAATGACCGCCCAGGCCGAGATCGCCAGAACCGCCGATACCAATGGCGCCAAAAGGAACACGCCCTTGTTGGCGCCGGACGGGATCACCGGCTCCTTGAAGACGAACTTCAACAGGTCGGCGAAAGCCTGCAGCGTGCCCCAGGGGCCGACGACGTTCGGGCCGCGGCGCAGTTGCACCGCCGCCCAAATCTTGCGGTCTGCATAGAGCAGGTAGGCGACGGCGATGAGAAGCACGACGATCAGTACGACCGACTTCAACACGATGATCAGCGCCGGCAGCACGTAAAAGGAGAAGAAGGTGTCCATGCTTATTCCGCCGCCTGCTTGAAGCCGCTCTTGGCAAGCGCCGAGCATTCCGCCATCACGGCAGAGGCCCGCGCGATCGGGTTGGTCAGGTAGAAGTCCTGGACCGGCGACGTGAACGTGCCCTTGTTCAGCCGTCCGCCAAGCTTCGCCACATTGGCGATATCCTCGGCATTGCCCGCAGCAACCTGGTCGATGCGCGCAAGATGCGGGTATTCGCCGTAGAGTTTAGCGCGCAGCTGCGGCAGCGAATCGAACGGCAACTTCTTGCCCAGTACATCCGACAATGCCCTGACGATGGCCCAATCCTCGCGCGCGTCGCCCGGCGCGAAGCCGGCGCGGTTGGTCTGCTGCACGCGCCCTTCCGTGTTGACATAGGTGCCCGACTTCTCGGTGTAGGCAGCGCCCGGCAGGATGACGTTGGCGCGGTGCGCGCCGGCATCGCCATGGGTGCCCACATAGACCACGAAAGCGCCGCCGGTCTTTGCCATGTCGATCTCGTCGGCACCCAGCAAGAACAGCACGTCCGTCTCGCCCAGCATGCCGGCGACGTTCCTGCCGCCCTCGCTCGGCACGAAGCCAAGGTCGAGGCCGCCGACGCGTCCAGCCGCATTGTGCAGCACGGCAAAGCCGTTCCAGTCCGCGCGCGCGGCGTTCACGGCCATGGCGAGCTTCGCTGCCTGGCCGAGCACCGCCGCGCCATCGGGGCGTGCCAGCGCGCCCTGGCCGACGATGATGAGCGGATGCGTGGCCTTCTTCAGCACCTGGAAGAACTTGCCATCGCCGTCGGCCAGATCCTTGAGCGATTCCGGTCCTGCGCCCAGCAGTTCGTAGTCATAGCGTGTATCCCCGACATCGCCGATGACGCCGACCGGCAGATTGCCGACCCGCCAGCGCTTGCGGATGCGGGCGTTGAGCACCGAGGCTTCGAAGCGCGGATTGGCGCCGATGATCAGCACCGCGTCCGCCTGTTCGATGCCTTCGATGGTGGGGTTGAAAATGTAGCTTGCCCGGCCAAGCGACGGGTCGAGCGCGGCGCCGTCCTGGCGGCAATCCATGTTCTTCGAACCGAGTGCGGCCATCAGGAGCTTCAGCGCGTAGATTTCCTCGACCGCGGCAAGATCGCCCGCTATGGCGCCGATCTTCTCGGGCGTAGTCTTCGACACGGCGTCCTTGATCGCCGTGAAGGCCTCGGCCCAGCTCGCCGGGACCAGCTTACCGTCCTTGCGTACATAGGGCCGGTCGAGACGCTGCGTGCGCAGGCCGTCCCAGATGAAGCGGGTCTTGTCGGAGATCCACTCCTCGTTCACCGCCTCGTTGACGCGCGGCAGGATGCGCATCACCTCGCGGCCGCGGCTGTCGACGCGGATCGCCGAGCCGACGGCATCCATGACGTCGATGGATTCGGTCTTGGTCAGTTCCCACGGCCGTGCCTGGAAGGCGAAAGGCTTGGAGGTCAGCGCGCCGACGGGGCACAGGTCGATGACATTGCCCTGCAGCTCCGAGGTCATCGCCTGCTCGAGATAGGTGGTGATCTCGGCATCCTCGCCGCGGCCGATCAGGCCGAGTTCGGAAATGCCGGCAACCTCGGTGGTGAAGCGAACGCAGCGCGTGCAGTGGATGCAGCGGTTCATCACCGTCTTGACCAGCGGGCCGATATACTTGTCTTCGACCGCGCGCTTGTTCTCGTGATAGCGCGAGGAATCAACGCCGAAGGCCATCGCCTGGTCCTGCAGGTCGCATTCGCCGCCCTGGTCGCAGATCGGGCAATCCAGCGGATGGTTGATCAGCAGGAATTCCATCACGCCTTCCCTGGCCTTCTTGACCATCGGCGTGTTGGTGAAGATTTCCGGCGCTTCTCCGTTAGGACCGGGACGCAGGTCGCGCACGCCCATGGCGCAGGACGCTTGCGGCTTGGGCGGCCCGCCCTTCACCTCGATCAGGCACATGCGGCAATTGCCGGCGATCGACAACCGCTCGTGGAAGCAGAAGCGCGGCACTTCCGCGCCCGCGTCCTCTGCCGCCTGCAGCAGCGTGTAATGGTCGGGTACAGTGATTTCTTTCCCGTCGACCTTGAGCTTTGCCATCAATTGCCCCCGGCGGTCTTCGCCGTCTCATATGCATGGAACAGGTCGCCGAGGCTGATGCCATTGATCATCATGCCGGCGACCTGCGCGTTTTCTATCTTCACATTGCTCATATTCACATTGGTGAAATGCGCATTCGAAAGGTTTGCGTCTTCCACCTTGGCGTTGCTCAGGTTGGCGCGCAGGATCATCGCCACCGACAGGTTCACATTGTGCAACCGCGTGTTGGACATGGTCACGTCATCGAAACTCGAATTCATAAGGATGGCGCTGCGCACATCAAGGACATCGCGCTGGTCGTGAACCTGCATCGCCGCCCCCTATTTCCTGGCCTTGCCGGCAGGCGCGAGCGCGGCTGCCTGGGCAATCCAGTCGTCGCGCACGATACGGCCGTTGAACGACAGGTAGTCGTCGACCCAGGCGATCTCTTCGGGCGACCAGTCGGCGATCTGGCGGAACGTCCATATGCCGAGCCCGTTGAGCACCGTCTCCAGCTTCGGGCCGATGCCCGATATCTTCTTGAGATCCGAAGGCTTCGCCGGCCTCTCGATAGCCTTGGGCTGCCGGAAATCCTCGGGCAGCAGCACATCCGAAAGCTCGTCCGCTGACCGCCCCGCCTGTGCCGCCGGCACCGTGGTGGCGGCCTCCCTGGCGGCAATGTCGGTGACTTCCTGCGCGAAGGACTGCGCCTCCGCAATCAGGGTCTTGGCCGTCGCCCGCGCTCTGGTGGATGAAAGGCTCGCATCCTCGAATTGTTCCACGCGCGCCTCGAAATCCTCGATGAGCGGCTGCATGAGGCGTTGCGACGCCTCGGCTGCGCCCGACAGCGCGCCCAACCAGACGCCGAAAGCGTGGTTGGCGAGCCCAAGTCCCAGAGCCGACATCGCCGCCGCGCCCGCGACAGGGTGCGCCAGAAGGTTGACGGCGCCGGCCATCTCCTTCGGCATCATCCTGGTCAGGTCCTGGTTCATCTTCTCGATCTGGTCCAAATTGGGCATCAACGGGTGGGGTGTCGAATACGGCGCCATAGAATTCTCCTGGTCGTTTCTTCGTTCGCCCCGCCCCGTTCTTCTCGCTCCGGGCTATCGCCCATTCAATGCTTCTCTATTCCGCCGCCACCAACACCGGCTCGGCCCGGTGCGCGTTGCGCGAAAATTCGTCGATGCGCCGCTCCACCTCGCCGCGGAAGTGCCGCATCAGGCCCTGGATCGGCCAAGCGGCCGCGTCGCCCAGCGCGCAGATCGTGTGGCCTTCGACCTGCTTGGTCACGTCGAGCAGCATGTCGATCTCGCGCTTCTGCGCCTCGCCGCGCACCAGCCGCTCCATCACCCGCCACATCCAGCCGGTGCCTTCACGGCACGGCGTGCATTGGCCGCAGCTCTCATGCTTGTAGAAGTAGGACAGCCGCGCGATGGCTTTGACGACATCGGTCGACTTGTCCATGACGATGACGGCCGCCGTGCCGAGGCCGGATTTGAGGTCGCGCAGCGCGTCGAAATCCATCGGCGTATCGATGATCTGCTCGGCCGGCACCAGCGGCACCGAGGCGCCGCCAGGAATGACCGCCAGAAGATTGTCCCAGCCGCCACGGATGCCGCCGCAATGCGTCTCGATCAGCTCGCGGAATGGGATCGACATCGCCTCTTCGACGGTGCACGGATTGTTGACGTGGCCGGAGACGCAGAACAGCTTGGTGCCGACGTTGTTGGGCCGGCCGAAGGATGAGAACCAGGCCGCGCCCCGGCGCAGGATCGTCGGCGCCACCGCGATCGATTCGACGTTGTTGACGGTGGTCGGGCAGCCATAAAGGCCGACATTGGCCGGAAATGGTGGCTTCAGCCTGGGCTGGCCCTTCTTTCCCTCGAGGCTTTCGAGCAGCGCCGTCTCCTCGCCGCAGATATAAGCCCCGGCGCCATGGTGCATATAGACGTCGAAATCGTAGCCTGAAGTGTTGCCCTTGCCGATCAGCTTGGCCTCATAGGCCTCGTCGATGGCACGCTGCAGCGCCTCGCGCTCGCGGATGAACTCGCCGCGCACATAGATGTAGGCCGCGACCGCGCCCATGGCGAAGCCGGCGAGCAAGGCGCCTTCGACCAGCGTGTGCGGATCGTTGCGCAGAATGTCGCGGTCCTTGCAGGTACCGGGCTCGGATTCGTCGGCATTGATGACGAGATAGCTCGGCCGGCCGTCACTCTGCTTGGGCATGAACGACCATTTCAAGCCGGTCGGGAAACCGGCGCCGCCGCGGCCGCGCAGGCCCGACGCCTTCATCTCGTTGACGATCCACTCGCGCCCCTTGGCGACGATGCCGGGCGTGTTGTCCCAGGCGCCGCGCGCCATTGCGCCGGCCAGCGACTTGTCGAAGAGGCCGTAGATGTTGGTGAAGATGCGGTCTTTGTCCTGAAGCATTGTTCGTCCCTCAGACCGGCTTCTTGCCGAAGACGCGGATATATTCGGCGACGCCGCCCTTGGCGAGCGCCTTGGCCTGCTTGACCCAGTCGTCTCGCTCGATGCGGCCGCGGAAGGAGAGATAGCTGTCCACCCACTCCCGTTCGGCCTTCTTCCAAGACGCAACCTGGGCGAAGGTGAAGATGCCGAGCGAATGCAGGATGCTCTCGGTCCTCGGGCCGACGCCGGAGATCAGCTTGAGATCGTCGACCAGCACCGGCCTGGCGATGCCGGCCGGCCGGTTCTTGTCTTCCAACGAAGGCTTGGCCGCTTTGGCGGGAAGCTTGGTTTCCGGCGACTTGAACGCGGAAGCCGGCTCAGCCTTGTTCAGGGGGCCGCTGCGCGGCTTCAAAACTTTCTCGACCTCGGGCGCCGCCTTGTTGGCGTTTGTCGCCGAGTGGCGGGGAGCCGCGACGCTCGCCGCTTTTTCCGTTGCCGACGCGACCTTGGCCGGCGACGGCGTTTTCAGCGCCGGGCTGGTTTCAGCCGCATCGGTTTTCGGCTTGCTGGCATTGGACGGCGCGACAGGGGTGGCGGCCGGCGTTGGCACCGGCGCCGCGATGATCGCGTCGGGTGCCGCCTTGGCGGCCTTGGCGGCTTCCCTGGCCTCCCTGTCACGGGTCGACTTGAGGATCGCCTTCTCGCTTTTCAGCGTCGTGAGGCCGGCGGCCGGCTCCGAGCCGGTGCGGCCGTTCTGCGGCCCCGGCGTCACCGAGGCCCCCTTGCCCGCATCGTAGAGATCAATGATTTCGGCCAGCCGTTCCGGCGTCAGGTCTTCGAACGTGTCCTTGAAGATCATGACCATCGGCGCGTTGACGCAGGCGCCGAGGCATTCGACCTCTTCCCACGACAGCGTTCCCTTGTCGTTGGTGTGGAACTGGTCATGGTGGATCTTGGAGCGGCACACGTCCATCAGCGCTTCCGAGCCGCGCAGCATGCAGGGCGTGGTGCCGCAAACCTGGATGTGCGCCCGCGTGCCGACAGGATTCAGCTGGTACTGCGTGTAGAAGGTCGCGACCTCGAGCCCGCGGATGCGCGGCATGCCGAGCATGTCCGAAATCGTCTCGATCGCGGCCTTGGTGACCCAGCCTTCCTGTTCCTGCGCCAGCATCAGCAGTGGAATGATCGCAGACTGTTCCCGGCCCTTCGGGTACTTCTTGATCCATTGCTTGGCCGCGGCCGCGTTCGCCCGGTTGAAGGCGAAGGATGCTGGCTGGACGCTGGCTTCTGCGAGACGACGGACTGACATTTAGCGATCGACCTCACCAAACACGATGTCGAGGGAGCCGAGGACGGCGGTGACGTCGGCCAGCATGTGACCGCGGCACAGGAAATCCATGGCCTGGAGATGCGCGAAACCGGGCGCGCGCAGCTTGCAGCGATAAGGCTTGTTGGTGCCGTCGGAGACCAGATAGACGCCGAACTCGCCCTTGGGCGCCTCGACCGCCGCATAGACCTCGCCGGCCGGCACGCGGTAGCCCTCGGTGTAGAGCTTGAAATGATGGATCAGCGCTTCCATCGAGCGCTTCATCGCCTGGCGCTTCGGCGGCACGACCTTGCCGTCGAGGTTCGACACCGGCCCTGAGCTTTCCTTGCCGAGCAGGAGATCGATGCACTGGCGCATGATCTTCGCCGACTGGCGCATCTCTTCCATGCGCACGAGGTAGCGGTCGAAACAGTCGCCGTTCTTGCCGATCGGAATATCGAAATCGAGCTCCGAATAGCATTCATAGGGCTGCGATCTGCGCAGGTCCCAGGCAGCGCCCGAGCCGCGCACCATGACGCCGGAAAAGCCCCAGGCCCAGGCGTCGGCCAGCGAAACCGTGCCGATATCGACATTGCGCTGCTTGAAGATGCGATTGCCGGTCAGCAACTGATCGAGGTCGTCGATCGATTTCAGGAACGGATCGATCCACTTGCCGATGTCCTCGAGCAGCTTCTGCGGCAGGTCCTGGTGGACGCCGCCCGGACGGAAATAGGCGGCATGCATGCGCGAGCCCGAGGCGCGCTCGTAGAACACCATCAGTTTTTCGCGCTCGACGAAGCCCCACAGAGGCGGCGTCAGCGCGCCGACGTCCAGCGCCTGCGTCGTCACATTGAGGATGTGCGACATGATGCGGCCGATCTCGCAGTAGAGCACGCGGATCAGCTGGCCGCGCTTCGGCACCTCAATGCCGAGCAGGCGCTCGGCGGCCAGCGCGAAGGCATGCTCCTGGTTCATCGGCGCGCAATAATCGAGCCGGTCGAGGTAAGGCACTGCCTGCAGGTAGGTCTTGTGCTCGATCAGCTTCTCGGTGCCGCGATGCAAGAGCCCGATATGCGGATCGACACGATCGACCACTTCGCCGTCCAACTCCAGAACCAATCTCAAAACACCATGCGCGGCAGGGTGTTGCGGTCCGAAGTTGATGTTAAAATTGCGGACGGAAGTTTCGGCCATTACTGCTTTGCCTTCTCATCCCCTGGCAGCACGTAATCGGTGCCTTCCCACGGGGACAGAAAATCGAAATTGCGGAATTCCTGCTTCAGTTCCACCGGCTCGTAGATGACGCGCTTGGCTTCGTCGTCGTAACGCACCTCGACGAAGCCGGTCAGCGGGAAATCCTTGCGCAGCGGGTGACCGTCGAAACCGTAATCGGTGAGAATGCGCCGCAGATCGGGGTGACCCGAAAACAGCACGCCATAGAGATCGTAGGTCTCGCGCTCGAACCAGTCGGCGCCGGGATAGACGCCGGTGATCGACGGCACCATCGTCTCCTCGTCGGCCTGCACCTTGATGCGGATACGCACGTTCTGCTTCGGCGACAACAGGTGATAGACGACGTCGAAGCGCTTGGCCCGTGACGGATAATCGGCGCCGCAGACATCGATGACCGAGATGAATTGGCAGCGCGGATCGTCGCGCAGGAAAGTCACCACTTCGATCAGATCGCGCGGCTCGACATGGATGGTGAGTTCGCCATAGGCGAACACTGCTTCATTGACGCGGCCAATCAATTTTTCGCCGAGATAGGTCGACAGTTCGCTCAGGGATGCGGCCATGGATTTACCGTTCGATCGTGCCGGTGCGGCGGATCTTCTTCTGCAGCAGAAGAATGCCATAGAGCAGCGCTTCGGCGCTCGGCGGACAGCCGGGCACATAGATGTCGACCGGCACGATGCGGTCGCAGCCGCGCACCACCGAATAGGAATAGTGGTAATAGCCGCCGCCATTGGCGCAGGAGCCCATCGAGATGACGTAGCGCGGCTCCGGCATCTGGTCGTAGACCTTGCGCAGCGCCGGGGCCATCTTGTTGGTCAGCGTGCCGGCAACGATCATGATGTCGGACTGGCGCGGAGACGCGCGAGGAGCAACACCGAACCGCTCCGAATCGTAGCGCGGCATCGAGGTGTGGATCATCTCGACGGCGCAGCAGGCGAGGCCGAAGGTCATGAACATCAGCGAGCCGCTGCGCGCCCAGGTGATCAGCGCCTCGGTCGAGGTGACGAGAAAGCCCTTGTCGGCGAGTTCATTGTTGATTTCGAGGAAGAACGGATCATCGGACCCAACCGGCCTGCCGGTATTGGGATCGATCAGACCCTTGGGCTTCGGCGCGACGAGCGTGCCGGAACTGTCGCTCAATCCCATTCGAGCGCTCCTTTTTTCCATTCATAGGCAAAGCCGATGGTCAGCACCGCCAAAAACACCATCATCGACCAGAAACCGAGCATGCCGATTTTCGAGAACGACACCGCCCACGGAAACAGGAAGGCCACTTCCAGGTCGAAGATGATGAACAGGATCGACACCAGGTAGAAGCGGATGTCGAACTTCATACGGGCGTCATCGAACGAGTTGAACCCGCATTCGTAGGCGGAAAGCTTTTCCGGGTCGGGATTGCGATAGGCCACCAGGAACGGCGCCACGATAAGCGCGACGCCGACAGCCGCCGCCACTGCGATAAACAGGACGATGGGCAGGTACGAACTGAGAAGTGCGTTCATGCTGCGGCTTTCCGTTGGCGCCAATCCATTTTGATTACAGCACCAGACCCTATTGCGGAAGCGTGACAGTTTAACCGCTGAACCGTTTTAAGGGGCCTTTGCTGCAACGCGGCGAGGGTTAGCGCAGCGCTTCCGGCGAAGCAAGTCAAACCTTGTTCAAAACACTGGCCTGGACGGCATAAGGGAAGAAACTGGTCCGATCCGCTCCTGTTTGATTTCCTTCGCTTTTTACTCCACTTTTCTCTCCTGACAGAGTTGCCGCCAAAACCCTGCTAGCATGGCCGGAATCAACTGTCCGAACGACGCTCAACAAGCCATCAGAGTCGCATCCGAATGAAGGAAAAGATCTCGCTTGCCACGGCCCGGCGTATCGCGCTCGCCGCCCAAGGGTTCACTGATCCCCGCCCCGCCGGCACGCCCGACCGACGCCACTTCGCCCGCGTGCTCTCGCGTACCGGCCTGCTGCAGATCGATTCCGTCAGCGCGGTGGTGCGCGCTCATTACATGCCGCTCTATTCGCGCCTTGGTCCCTACCCGTTCGCCTTGCTCGACAACGCCGCCGTCACGCGCAAGCGCACGGTTTTCGAATACTGGGCGCACGAGGCTTCCTTCCTGCCGGTCGAGACCTATCCGTTGATGCGTTGGCGCATGCAGCGCGCCGAGCGTGGCGATGAAATGTATCTGGGCCTGGCCAAATGGGGCCGTGAGCACGCCGCCTATATAGAAGAGATCTACCGCGAGGTCGCGGAGCGCGGCCCGATCGCCGCTTCCGCGCTCGAAGGCCAGAAAGGATCCGGCGGCTGGTGGGGCTGGAGCCACGCCAAGCATGCCTTCGAATGGCTGTTCTGGGCAGGACGCATCACCACCGCGCACCGCCGTGGCTTCGAACGCTTCTATGATTTGCCCGAGCGCGTACTGCCGCGGGCGATCCTCGATCTGCCGGTGCCGTCTGCCGAGGACGCGCATCGGGAATTGCTGCGGATATCCGCCCGCGCTCATGGCGTCGCGACAGCAAGCGACCTGCGCGACTATTTCCGCCTGTCGCCGGCCGACATGAAGGGCCGGCTGGAGGAGCTGGTTGAAACAGGCGAGCTGGTGCCGGTGCGTGTCGAGGGCTGGGACAAACCGGCTTACCTCCATAAGGAGGCCCGTATTCCACGAAAAATCGAGGCCCGCGCCTTGCTGGCGCCGTTCGATCCGGTCGTTTTCGAGCGCTCGCGCACGGAGCGGCTGTTCGATTTCCACTACCGCATAGAAATCTACACCCCTGCCGAAAAACGGCAATACGGCTATTACGTCCTGCCGTTCCTGCTCGGCGACAGGATCGTGGCGCGCGTCGACCTCAAGGCCGACCGGCCGGCCAGCGTGCTACGCGTCCACGCGGCCTATGCCGAGCCCAGCGCGCCGCCTGAAACCGCCGCGCAACTCTTCCAGGAATTGACGCAGATGCAGGGCTGGCTCGGCCTCGAACGGATCGAGGTTACGCCCGCCGGCGACCTTGGGCAGCCGCTCGCCGACATTGCCGTGTCGTAGACGCGCGTTGACACCGCCGCCTGCAAGAGCCTAAATCCATTCCAGACGGTCTCCTCTCGGCAAAGGGAGGAGCCAAGAGGGAATGCGGTGCGAAATCTCGATTTCAAATCCGCGGCTGTCCCCGCAACTGTAAGCGACGAGCCAAGGCCGAAAACCACTGGGACGGTCCCGGGAAGGCGGCACGAAGGCGATGACCCGCGAGCCAGGAGACCTGCCGTCTGAGACATAAGAATCCGATCGCCCGGCGGGTTTTCCGGGCAAGGAGCCCGATTTGGAACGCGACAGCAGTTTCCCGGCTGAAACAGCGGACATTTTGTCTGGCGATAGCGACTTGTCTGGCGATAGCGACGCCTTGGCCGGCGTCACTGTTATCATCTGCGCTTCCTGCCGCGACGAGACCGGTTCCGATGCCCATCCCCGCGCCGGCGAAGTTTTGGCTCAAGATACGCGCCAAGCCGCAACGGCCGACAATGTCCGTGTCCGCACCGTCGAATGCCTCGGCAACTGCAAGCGCCGTCTCAGTGCGGCGATTCTTCGCGACGGCTGCTGGAGTTATGTCTTCGGCGACCTGAACATCGCCAGCGGCGCCGATCTCGTCACCGGCGCGAAACTCTTCGCCGCTTCGACCAACGGCCTCATTCCGTGGCGTGGTCGCCCGGATTCCCTCAAGCGCGGCCTCGTCGCCCGCATTCCTCCCCTCGACATGCTGAAGGACTGATCATGACCGCCGCAGTTTCCGCCGCCACTCTCTCCCGCGTCCCCTGTACCGTGGTCACCGGCTTCCTGGGTGCCGGCAAGACCACGCTGGTCCGCCATCTCCTGGAGAACGCGGGCGGCAAGCGGATCGCCATCATCGTCAACGAATTCGGCGACATCGGAATCGACGGCGAGATCCTCAAGGGCTGCGGCATCGACACCTGCCCGGAGGAAAACATCGTCGAACTGGCCAATGGCTGCATCTGCTGCACCGTCGCCGACGATTTCGTCCCGGCGCTCGACCAGATCCTGTCGCTGACGCCGAAGGTCGACCACATCCTGATCGAGACCTCAGGCTTGGCTCTGCCCAAGCCGCTGGTCCAGGCCTTCCAGTGGCCGACAGTGAAGAGCCGGGTGACAGTCGACGGCGTAATCGCCGTGGTCGACGGTCCGGCATTGGCCGAGGGGCGCGTCGCCAACGACATGGACGCCCTGCAGGCGCAACGCGCGCAGGACCAGACACTGGACCACGACGACCCCGTCGAGGAGGTGTTCGAGGACCAGATCGCCTGCGCCGACCTCATCATCCTGTCGAAGAGCGACCTGATGGATGCCGCAGGTTCGGCTCGCGCCAACGCCATCATTGGCGAACACTCCGCCCGCGCCGTGAAGGTCGTGCCGACGGCTCATGGCAAGGTCGATCCGTCCGTGCTGCTCGGGCTAGGCCTCGCCGTCGAGGACGACATCGAGAACCGCAAGTCCCATCATGACGGCGCCTTCGACCACGAGCACGACGACTTCGATACGTTCATCGTCGACATCCCCTCGATCGCCAACCCGGACGACCTGGCAAAGCGCGTCGCGACCGCCGCCGAACAGGAGAACGTGCTGCGGGTGAAAGGCTTCGTCGAGGTCGGCGGCAAGCCGATGCGGCTGTTGCTGCAGGCGGTCGGTCCGCGCGTCAATCATTATTATGACCGCGCCTGGACGGCTGACGACGACCGCCGCTCGCGCCTGGTCGTCATCGGCCTCAAGGGGCTGAACCGCCCGGCGATCGAGCATATCCTCGCCGGCTGAGGCAACACCGACCGCGATGCACATCCTCACCACCACATCCGCCTCGCTCGACGATCTCGCCGAGCCGGTCGATCTGCGGCAGACGCCGGCGGAAATGGTGGCGCTGTCCTTCACGGACAGCGACCTGGCCGGACTGGCAGCGGCCTGGAAAGGCGACGCCGATCGGCTGCCCACGATGCGGCTGGCCGCGCTGCGCGACCTGCGCCACCCCATGTCCGTCGACCTCTGGATCGACAGCGTCGCCCGTCACGCCAAAGTCATTCTGGTGCGTATTCTCGGCGGTTACGAGTGGTGGCGCTACGGCTGCGACCAGTTGGCCGTGGTTGCCCGTGAGCGCGGCATAAAGCTGGCACTACTTCCCGGTGAAAGCCACGACGAGGATATCAGGCTGATCGAAGCCTCGACGCTGCCGCGCGAGGAACTGGACGGGCTGCTCAATTATTTCCGCCAGGGCGGCCCGGCCAATATGAGCGCGCTGGTGCGCAGGCTGGCGCGGTTGGCGGGGTCTGATGGCGAGATTGCCGAGCCGGTAAGCGTGCCGAAAGCCGGGTTTTATGAGCCGGGGCGCGGAGTCGTGGAGAAGCCGTACTTATCGAATGTTGACGATCCTTCACACCCCCCTCTGTCCGGCAGGACATCTCCTCCGCAAGGGGGGAGATCGGCTGTCATCAAGGCCGGCTCCTCTTCTGTCCCCTTGGACAGGGATTTATCTCGACCATCCGCGATAGGCGAAATCGTCGATGAAAGAGCAATCTCCCCCCTTGCGGGGGA
The DNA here is from genome assembly GCF_020165475.1 of Mesorhizobium sp. BR1-1-15. NCBI lineage: Bacteria > Pseudomonadati > Pseudomonadota > Alphaproteobacteria > Hyphomicrobiales > Phyllobacteriaceae > Mesorhizobium > Mesorhizobium sp. BR1-1-15. The sequence goes on along the minus strand of NZ_JAIUIF010000018.1, from coordinate 60,247 downwards.
GATGTCCGGTAGGACAGAGGGGGGTGTGACGGAACTCGACGCCGGCAACGTCAACCCACCCGTGATTCCCATCCTCTTCTACCGCTCGATGCTGCTCGCCGCCGATGTCGCGCCGATCGACGCGCTTTTCGAGGCGCTACGGCAGCGCGACATGCTCCCCGTCCCCATCTTCGTCTCCAGCCTGAAAGACCCGGAATCTCTGGCTTTTGTTGAAACCGCGATTGCCCAGCTCAAGCCCGCCGCCATCATCACCGCGACCGCTTTCGCGTCCGGCGCCGAACCCGGCGTCGAAACCCTGTTCGACCGCGCCGGCGTTCCCGTCTTCCAGGTCATCGTCGCCACCACCCGCCGCGACGTATGGGAGAAGAACCAGCGCGGGCTGGCGCCCGCCGACCTCGCCATGCATGTCGTTCTGCCCGAACTGGACGGCCGCATCCTCGCCGGCGCCGTTTCGTTCAAGGGCGAAAGCGAGACCGACCCGGCGCTCGGCCACCGCGCCTTTGCCAACCGGCCGGAGCCCGATCGCGTCGAACAGGTGGCGGACCGGGTCGCGGCCTTCATCAGGCTTCGGGAAACGCCGCGCGCCGAGCGCAAGCTCGCCATTCTGATCCCCGATTACCCAAGCGCTCCCGGCCGCACCGGCTATGCGGTCGGGTTGGACGTGCCGTCCAGCGTGCTGGCGATGCTGCACGACCTCAAGGAACAGGGCTATGCGGTTGAGGGAATTCCCCAAACGTCGCGTGCGTTGGTGGATGCGCTGGAGCGCGGCAAGGCTGGGTTGGAGTTGGATGAGTACCTTGCCTTCTTAACGGAATTGCCGGGCGCAGCAATTGCTGCCGTAGAAGCAGCTTGGGGCAAAGCCGAAGGCGAGACAGGTTTGCGCGAGGCACCCCCCTCTGTCCTGCCGGACATCTCCCCCGCAAGGGGGAAGAGTACGCCGTCATCTCTGTCTTCGCCAATCTCCAACGTTGCAAGAGTAGCTCCAGCGTCGAAACTGCCAATCTCCCCCCTTGCGGGGGAGATCTCCGGCAGGACAGATGGGGGTGTTCAAGCGCTGCCCGCCGCCAAATTCCCCTTCCGCGCCGCGACCTTCGGCAACATCACCGTGGCGCTGGCTCCAGACCGCGGCCGCTCGGCCGACCGCCGCGCCGACTATCACGACCCGACGCTGCCGCCGCGCCATGCATTGCTCGCCTTCGGCCTGTGGCTGCGCAAATTGCTCGGCGTCCATGCGCTCATCCATGTTGGCGCGCATGGCACGCTGGAATGGCTGCCGGGCAAGACGGTTGCGCTTTCGCAAAGCTGCTTCCCCGAGATCGTCACCGGTCCCCTGCCCGTCATCTATCCCTTTATCGTCTCCAATCCCGGCGAGGCGGCGCAGGCGAAGCGGCGGATCGCCGCCGTCACGCTCGGCCATCTGCCGCCGCCGCTCACCGGCGCCGGATTGGACAAGAACCAGCACAGGCTCGAACGGCTGGTCGACGAATACGCCCAGGCTGACGGTCTCGACCGCCGCCGCCGCGACCGTCTGGCCAGTCTGATCGTCGAAACCGCGCAGACGACGGGCCTCGCCGCGGAGGCCGGCGTTGCCCGCACCGACGCGCCGGACGAGGCCCTGCGCCGCATCGATGCCTGGCTCTGCGACCTGAAGGATTTCGCTATCAAGGATGGGCTGCATGTCTACGGCCGCGCGCCCGACGAAGAGCCCGACCTTATGCGCCGGCAAAGCGCCGAGGCCGAAAAGGCCGCCCTTCTTGCCGCGCTCGACGGTCGTCATGTCACCGCGGGCCCGGCCGGCGCGCCCGCGCGCGGGCGTTCCGACGTTCTGCCCACCGGCCGCAACCTGTTCACGTCGGACCCGCGCGCCATGCCGACGCCGACGGCTTACGACATCGGCAAGGCTGCCGCCGAGGAAGTGGTGCGCGCCTATATGCAATCGCATGGCGACTGGCCGCGCTCGCTGATCATCGACCTCTGGGGTTCGGCGTCTTTGCGCACCGGCGGCGAGGAGATCGCGCAGGGGCTTTCGCTGATGGGCTGCCGCCCGCAATGGGATGCCGCCACAGGCCGCGTCACCGGCATCGAGGTGTTGGCGCCGGCAGCGCTTGGCCACCCGCGCGTCGACGTCACCTGGCGCATATCGGGCCTGTTCCGCGACATGTTCCCGACCCAGATCGCGCTGATCGATGCCGCTGCCAACGCCGTTGCCGCGCGCGACGAGGACGATTCGGAAAATCCGCTCGCCGCAAGGACCCGCGCCGAGGGCAAGATCAGCCCGCGCATCTTTGGCACCTCGCCTGGCACTTACGGCGCTGGCGTCGAGGAAATCCTGTCGAGCGGCGACTGGGCGGCGCGCGAGGAAATCGGCCGCGCCTATCTCGATGCCACATCGCATGCCTATGGCGGCGCCGGCGGTGAAGGGATCGCCGCGCCCGGCGCTTTCGAGAACCGCATCGCCGAGGCCGATCTTCTCGTCCACACCGGCGACGATCCCGGCCGCGACATCCTCGAAGGCTCCGCCGATGTCGCCTTTATCGGCGGCTTTTCGGCCGCCCTTGCAGCGCTTGGCAGGAATGCCGACGTTATCGTGCTGGACACGACGGACCCGCAGAGGCCGAAGCCGCGTTCACTTAGTGAGGCTGTGACGCGCGTCGTGCGCGCCCGCGCTGTCAACGCCCGCTTCATAGCGGGCCAGATGCGCCACGGCCCGCGCGGCGCCTCGGAATTCGCCGAAACCGTCGACCGGCTGGTTGGCTTCGCCGAAACCACGCAGGCCATACCGGGCGCGCTGATAGACGCCGTGCACGATGCCTATCTCGGCGATGCGGGCGTCCGCGCCTTCATCCTGCGCGAAAACCCGGCCGCCGCGAAAGCCATTGCCGAACGCCTCCTGTCGGCGCGACGGCGAGGCCTCTGGCATCCCTTGCGCAATTCGATCGACGACGACCTCGCGGCACTGATTGCCGAGGCACGGGAGTTGGCGGCATGAACGCCTACTCCCGCCGCGGCGCCTGCCCGGCCCTTTCGGCGCCGATGCAGACCGGCGACGGCCTGCTGGTGCGGCTCAACCCGGTCGCCGGAGGCCCATCTTCTGGCGGATTGTCGCCGAAGCTTCTGATCGGGCTGGCAGAATCCGCCCTGCGGCACGGCAACGGCATCATGGAAGTGACAGCGCGCGGCAGCTTGCAAATACGCGGATTGACCACGCAAAGTGCAACCCTGCTGGCGAAGGAAGTCGATGCGCTGGGCATTGTGGTCCGCACTGGCGTACCAGTGGAGACCGGACCACTGGCCGGCATCGATCCGCAGGAGATCGCCGACCCCAGGCCGCTGGCTGATCGGATCAGGGAAGCGGTCGAGGACGCCGGGCTGTCGCAGCGGCTCGGGCCGAAGGTTTCGGTCGTTGTCGACGGTGGCGGGCAACTCACGATGGATGCTGTGACGGCCGACGTGCGGCTGAAGGCGGCGAGCACCGAGGCGGGAATCCGCTGGCGGGTGTCGGTGGCCGGTGAGGGGCGGAATGCGAAAGTGTTGGCAAAGGTCAACGCGCATGCCGCTAGAGACATGGCCGTCGCAGCGCTTAGGATGGTGGCTGAAAAAGGCCGCGAAGCGCACACACGGGATTTATCGGAGAGGCAAATAGCGTCTCTCGCAAGTTGGCATTCTACGGCGCCCCCCTCTGTCCTGCCGGACATCTCCCCCACAAGGGGGGAGATTGCTCATTCACGCTCGCCTTTGCCAATTTCCTGGGATGCAGAAGGAGAGCCGGCGCCCGAACCGCCAATCTCCCCCCTTGTGGGGGAGATGTCCGGCAGGACAGAGGGGGGCGCCGTAGAGCACCCTCGCTCGCCGATTGGCGTTTTCGACTTGAACACTGGCCACGCCCTCGGCATCGGTCTCCCCTACGGCAGCATGCCCACCGAAAGGCTCATCGCCCTCGCTCAAAGCGCCGTCACTCTCGGCACGTCAGAAATCCGCCTCGCCCCGGGCCGCGCCCTGCTCTTCCTCGGCCAGCCACCAGCCGCCAATCCTTCCCTCCAGCAAACAGCCGCCACCCTCGGCTTCGTCACCGCCCCCACCGACCCGCGCACGCGCATCGCTGCTTGTCCCGGCGCGCCGGCTTGCGCCTCGGGCCGCATCGCCACGCGCGACATTGCCGAGGCGATCGCCACCGAAAACGCCGATAGTCTTGACTTCACCTTGCATGTTTCTGGCTGCGCCAAGGGTTGCGCGCATCCCGGCCCAGCGGCGCTGACCGTGGTCGGCGGCGAAAATGGAGCCGGACTTGTCGTGAACGCGACGGCAAAGGCCCTTCCTGCCGGTTACAGGCCGGGCTATGACGCCGCGCGCGGCATCGGCCGCGTCGCGGCGGCAATCCGCAGCGCACGCTATCAGGGCGAGACCGCCGCCGCCTGCCTGACGAGGCTGGGGCCGGCCGGCATCGCAGAGGCTTATCGACAGGAATGACAATGGTCGCCTACGACTACATCCACGACGGCACGGCGATCTACGAACGCTCCTTTGCCATCATCCGCGCCGAGGCTGATCTCGCGCGCTTTTCCGAAGCAGAGGCCGATGTCGCGGTCCGCATGATCCATGCCTGCGGCCAAGTGGAAGCCGCCAAGAATTTTGTCTTCTCCAGCGATTTCGTTTCCGCCGCACGGGCCGCGCTTGCCGCCGGCGCGCCGATCTTCTGCGACGCCGAAATGGTCTCGCACGGCGTCACCCGCGCCCGTCTGCCTGCCGGCAACGAGGTGATCTGCACCTTGCGCGACCCGCGCACGCATGAAATCGCCAGGACGATCGGCAACACACGTTCTGCCGCCGCGATCGACCTGTGGGGCGAGCGCATCGCCGGTTCGGTGGTGGCCATCGGCAATGCGCCGACCGCACTCTTCTATCTTCTGGAGAAGCTGCGCGACGGTGCGCCGAAACCGGCCGCCATCATCGGCATGCCGGTGGGCTTCGTTGGTGCCGCCGAATCGAAGGACGCGCTGGCGCAGAATTCCTACGGCGTACCCTATGCAATCGTGCGCGGCAGGCTTGGCGGCAGCGCCATGACCGCGGCAGCCCTCAATTCTCTCGCGAGGCCCGGCCTGTGAACGCGCTCCCCAAAACCGGCTCGAGGGGCCGCCTGGTCGGCGTCGGTACCGGTCCCGGCGACCCGGAACTGTTGACGCTGAAGGCCGCGCGTGCGCTGGCCGAGGCCGATGTGGTGGCGTATTTCGCCAAGCGCGGCAACAACAGCAATGCGCGCGCCATCGTCGAAACGCGCTTCCGGCCCGACATGCTGGAACTGCCGTTGCTCTATCCCGTGACCACGGAGATCGACAAGGATCACGACGATTACCGCGCGCAGATATCGGCCTTCTACGAGGAGTCCGCCGAGACCGTTGCCGGTCATCTGGATGCCGGTAGGATGGTCGCCGTGCTGTCGGAAGGCGATCCGCTCTTCTATGGCTCCTACATGCATCTGCATGTGCGCCTCGCCCATCGTTTTCCGACCGAGGTCATTCCCGGCGTTACCGCCATGTCGGGCTGCTGGTCGGCGACCGGCCTGCCGATCGTCCAGGGCGACGACGTGCTGACCGTGCTGCCGGGCACGATGAGCGAGTTCGAACTGACCCGGCGCCTCGCCGACACCGATGCCGCCGTTATCATGAAGGTCGGCCGCAACCTGCCCAAAATCCGGCGGGCGCTGGAGGCCACCGGCAAGCTGACACGCGCCGTCTATGTCGAGCGCGGCACCATGCCGGGCAGCGTCTCGATGCGGCTCACCGACAAGCCGGACGACAAGGCGCCCTATTTCGCCATTGTGCTCGTTGCCGGCTGGTCCGGACGCCCTGTCGCGTCGGCGGGTGGCGCATGAGCGGCCGCCTCACTGTCATCGGGCTCGGACCTGGCAACGCCGATCAGGTGACGCCGCAGGCGAGCCACGCCGTCGCCGAGGCAAGCTTCTTCTACGGCTACAAGCCCTATCTCGACCGGCTGGAATTGCGCCCGGACCAGACCCGCATCGCCTCCGACAATCGCGAAGAGCTTGCCCGCTCCAACGAGGCGCTGGCGAAGGCGGCCGAAGGTCACAATGTCGCCGTCGTCTCCGGGGGCGATCCAGGCGTCTTCGCCATGGCGGCGGCCGTCTGCGAGGCGATCGAAGCCGGCCCCTCCGAATGGCGCGCCATCGACCTCGCAATCGTGCCTGGCGTCACCGCCATGCTCGCTGTCGCTGCCCGCATCGGGGCACCGCTCGGCCATGATTTCTGCGCCATCTCGCTGTCCGACAATCTGAAGCCATGGGACCTGATCGAACTGCGCCTGCTGGCGGCCGCCGGCGCCGGCTTCGTCATCGCGCTTTACAATCCCATCAGCAAGGCGCGCCCCTGGCAGCTTGGCCGCGCCTTCGAATGTCTGAAAGCCATTCTGCCGGGCACCACGCCCGTCATCTTCGGCCGCGCCGCAGGCCGGCCTGACGAGCGCATCGAGGTGTTCCTGCTGGCGGATGCCGATGCCGACAAGGCGGACATGGCAACCTGCATCATCATCGGTTCGCCGGAAACCCGGATCATTAGGCGCGGTAACAGGCCGGCGCTGGTCTACACGCCGCGCTCCGCGGCAGGCTCGACAAGATGATCGACCATGTCGGCAAGCTGATCAACGGTCGCAGCCGAAGGAACCTCCGGCAGCACAGGCCTGCGCACCATGACGACGTCGAGGCCAAGCGCCCGCGCCGCGGCGATCTTGCCATAAGTCGCCGCGCCGCCGCTGTTCTTGGATACGACGATGTCGATGCCGTGCCGCTGGAGCAGCGTGTGTTCCTCCGCCTCGCGAAACGGCCCGCGCGCCAGGAGATAGGTGGCATCGGGCACTGCCAGCTTCGGCTCGACCGGATCGACGCTGCGGATGAGATAGTGGTGCTGGGGCGCGGCTTCGAAAGCCGCGACCTCCTGCCGGCCGAGAGCCAGGAATACACGGCGCGGCGCCGGTCCAAGCGCCTGCACGGCATCGCCTGTCGTATAGACCTGCGTCCAGCGATCGCCCTCGACAGGCTCCCAGCCGGGACGGCGCAGAGCGACGATCGGCACCCCAGCCATGCGCGCGGCCTGCGCCGCATTGGCGGAAATTCGCGCCGCGTAGGGATGCGTGGCGTCGATCAGCAGCTCGATGCTTGTCTCCTTGAGATAGGCGGCCAGACCATCGGCGCCGCCAAACCCTCCACTGCGTACCGGCACGCCCTGCGTCACCGGGCTTTCGGTGCGGCCCGCCAGCGACAGCATCACCGAGTAACCGGCTGCCAGTTTTCCAGCCAGTTGCCGGGCTTCGGTGGTTCCGCCGAGGATCAGAATGCGGTGGGTCATCATGCCTGCTAAGAGTCTACGCGGCGCCAACCAAAAATGGCTCACCATCGTTGGCATAGGCGAGGACGGTGTAGCCGGTCTCGGCGACGAGGCCAAGCAGCGGATCGCCGACGCTGAAATCATCTTTGGCGGCAAGCGGCATCTGGCGCTCGTCTCATCATTCGCCAAGGGCGATCCGCGCCCATGGCCGGTTCCCTTCGATGCCAAGATGCACGACGTGCTGTCGCTCGCCGGCAAGCGCGTTTGCGTTCTTGCCTCCGGCGATCCCTTTTTCCACGGCGTCGGCGTCACCCTCGCCCGCAAGGTCATGCCGCGGGAGATGCATGTCATTCCCGCGCCGTCGGCCATTTCGCTGGCGGCCGCTCGCCTTGGCTGGGCGCTGCAGGACATCGAAACCGTCTCGCTGCATGGCCGCCCCATCGACCTGATCCGGCCATTGCTGCAACCCAACGCACGCATCCTGGCCCTGACATCCGACGGCGATGCACCGGCGGCAATCGCCCGCCTGCTCACCGAGCTTGATTTCGGCGCCTCGCGGTTGACGATCCTGGAGGCATTGGGCGGGCCGAACGAGAACCTGCGCACGGCCCGGGCCGATGCCTTCAACCTCGAAAACATCAATCCGCTCAATGTGCTGGCGCTCGAAATTGAATCTGGTCCGGATGCGCGTATCCTGCCTTTGACATCAGGCCTCGCCGATCATCTGTTCGACCATGACGGCCAGATCACCAAACATGACATCCGCGCCATCACGCTGTCGGCGCTGGCGCCGAGGCGCGGCGAACTGCTGTGGGATATTGGCGCCGGCTCCGGTTCCATCGGCATCGAATGGATGCTCACCCACCCTTCGATGCGCACTGTTGCCATCGAAGCCGACCCGATCCGCGCCGCCCGCATCAGCCACAACGCTGCTGCCTGTGGCGTTCCCGGCCTCATCGTGGTCGAAGGCAGCGCACCCAAGGCGCTTGCAAGGCTCGATACGCCAGATGCGATTTTCATTGGCGGGGGCGGCAGCGACGCCGGCGTGCTGGCCGCCGCCATCAAGGCGCTGCGCGCCGGCGGCCGCCTCGTTGCCAATGCCGTGACGCTGGAAATGGAGATTCTGCTTCTTGCCCGTCATACCGAGCTCGGGGGCGATCTGACCCGCATCGCCATATCCCGCGCCGCGCCTGTCGGTTCGATGCAGGCCTGGCGGCCGGCGATGCCGGTTACCCAATGGAGTTGGATCAAGCCATGATGGTCGCGGGCATCGGCAGCCGAAAGGGCGTGAGCGTCGAGGACGTGCTTGCCGCGATAGAAACCACGCTCGAAGCGCACGGGCTGGCGATGACGGCGCTCTCGTCGCTCGCCACCGCCACGCTCAAGAAAGATGAACAGGCGATCGCTGCCGCAGGTCGCACACTCAACCTTCCCGTCATCGTTGTCGATGAGGCAGCGCTTAAAGCAGCGTCGACGAAGGCGCTCAGCAACTCCAGCCTCTCGCAGGATCTGGCCGGCACACCGTCGGTTTCCGAAGCATCGGCGCTGGCCGTCGCCGGCGAAGGCGCCAGGCTGCTGGGACCACGCATCGTGCTCGGCCCGGTCACCTGCGCCATCGCCATCAGCGGAGACGCGGCATGACCGTGCATTTCATCGGCGCCGGTCCGGGCGCCGCCGACCTCATTACCCTGCGCGGCGCGCGGCTGCTGGCAAGCTGCCCGGTCTGCCTCCATGCCGGCTCGATCGTGGCGCCCGAATTGCTGCAGCATTGCGCCCCGGGAACGACGCTGATCGACACCGCGCCGATGTCGCTCGACGAGATCGAGGCCGAATATCTTGAAGCCCATAAGGCCGGCCATGATGTCGCGCGGCTGCATTCCGGTGACCTGTCGGTATGGAGCGCGGTTGCCGAACAGATCCGCCGGCTGGAAAGGCACGGCATTCCCTACACGCTGACGCCGGGCGTTCCCTCTTTCGCTGCCGCGGCGGCTGCTCTGCGGCGCGAGCTGACCATTCCCGAAGTCGCCCAGAGCCTGGTGCTGACCCGCGTCTCCGGCCGCGCTTCAAAAATGCCGCCTGGCGAAACGCTGGCCGGCTTCGGCCGCACCGGCGCCACGCTTGCCATTCATCTTGCCATCCACGCCGTCGATCGCATCGTCGCCGAGCTGACGCCGCTCTATGGCCGCGATTGCCCGGTGGCGGTCGTCTTCCGTGCCTCCTGGCCGGACGAGCGCGTGCTGACCGGCACGCTGGAAACCATCGAGGCGCAACTGGCCGCCGACCCGATGGAGCGTACGGCCATCATTTTCGTCGGCCGCTCTCTGGCAGCGGAAGGCTTTGGCGAGAGTTCATTGTACGACGCCCACTACCAAAGGCGTTTTCGCGGACGGGACGGATTGTGAGCGACAGCACCAAGAATAAGGGCGAGAACGCCGCGCTCCAACAGGCGCTTGCCCGGCTGAACTTCAAGCCGCGGACGCTTGAGCCCGGCCATGTCTGGCTCGCCGGCGCCGGCCCCGGCGATCCCGGCTGCCTGACGCTGGAAGTGCTGGCGGCGCTGAGTGAGGCGGATGCGCTGGTCTACGATGCGCTGGTCTCCCCGGACGTCGTCGCGGTTGCCGAAAACGCCGAGCTTTTCTTTGCCGGCAAGCGCGGCGGAAAACCCTCGATGAAACAGGACGACATAACCGCCCTGCTGGTCCGGCTGGCGCGCCAGGGCCGCCGCGTTGTCAGGCTGAAGGGCGGCGACCCCTATATTTTCGGCCGTGGCGGCGAAGAGGCGCTGGCGCTGGCGCGGGAAAACATCCCGTTCCGCGTCCTGCCCGGCCTCACCTCGGGCCTCAGCGCGCTGGCCGCCACCGGCATCCCCGCGACCATGCGCGGCATCAACAAGGCGGTAATCCTGGCGACCGGCCATGCCGCCGGCACCGATGACGATCTCGACTGGGCCGCGATCGCGCGCACCGGCCAGCCTGTCGTGGTCTACATGGGCATGGCCAATCTGCCCGTAATATCGGCCGCATTGCTCGACGGGGGGCTGGCGCCATCGACGCCGGCGGCGGTGATCGTCGCCGCGACGACGCCGCAGGAACGCATCGTCGTCGCCACGCTGGCCACCATCGCCGAGAAAGCCGCCGCCGCCAGCCTCTCCTCACCGGCGCTGATCGTCGTCGGCGGCATCGTCGCCATGCGCGCGGCGCTGGCGGGTGCGTCGTGAGCGCCCGCGCGATCATCATCGGCGCGCCGCGCTCCGGCTCGGGCAAGACCAGCGTCACCATCGGTATTTTACGCGCACTCACCCGGCGCGGCCTGAAAGTGCGCGGCGCCAAGTCCGGCCCCGATTACATCGATCCCGGCTTCCACACCGCCGCCACCGGCCTGTCCGGCGTCAATCTCGACAGCTGGGCGATGTCGCCGTCGCTGCTCAACGCACTGGCCGTGAATGCCGCCGACGACGCCGATTTTGTCATCCTCGAAAGCGCCATGGGCCTGTTCGACGGCATTCCGGCCGCGCCGGGCCGCAGCGGTTCGGCGGCCGATCTGGCACGGCTCTACGGCCTGCCGGTGCTGCTGGTGCTGGACGTTTCCGGTCAGTCGACCACGGCGGCGGCCGTCGCCAAGGGGTTCGCTACCTATGATCCGGAGGTTCGCATGGCGGGCGTCGTGCTCAACCGGCTGGGCAGCGAGCGCCACCGCCGGCTGTCCGGCGACGCCATCGAGGCGATCGGCCTGCCGGTCGTCGGCGCCATCCTGCGCGATCCCACCTTGAACCTGCCCGAGCGCCATCTCGGCCTCGTCCAGGCCGGTGAATATGATGACCTGATGGCGCATCTCGACCGGTTGGCCGACATGGCGGAAAAGTCGCTCGACCTCGACGCCGTCATGGCGCTGGCAACACCTCTCGCCCCGGAGCCCGGCAGCTTCGACGATGCGCTGCAGCCGCCCGGCCAGCGCATCGCACTTGCCGAGGATACCGCCTTCACCTTCCTCTATCCGCACGTCGCGGCCTACTGGCGCAAGGCCGGCGCGGAGATGGTTCCGTTCTCGCCGCTCGCGGACGAGGCGCCCGACAACAGCTGCGACGTCTGCTGGCTGCCCGGCGGTTATCCCGAGCTTCACGCCGGCCGTCTCGCCGCTGCTGCGAATTTTCGGAGAGGAATGGCAAGGTTCGCCGGGACGAAGCCCATCCATGGTGAGTGCGGTGGCTTCATGGTGCTTGGCGAAGCTCTGGAAGATGCATCTGGCGAAACACACAAAATGCTCGGCCTGCTCGGCCATTCAACCAGCTTCGCCAGGCGCAAGATGAACCTCGGTTATCGCGAAGCACGGCTGCGCGCCGACTGTCCGCTCGGCCCGCGGGGCGCGTTGATCCGCGGGCACGAATTCCATTATGCGCAGATGACGGCTACCGGCGATGACGAGCCCCTGGCCGACCTCGCTGACGGGCAAGGCAATCCGATCGGCGCCTCGGGCTACCGGCGCGGCCAGGTCAGCGGCACCTTCTTCCATGCCATCGCAAGGGGCTGAGGCATGAAGTTCCCGAAGGTCACCCTTTCGCCCCGGCAAATCCCCAGCGATGTTGCCCTCTGCCTGGTCTTCTTCACCAGGCTGCCCTTGCCCGTCATCGACTTTCGCGGCCGCAGCCTTGCCGCCGCGATCTGGGCCGCCCCGGTCGCCGGCCTCGTCGTCGGCCTGATCGGCGCCATCGTCTTTGCCACGGCGGAACGGTTTGGCCTTGCCATCGGGTCGGCGGCAGCCCTTGCCTTGGTTGCAACCGCGGTCACCACCGGCTGCCTGCACGAGGACGGGCTGTCCGATGTCGCCGACGGCTTTGGCGGCGGCAAGTCGCGCGGCCGCAAACTCGAGATCATGCGCGACAGCCGCATCGGCGCCTATGGCGCCATGGCGCTGGCCCTGTCGCTGCTCATCCGCTGGAGCGCACTCTCGGAATTCGTCGATCCCACACAGGCCCTCTTCGCCCTCTTGGCCGCCCATGCCGCCTCGCGCGGTGTATTCGGCGCCTTCATGCATCTCTTGCCGCCGGCGCGCGACGATGGCCTCTCGGCCGGCGCCGGCACCGTCTCGCGGGAAATCGCCATAGCCGGCGCCGTGCTCGGCGCCATCCCGCTCCTCCTGCTTGGAATCGGCGGCGCCATCGCCGCGCTTATCCTGCTCGGCCTGCTCTTTGCCGCCTTCCACGCGCTTTGCCTCAACCAGATCGGCGGCCAGACCGGCGACACGATCGGCGCTATGCAACAGGTGAGCGAAATCGCGGTGCTGCTCGTCGCTTCCGTAGCCCTTTCCTGACTCTGTTTCGGAGAATTTCCTTCCATGCCTTTCAAATCCCTAGATGAATTGCGCGCTGCTTGCCTAGACCTGCCTGATGGCGATGACGCCGCCGCGAGCGCGGTCGCTCGCCGCCAGGACACGTTGACCAAGCCGCAGGGCAGCCTCGGCCGGCTTGAGTCCATCGCCGCGTGGCTGGCGCGCTGGCAGGGCCGCGACATGCCTAGGCTCGAGCGGGTGAAAGTTTTCGTCTTCGCCGGCAACCACGGCGTTACCGCGCAAGGCGTGTCGGCTTATCCTTCGGAAGTCACGGTGCAGATGGTGGCGAATTTCGCCGGCGGCGGTGCGGCCATCAACCAGCTCGCCCGCATCGCGGGCGCCGAACTCGATGTCATTCCGCTCGATCTTGACCATCCGACCGGCGATTTCACGCAAACGCCGGCGATGGACGACAAGACGTTTCTTGCCGCGGTCTCGGCCGGCTACGATGCGGTGACTGATGATCTCGATCTCGTCTGCTTCGGCGAGATGGGCATCGGCAACACCACGCCGGCCGCCGCGATCTCGGCGGCGCTGTTCGGCGGCGGTGCGGAAAAATGGACCGGACGCGGCACCGGCGTCGACGATGCCGGCCTCAAGCGCAAGGTGGTCGCCATCGAATCGGGCCTGGAGCGCCACGCCGCCATTCTTGCCGACCCCCTGGGGGTTGCCGCGGCGCTCGGCGGCCGCGAACTCGCCGCCATCTTCGGCGCCACGCTTGCCGCCCGTCACATGGGCATACCGGTGCTGCTTGACGGCTTCGTCTGCACCGCAGCCGCGGCACCTTTGGCAAAGCTGCACTCCACAGGCCTTGCTCATACGATCGCCGCCCACGTCTCGGCTGAATCGGGTCACCGCGGCCTGCTCGAAGCGCTCGACCTGCCGCCGCTGCTCGACCTCGGCATGCGGCTCGGCGAAGGCTCCGGCGCTTGCCTCGCCGTCAACATCGTCCGCTCGGCGCTGGAGTGCCATGCGAGGATGGCGAGCTTTGCCGAGGCCGGCGTGTCGGAGAAGTAACATCTTCCGGTTGTAGCGATTCTCGAATAGATCTGGTGGATGAAAAAGCTTCACCCGGCTGCCGCTGCTATGACTATCGCCGTGCTGCTTGCTGGTGTGCTTCGGCACAGTGGATATTCAACTTACGGCCCGATCGACACCGCAATTCTCGTTGTTTTTCTGGTTTTCTTCTGGTGGCTCATCAGCGATTTCTCAGGCGGAAAGGCCGCCATTGATGCCGACGACGGTCGGAGCGCGGACAACGGCATGGCTTTTCGGTTCGGCAAGTTTCTGAGCCGCGTTTTTCGGCGCCAATCGTAGTCTTTGACCAAGCTGCAAAATCCTACATCTCTCCTGGCCAAAGGCGGCCCGGCGGCGAAAGCAGCCGATGAACGAGCGCGGCAATTGAACCGGCCCATTCAGGTCTTTCCACCAAGTCTTTGAAGAATTTGGTGGGTGCGCACAGGATTGAACTGTGGACCCGCTGATTAAGAGTCAGCTGCTCTACCAACTGAGCTACGCACCCACTCGGCCGGCAAAAACCGGCGTTGGCGGGCATATAGCCGCCGATGCCGGTCCTGTCCAGCCCTGCCGGAATCATTTCCCGACAAATCGCTGAAGTGACGCAGATGGTCAGACGAACAGCTTGCCTTCCGCCACCTTGACCGCGTTGCCACCGATGCGCGCCGAGACCAGTTTTCCGCCCTGTACACTTAGTTCCAGGCGGATACGCGAGGGCCGCCCCATCTCCAGCCCCTGTTCGATCCACAGCTGCGAAACGCCATCCGTCGGAGCGTCGAAATGCATGACGGCGCCGGCGAAAGCCGCCGCCGCCGAGCCGGTCGCCGGGTCCTCGTAGGAAGGCGTGCCGGGCACGATCATGCGCACATGGAAGGCGCTCTCGTGGTTCACCGTCTCTCGGCAATAGACATAGGGACTGGCAAAGGCCCATTCGCTCTTGCGCGGCGCCAGTTCCGACCAGGCCTGATTGTCGAGCCGGATCCGGCCGGCCGCCTCCAGATTGGCCACCGGTATGGTCACATAGGGCACGCCCGCCGACCAGAACGCGACGCGGTGATTCTCGAAACCGATCTCGTGCGGCGCCAGGCCAAGGGCGGCGCCGATCGCCACCGGGTCGGCTTCGAGCTTCAGCGGCTCCGGCAACTTCGCCAGGTCGAATTCGGCGAATGTCGCGCCATCATGCTTGCTGACGGCGCAGCGCACCGGGCCGATGTTTTCCTCCAGCACGAAAATGCTCGCAGCGCCATCATTGTCGGCCATTTCAGCGAGCGCGATATCGGCCAGTTCGGCCAGCGCGATCGCCGAACCCACGGTCGGGTGGCCGGCGAAAGGCATTTCATAGTCGGGCGTGAAGATGCGGATGCGGGCGCGGTGCTTGGGATTGTCCGGCGGCAGCACGAACACCGATTCCGACAGGTTGAACTCTCGCGCGATGGCCTGCATCGCAGCCGTGTCCAGTCCGCCGCTGTCCAACACCACCGCCAGCGGGTTGCCGGCCAGCCGATCGGTCGTAAACACATCGTAAAGCAAGTAATCGCGTCTCATGGAGGAAACCTTCCGCTTTGATCCGAATTTCTGCCTCAATCCCAACATGAGCGAAATTTAATTTGATATTCGAACCATTAGCACTGATCTGTGCACTCATAGGGACTTATTGCGCTTCAGGGGGTCCGGCGTGGACCAGATTGTCAATCTGCCAAAGACGGAATCGGATTCCGCCATCGAGACCGCGCTCGGGCTCGACCAGACGGGGCGGCGCAAGAATCGCCGCCGCGGCTGGCTCTATGCGCTGCTGGCGCTGATCGTCCTTGTCGCGGCTTTTGCCGGCTACCAGTGGTATGCCGGCTCGCCGGTCAAGATCGACTATACGACGGCGCCCGCCGCCAAGGCCGACCTCACTGTCGAGGTTTCGGCGACCGGCACCTTGCAGCCCCTCACCCAGGTCGACATTTCCAGCCAGCTCTCGGGCATCATCCGTTCAGTCTCGGTCAACGAGAACCAGCAGGTCAAGAAGGGCGATGTGCTGGCCGCGCTCGACACCGCCAAGCTGCAGGTGCAGATCGAACGCGCCGAGGCATCCGCCAAGGCGGCCGCCGCCAATGTCGCGGACGCCACCGTGACGCTGGCCGAGAATGAAAGCGCGCTCGTGCGCGCCGCCGCCCTCACCAAGCGCGGCATGGCCACCGACCAGTCGCTCGAAGCGGCGACCGCGACCCGCGACCGTTCGAAGGCAGCGCTCGATAGCGCCGAGGCCAATCTCGCCATCGCCAACGCCGACCTGAAATCGCAGCAGACCGACCTTGCCAACAGCACCATCTATGCGCCGATCGACGGCATCGTGCTGACGCGCTCTGTCGACCCCGGCCAGACGGTCGCCTCCTCCTTGCAGGCGCCGGTGCTGTTCATCATCGCCGCCGATCTCAGGAACATGGAACTGGTGGCGGCGGTCGACGAAGCCGATATCGGCGCGGTGAAGCCGGGCCAGCATGCCCGCTTCACCGTGGATGCCTTCCCGGAGCGGCCGTTCGACGCCGAGATCCGCGACATCTCCTACGCCTCGGTCACCACCGACGGCGTCGTCACCTACAATGCGCGGCTCGAGGTCGACAACAACGAGCTGTTGCTGCGCCCCGGCATGACCGCCACTGTTTCGGTCGTCACCCGGCAGGCTAAGGACGTGCTGACCGTCCCCTCCTCCGCTTTCCGCTATCGTCCTGCGCAGCAGGCCGCCCGCGGCTGGAGCCTGAGCGACCTGTTCACCGGCCGCATGGGACGTCCCGGCGGCAATCGCCAGCGCCAGGCGGCAGCGCCGCCGACCGACGGCTCACGCATGCTCTACGTGCTGGAGAAAGGCCGTCCGCATCCGGTCAACGTCAGGATCGGCTCGACCGACGGCGAGCTGACCGAGATCACCTCGGGCCTGTCAGAGGGGGCGCAGGTCATCACGGCCTCGCAGCAGCGGAGCTGACTTCGTGGCGATGGGCGCCCCCCTCATCACCTTCGACAAGGTCTGGAAGAGCTACGGCCATGGCGAAGCCAAGGTGCACGCGCTGGCCGGCGTCGACCTGGCGATCCGGCGCGGCGAATTCGTCGCCATCATGGGCCCGTCCGGCTCCGGCAAATCGACGGCGATGAACATCATCGGCTGCCTCGACACGCCGACCGCCGGCACCTATTCCTTCATGAGCGTCGATGCTGGCCGGCTCGACCGCAACCGCCGCGCCATGCTGCGCAACCTCTATGTCGGCTTCGTCTTCCAGGGCTATAATCTGCTGGCGCGCACCACGGCGGCGGAAAATGTCGAACTGCCGCTGATCTATCGCGGCGTGGCCGGCCGCGAGCGCCGCGATCTTGCCATGCAGGCGCTGGCGCAAGTCGGCCTTGTCGGTCGCGAGCATCACACGCCGGCCGAGCTTTCCGGCGGCCAGCAACAGCGCGTGGCGATCGCGCGCGCCATCGTCACGAGGCCGACGCTGCTCGTCGCCGACGAACCGACCGGCAATCTCGACACTGCCCGCACGCACGAGATCATGGAGTTGCTGACGCAACTGAACAAGGAGCTTGGCCTGACCATCACCATGGTCACCCACGAGGCCGACGTCGCCGAATATGCCGAGCGCACGGTGCGCTTCCTCGACGGCCATGTCGCCTCCGACACCATGACCGTCGAGGTGGCCTGACAATGCTCTGGGAAA
The DNA here is from genome assembly GCF_020165475.1 of Mesorhizobium sp. BR1-1-15. Lineage (NCBI taxonomy): Bacteria > Pseudomonadati > Pseudomonadota > Alphaproteobacteria > Hyphomicrobiales > Phyllobacteriaceae > Mesorhizobium > Mesorhizobium sp. BR1-1-15. Next base: position 42,876 of record NZ_JAIUIF010000018.1, on the reverse strand, counting down.
CCGTCCGCCTCTCCTTACGCTCGATCCGCCGCAACATGCTGCGCTCGTTCCTGACCTTGCTCGGCATCGTCATCGGCGTCGCCGCGGTCATCGCCATGCTCACCATTGGCGCCGGCACCACCGCCAAGGTCAAGGACGACATCGCCAAGCTCGGCAGCAATCTTCTGGTTGTGCGCTCCGGCCGCCCGGCCGGTCCCGGCGGCCCGGGCGGGCTCGACCAGGTCGTCCGTCCGCTCACCGAAAAGGATCTTGCCGCGCTCATTGCCCATCTGACAGGCGCACGCGCCATTTCGCCGGCCTCGCAGAGGCAGGTCCGCGTCATCTTCGGTACCGAGAGCCTGACCTCCGGCGTCACCGGCACCGACAGTGCCTATCTCGATGCTCGCGACTGGAAACTGGTCTCAGGCCGTTCGTTCAGTGAGTCCGAGACCCGCTCGGGCACCGGCGTATGCCTGATCGGTGAGACGGTGCGCCAGCAGTTCTTCGGTGCCGGCGACCCGGAGGGCGAAATCATCCGCGTCAACCGCACCTCCTGCAAGATCATCGGCCTGCTCGAGCCGAAGGGCTATACCGGCTTCGGCCAGGACCAGGACAATGTCGTGTTGATGCCGCTGCATGCCTATCAGCGGCGCATTGCAGGCAACCGCAACATCGACAACATCTACGTCGCCGCCGACGACCGCACCCCGACCAGCGAGCTGCAGCCGCGCGTCGAGGATATTCTGCGCGACGCCAGACGCCTCACGCCCGACCGCGAAAGCGATTTCGCGATCCGCGACATGACCCAGATCGCCGATGCCATGGCCAGCGCCACCACCACGATGACCGGCATGCTGGGCGCGGTCGCCGGCGTCAGCCTGCTGGTCGGCGGCATCGGCATCATGAACATCATGCTGGTGTCGGTCACCGAGCGCACCCGCGAGATCGGCATCAGGCTCGCCATCGGCGCGCATGAAAAGCACATCCTCATCCAGTTCCTGGTCGAGGCGACGGTGCTGTCGCTGCTCGGCGGCATCATCGGCATCCTGATCGGGCTCTCGCTGGCCGGTCTCGCCTCGGCGACGCTGGCCATTCCCTTTGCGCCGAGCCCGGCAGTCATCCTGCTCGCCGTCGGCTTTTCCGCGCTGATCGGCATGGTCTTCGGCTTCTTCCCGGCGCTGCGCGGCGCCAGGCTCGACCCGATCGACGCGCTGCGGCATGAATAAGGCGATTGGAAAGCAAAGGCGCGGCTACGACGCTGTTTCCCAGGGATTGATCGTATTCAATCCGGCGGCCGCGAATGGGCCGGTGTCGCGGGTGGCGACCGTAAGACCGTTTGCTGCGGCCGTGGCCGCGATGTAGGCATCCGCATTGCCGATCGCCTTGCCTGAGGCTCTCGCCTTTACCATGAGGTCGGCATAGGCGCGCGACGCGTCGAGGTCGAAAGGCAGAATGCGGCCTGCAAACAGTGGCAACACATCCTGATCGAGACGATTGTCCGCGCACGCACCCGATGTTTGGGGTTGCAGGCAGCCACTCAGACCTTCGTATGCCGGCATTGGCGATCAGCACGGAAGGTAAGGTTTAGTCCGCGTTCGCAAAATGCCACTCGATCAGCGGCTTCATGTGCGGCATCAGCCCGTGCGGCAGGTCGGCGGCGTGGCGGATGATGACCGGACCGACGATCTCCGGTTCGGCCTCGGTTGCGACGAAGGCCGAGATGCGCCGCGCGATCTCCTCGGCGGGCTCGGGAACCCGGTATCGGCGGAAGATCACCGTGCCGCTTTCCGTCGACAGGGCATGGTAATGCAGGCCGCGTGCGGCGCCTGAAATGTCGAGGCCGGTTTCTTCCCGCACCTCGCGGATCATATTGAAATCGACATCGACGAGGCCATCGCGAAAATCGGCCGGTTCGAAGGAACCGGCGGCGAAATAGACGCGGCCGGCAGTAACGGTGTGGGCGGCCATGCGAATCGCCACCAGCGCATTGTCGCCGGCCACGAGCATGGCATGGGCATAGGCGTGCTCGGCGCCCGAATTCTCGCGCCGCTTCCGCCAGAGCATGAAGGTGGAGTAGTTGACCGCGTGGCACCGGCCGACGAGGCGATTGTCGCGCCAGGCAAGTCGCGAGAGCAGCACCACGGGACCGTCGAACAGCGCGGGGTTGGCCGCGATCTCGTGCTGCCAGTTCGCGGCGATCGCCTCGGCATTGTCCAGCGCGAAAGGATGCGGGCCGGGGTCGAGCCTGACATCGACGGCGTCGACCGGCAAAATGACATTGCGCGGCAGGTCGAAGCTCACGGTTCAGGCCATGTCCAGCGTGATCGCCACCGGACAATGGTCCGATGCCTTCGGCCGGTCCCAGCCGGCGCGCGGAAAGCGCTCCACTTCCTGGCCGGCAGGAAAGATCGTGCGCCAGGGCTGGCCGTTGCGGATGATGTCCGGGACGGCGGTGGCGTTCTTAGCCGCCAATCCCTTGGACAGCAGGATATAATCGAGCTGGCACAAATGCCGCTCTTGCGGCCCACGCGTGTGGTAGAAGGTCCAGCGGTTCATTTCCGGCCGCCTCTCGACCACGTTTTCGCAAAAACCGCCGGCCGTCAGCACGTTGATGCAGGACAGGTTCTCGTCGACCACCTCGAAACGATAGCCGTCGAATTCGTCGCCGGCGATCTTCACGCGCTGGCGGTAATCGTTCATGTCGCCGCAGATCGCCCAGCGCTTGTCGGCTGCATGATCTGCCCCGAAGCGCTCCTCGATGATCCGGCGCACCGCCTGCGCCTCCGCGATGCGGATCGGCATCGTCGCTTCACGCCCGTCGAGCCCGTTGCGGGGCGAGCCCATCGACTTGAAGTGCACGAGATAGAGCGTCAGCGGCGAGCCGCCCACGGTAATGTCCACTTCCAGGCAGTCGCGCCGGAAGATGCGTTCATTGGGCTGGTTGCCGAGCGCCGCCAGCTCCGGCGTGTGCAGCCCGAACTGTTCATAGGTCACATAGGCGTGGCTGGTCATGCGCACGAATTCGATGGGCTGGCCCTGCGCGGTCTCGCTGCGCATCATCACGGCGACGTCGATGCCGCGCGAATCATTGCCGGCAGCGGTGTACTTCTGGCGGTAGCCCTGCCCCACCATCTTGAAAAGATAGCCATATTCGAACGCCTTGAGGGCTTCGATATTGTCGACCTCCTGCATGCAGATGATATCCGCGCGCGTGGCCGCTATGGCCAGCGCCGTCAGCTGCCGCATGTCGTCCGACTGCGCGATGGCGCGGGCCTGCTCCAGCATCTTGTACTCGGCCTCGCTCTGGATATCGAAGAGAGCCAGCGTCCGGTCCTCGTTGAGCTGGTTGCGGTATCCGGAGAAATCGAACCTGTTCATCAGGTTCTCGACATTGAAGGTTGCAAGACGCAGCGACATATCATGACCTTTGCCCGCAAGCGCGGCAGAAAACAAGGCCGGGCAACCACCAGCTGGAATCGATTGATCCTGGCGCGCCTCGCGCCATGGTTGAGGGAACCTTTCCGTTCATCCGCCGTTCAGACGCAAAGACCCACAGTGGGCCCATCCCAGGGTCGGCGTGGGGTCTGTTCTCTTGGAGAAGTGCAATGAACGCGCTCTTTTCTTCCACAGTCAAATCCGGGCTGATAGCGCTCGGTATCTTCTCCGGCATCACGGCACCATCCGCTGCCGGACCAATCCTTCAGCCGGAGCTGTCGATCCCAGCCAGCACCGCGGCGCCGACGGTCACGCCTGTGCGTGACAGCTGGGCCGGCGGCAACAACCGGAGCTTCAACAACGACTGGAGATGGCGCCGGTCGGGCGGGTGGAACCACGGCAATTGGAACCGCGGCGATTGGGGCGGCCGTCACTGGAGCGGTCGTCGCTGGAACGGCGGCGATGATTGGCGTTGGCGCCGCCACCATTATCGCGGCCGCTACTATGATGACAGCGCCAGCGCCGCGATCCTGGGGCTTGGCTTGGGGCTCGGCCTCGGCAGCATGTACAACAACTACAATTACTACGATGCACCGCCGCGCCGCTACTATCGCGCCGGCCGGCTGTCGAGCGCCCATGTCCGGTGGTGCTACAATAGATACCGCTCGTATCGCGCTTACGACAACACCTTCCAGCCCTACAACGGCCCACGCCAGCAGTGCTACTCGCCCTATCGCTGAGCCAGGCCGCACAATCCTGCAATAAAAAACGGCGCCGCGCGGCGCCGTTTCTTTTGGAGCGTGGATCGCTCAGTTCTTCGCCTTGTCGACCAGCTTGTTCTTGGAGATCCACGGCATCATCGCGCGCAGCTTGGCGCCGACTTCCTCGATCTGATGGCTGTCGTTGTTGCGGCGGATGCCCTTGAAACGCGACAGGCCGGCACGGTATTCCTGCATCCACTCCGAGGTGAACTTGCCGGTCTGGATATCCTTCAGCACCCGCTTCATCTCGGCCTTTGTCTCTGCGGTGATGATGCGCGGCCCCGAGACATATTCGCCCCATTCGGCGGTGTTCGAGATCGAGTAATTCATGTTGGCGATGCCGCCTTCATAGATCAGGTCGACGATCAGCTTGACCTCGTGCAGGCACTCGAAATAGGCCATTTCGGGCGCATAGCCGGCTTCCACCAGCGTCTCGAACCCGGCGCGGATCAACTCCACCAGGCCGCCGCACAGCACGACCTGCTCGCCGAACAGATCGGTCTCGCATTCCTCGCGGAAATTGGTCTCGATGATACCCGAACGGCCGCCGCCGACGCCGCAGGCGTAGGAGAGCGCGAGGTCGAGTGCGTTGCCCGAAGCATCCTGGTTGACGGCGACCAGGCACGGCACGCCGCCGCCCTTCTGGTATTCGCCGCGCACCGTATGGCCGGGCCCCTTCGGCGCGATCATGACGACGTCGACCGTCGACTTCGGCTCGATCAGGCCGAAATGCACGTTGAGGCCATGCGCGAAGGCGATTGCCGCGCCGTCGCGGATGTTCGGCGCGATCTCGTTTTTGTAGATGTCGGCCTGCAATTCGTCGGGCGTCGCCATCATCATCAGGTCGGCCCATTTGGCGGCGTCGGCCACGCTCATCACCTTGAGCCCGTCGGCCTCGACCTTCTTGGCGGTCGCCGATCCGGCCTTGAGGCCGATGGCGATCTCCTTGGCGCCGGAATCCTTGAGGTTGAGCGCATGCGCCCGGCCCTGGCTGCCATAGCCGATGATGGCGACCTTCTTGCCCTTGATCAGGTTGAGATCGGCATCACGATCGTAATAGACGCGCATTTTTGTCTTCCTTCCCGTTTAAAGATCAGAGGCCTTGCGGCCCGGTTTTTGCTCCGAAAAGAGCGAGAAACTGCTGCGTCGCGCGGACGGCATCACCGCCGATCGCCGCCTCAGTCAATTCCAGCCGGTCGCCAAGCAAGAGACGGATCTGCACGTCGCGGGCGACCAGCCCGAAAAAGGTACGGAACGCCGTCTCGGCGTCCGAGAAATCGAGCAGCCCGGCCTGGCGGCCGGCCTCCAGCACCGGCTTCAGGCGCTTGGCGAGGGCAAAGCGCCCGTTCTCCAGCACCACCGCGCCAAGATCATCCTTGCCCGAACCGGCATGGCCGACCGCCACCCGGTTGAGTGCGATCGAAGTGTCGCTGGAAATGACCTTCAACCAGTCGGAAGCAAATCGCTCCAGGCTCGCGGCCAACGACGCAAGGTCGAGCCCCCTGCCGTCGACCGCCGTCACCCGCACCTTCGAGGCCTGCCATTGCACCGTCGCCGTCAGCAGTCCGTCGCGGTCGCCGAACCATTTGTAGAGCGTTTCCTTGGAGCAGCTCGCCCGCCGCGCCACTGCGGTCATGGTCAGATTGTCGCCCTCTTCGACCAGCAGGCGGAGCGCTGCATCCAGGACCGCCTTCTGACGCTCCGTCAGCGCTTCGCCGTTGTCGATATCGGCATTTGCCTGCAACACGCTCTGTTCCCGTTTGATGGTAGAGCCGTAGATCGCCCGAGCTCAGTACCGTACGTTACGGTTCGGCATATTGCGCAATCCGAAGATCGGCGCAAGGCCAAAATGACGAAATGTCTTTCCCGTGTCCCCGCAGCCGCGCAACGCGTATGTTCAGTCGCCGGCTGGCGGATCGCGCAACCGCCCGAGCAAGGCCGATACCGTGTTCAGTTCTTGCGGCGAGAGCTTGTCGCCAACCAGCTCCGCGATCGACCTGCCATAGACGGCCCACATACGGCGGCGCGTCTCTCGTCCCTTGGCCGTGATGCGGACGGTTTGGCCGCGGCCGTCATCAGCCACCGGCAGCTTCTCGACAAACCCATCGGCTTCAAGTCGGGCCAGCAGCCGCGAAATATTGTACTGCGCGAACAGGGTTCGTTCGATCAGCTGGAACGGCCGCAAGCCGCCCTCGCCCGCCTCAGCGAGTTCGTGCAGCACGTCATACCAGGCAAGCGGCGGCAGGCCGCCTTCCTTCAGCGCGTCTTCGGCACGTTCCACCAGCTGGCGTGATACCCGCATCAGGCGTGCCCAGGTCTTGATGGCCTCCGGCGATGGCATGGCTGTCTCGATCATGACGGCATCATAAGAGGTAGATGCAATTGCATCAAGCTTGCCGACCAATGCATTTGCATCTAGATAGATGCCAATGCATCGATATTGAGAGGCAAATCCGATGAAGCATGCCAACACCCTCATTCTCGTCAGCCATCCCCTTTGCCCCTATGTCCAGCGTGCGGCGATCTCGCTGAACGAGAAAGGCGTGCCGTTCGAGCGCGTCGACATCGACCTCGCCAACAAGCCTGACTGGTTCAAGGCGGTCTCGCCGCTCGGCAAGGTGCCGCTGCTGCGCGTGCAGCGGGGGAACGATGAGACGGTGATCTTCGAATCCGCCGTCATCCTCGAATTCCTCGAAGAAACCGAGGCCAATCCCCTCCACCCGGCCGACCCCTATGCCCGTGCCCGGCATCGTGCCTGGATCGAGTATGGCTCAGCCATCCTCAACGCCGTCGGCCGGTTCTATTCGGCGTCGACCGAGGCAGGATTCCTTGCCGAGTCTCGGACGCTGTCGGAAATGTTCGATCGTGTGGAGACCGAATTGGCGGGCGAAGCCGGCCGGACTGGACCATGGTTCGAAGGCGGGCGCTTTTCGCTCGTCGACGCAGTCTACGGCCCTGTCTTCCGCTACATCGATACCTTCGACCGGATCGGCGATTTCGGCATTCTGGACGGCAAACCGCTCGTCCAGGCCTGGCGCCAGGCATTGAGTGGACGCCCGTCCGTCAAGCATGCCGTGGCGCAGGACTATCCACTGCGCCTGCATGCCTTCCTGCGGGCGAAGGGATCGTATCTTTCGACGGTCATTCGCAAGAACGATCCGGCCAGCGCGCTTCCGCCAGCCCAGTTCGCCTGAACGGATGGACCACCGTGCCGGCCACCATTGAGGCGAGGAACTGCGGCGCCGGGGGATTTTCGCCACCGTCGCCACCAGCCTGTTCCGGATGAAGGGCAGCGCCAATGCCCCCAAGCCGAATAGGCCGGGACAATCCTTCGGCGGCCGGGTGAAATCAAGTCGCGGCGCCGCCCCGCGGCTTATGCCTGGGCGGCATCGAAATCGGCGCGCGCTTCACGCACCGCATCATGGTTGAGTTCGGCCCATAGGATGAATTGGTGCAAGGCGCCGAACATCGAATGTCCGAGATCGGTCAGGCTGTACTCGACGCTCGGCGGCTTGGTTGGGAACACTTCGCGATGCACATAGCCGTCGCGCTGCAGATCGTGGAGCGTCTGGGTCAGCATGCGCTGCGAGATGTCAGGCACCAGCCTGCGCAATTCGCCAAACCGATAGGGCCTCTCGGCCAGCGCCATCATCAGCAGCGAACTCCATTTGCCGCTGACGCCGTGGATGACATTGCGAACCGGACAATCGGCAAAATTGCCGCCCCCGCTCATCGCTTTGTAGATCTCCAGCTTCGATTTCAGATTGATGACCTTGCCGTCCATCGCTGGTTCCCTGGATGTGCCTACCTCCCGAAAAACTGCCTTCTTTACGGCGACAGGTCAATTCCTATTTTAGTGCTGGTCTCTTTCTGAGACCACTAGAGCACCCGCCGCTTCGGCACAAATCAGGATCTCCGATGACCAAAACCCTTCTCGTCACCGGCGCCTCCGGCCAGCTTGGCCGCGGCGTCATCCGCTATCTCCTAGACGCGCATGAAACTCCGCCTGCAAAGATCATCGCCACCACGCGCAATCCCGAAAGCCTGGCAGATTTGGCGGTGCGCGGCGTCGTTGTCAGGGCCGCAGACTTCAACGACGCCGCTTCGCTGGAAACCGCGTTCAAGGGTGCTGACAAGGCGTTGATCATTTCGACCGGCGATCTCGATCTCAAAAACGGCAAGCGCCTGAAGCAGCACGAGAATGCAGTCGCGGCGGCCAAAAACGCCGGCGTTTCGCATCTGCTCTACACCTCGATGCCCAACCCGGAACCGGTGTCGCCGGTCCTGTTTGCGGGTGACCACTACAGCACCGAGCAGGCAATCAAGGCTAGCGGCATCCCCTACACGATCTTCCGCAACGGCTGGTACCAGGAGAACCTGTTCATGGCGCTGCCGCACGCGATCGCCTCGGGGCACTGGTACACGTCCGCCGGCGAAGGCCGCATCGCCCATGGCGCACGCGACGACATGGCAGCGGCGATCGCCGCCGGTGTCGCTTCCGGCTCGACCGACAGCAAAACCTACACGCTGACTGGCCCGCAAGCGTACACGACGGCCGAGATCGCCGCCCTCGTCAGCGAAGTCACCGGCAAGCCGCTCGATGTCATGCAGGTTTCGGATGATGTCCTGACGGAAGGGGTAAAGGCATCAGGCGTTCCCGAGGATTTTGCCGGCGTCATCGTTTCCTTCGACGTCAACACGCGCGCCGGCCGCATCGCCATGGTGACGGATGCGGTCGAGATGCTTTCCGGCAGGACGCCAAGGACGTTGAGACAATTCCTCGAGGCGAACAAGGCTGTCCTGGCCGGTTGAAATCCACGCGGCGGGAAGTCTGTTCTCGACTTCCCGCCGCCCCTACTTCGATGTTTTGATCAGGCCATGCCGGATAAGGCTCTCTCCGGTCGCCGCCAGCGCATCTTCGCGCGAACGTGGCTTCCAGCCGAGCATGCGCACCGCCTTGGCATTGGTGGCATTCTTGACCTTGCCCAGCTCAGGCACGAGCTGCGCGACTTCCGGATTGAACAGTGCCACCATGCGCACCAGCCAATCGGGAAGCTCTCTGGTCGAAACGCGCTTCGCCGCATTGCCGAGCCGCTTTCTCAAGGTTTGCGCGATTTCCCGCACGGTCATGAAATCGCCGGCGACCGCCAGGAAGCGCTCGCCGTTGGCAGCTGGATCGGTCATGGTGCGGACATGCAGGTCCGCCACGTCGCGTGCATCGACGGCGCCGAAGGACAGGCGCGGCAGGCCCGGCATGGCGCCATTCATCATGCGTTGGACAAATTCGGTGGAGGTCGAATGGTCCGGGCCAAGCACAGGCCCGAAGATGCCGACGGGGTTGACGGCAGCAAGCTCCAACCCGCCACCCTCGGCGGCGATAAAATCCCAGGCCGCGCGCTCGGCGAGCGTCTTCGACTTCACATAGGCGCTGACCCTTCCCATCGGATCGGTCCAGCTCTCCTCGGTGAACGGACGGCCGTCGGGCGGCATCTTGCCGTAGCCGACAGCCGCGAAGGAGGACGTCAGCACGACGCGTCTGACGCCGGCATCTCGTGCCGCCCGCAGCACCCGCAACGCGCCTTCACGGGCCGGAATGATCAGCTCGTCATCATGCTTGGGCACGCCGGGCGGGAACGGCGAGGCGACATGCAGGACATAGTCGCAGCCCGCAGCGGCTAGCGGCCAGCCGGCATCGCTCATGAGATCGGCGATTGCAAAGGAGAGCCTGTCATCCCACTCGACGCCACCTGCCTTGAGCATGGCCAGGACATCGGCTTGCCGCCTGGCCGAGCGCACAGTCGTGCGCACGCGGTAGCCAGCCTTCAGCAGTTCAAGGATACAGTGGGCGCCGAGAAAGCCAGATCCGCCGGTGACAAGCACCAATTCACCGCTCATGCCCGTCCCCCGAAGCGTCAGCCCAAGGCGATCGAGACAGTCAGATCGCCACCTGCGTGCCGATCTCTACCACACGGCCGGTCGGTATCTGGAAATATTCGGTGGCGTCGGCCGCCGTGCGCGCCAGCCCGATGAACAGCCGGTCCTGCCATACCGGCATGCCGGAATTGGGCGAGGCTTTCAGCGAGCGCCGGGACAGGAAGAAGGACGTTGTCATGATGTCGAATTTCCAGCCTTGCTTGCGGCAGATCGCCAGCGCGCGCGGGATGTTGGGCTGCTCCATATAGCCGAAGGTCAGCGTCACCCGCATGAACAGCTCGTTGACCGTCTCCATCTTGACCCGGTCGCTGTCGGGCACCACCGGCTGCGGCGCGGTCACCACCGAGAGGATCACATTCTGCTCGTGCAGGACCTTGTAGTGCTTCAGGCTGTGCATCAGCGCGGTCGGCGCGCTGAGCGGATCGCTGGTCAGGAACACCGCGGTGCCGGATACCAGCTGCGGCTTCTTCTTCAACAGATTGCCGGCCAGGAAATCGAGCGGGATCTCGTTGCGGCGGGTCTTGTCGAAGAGATAACGGCTGCCGCGCACCCAGGTCCACATGGCCAGCACGATGGTGAAGGCCACCGCCAGCGAGGCCCAGCCGCCTTCGAACACCTTGACGATGTTGGAAGCAAAGAAACCGACATCGATGAAACCGAACAAGGCTGTCATCGCGACCGCCACCCACAGCCGCCATTTCCAGATGCGGGTCATGACGACAAACAGCAGCACCGTGGTCACCAGCATGTTGCCGGTCACCGAGATGCCGTATGCCGAAGCCAGCCTGCTGGATTCGCCGAAGCCCACCACCAGCATCATCACCACCAGCGCCAGCAACAGGTTGACGCGCGGCATGTAGATCTGGCCGGACTGCTTTTCCGACGTGTGCAGGATTTCCAGCCGTGGCAGCATGTTGAGCTGCACCGCTTGCCTGGTCAGCGAGAATGCGCCTGAAATCACCGCCTGGCTGGCGATGACCGTCGCGGCGGTCGCCAGCACCACCATCGGGATCAGCGTCCAGCCTTCGTTCATTTCGAAGAAGGGATGTCCGACCACGCCGTTCTTGGCCAGCACGAAGGCGCCCTGGCCGGCATAGTTGAGCAGCAGGCAAGGGAACACGATCGCCAGCCAGGCGAGCACGATCGGCTTGCGGCCGAAATGGCCCAGATCGGCATAGAGCGCTTCGGCGCCAGTGACCGCAAGGAAGATGGCGCCGATGGTGACGAAGGCGACATCGGGCGAATTGATCAGGAAGGCGACGATATAGTGCGGGCTGATCGCCCACAGGATTTCCGGATCGGCGATGATATGGTTGAGGCCGGACAGGCCGATAGCCAGGAACCAGACCGCGGTGATCGGGCCGAAGATCAGCGCCACGCCGCCGGTGCCGAAGCGCTGCACCGAAAACAGAACCGCCAGGATGACCAGTGTCAGCGGCACGACATAGGGCTGGAAGGTCGGCGTGACGACATTCATGCCCTCGACCGCCGAGAGCACCGAAATTGCCGGGGTTATGACGGCGTCGCCGAAAAACAGCGAGGCGCCGACGATACCGATGCCCAGGATGATCGCCGAGCGCTTCGGGAAACTGCCGCGCGCCAATGCCATCAACGACAGCACGCCGCCTTCGCCGCGGTTGTTGGCGCGCAGCACGAACATGATGTATTTGATGGTGACGATGATCGTCAGTGACCAGATGATCAGCGAGAGAACGCCAAGAATGTCGCCACGGTCGGCCACTTCGCCGCCCGACGACGCCACCAGCGCCTCGCGGAACGCGTAGATCGGGCTGGTGCCGATATCGCCGTAAACAACGCCGAGCGCGCCGAGCATCAACACCTTGGTGCTGTGCTGCTCGATTTCAGGATGGCTCGATTGTTCGACGGTTTCTGCCTCACTACCAGTGTTGGCAAGGGCCATGAACGACACTCCGATAAGCGGGCGGTGCTCTACGCTTGCTGCGATGCAATATCAAGTACCGTCGCGTTATGGCTGCCATGCTTTGCACGCGAGGCTGCCACCATTACCACCCGCAGGCCCTGAGAAAGCGGCCCACCGTGCCGGCCATGCCATACTCCAACGCGTCGGCTGTCAACCCATGTCCGATCGACACTTCGGCCAATGCCGGAACGCGTCGCGCCAAGGCCGGCAGGTTGCTCACCGTCAGATCGTGCCCGGCATTGACCTCAAGGCCCGCAACAAAGGCCGCATCGGCCGTTTTTCCCAGTCTTTCCAGCTCCTTGGCCGCCTTGGCGGAATCGGCATGGCAACTGCCATAAGGTCCCGTGTAAAGCTCGATGCGGTCGGCGCCGGTATCGCGCGCGGCGTTTATGCCGGCAGGATCCGCATCGGAGAACAACGAGACCCGGAAACCGCCCTTCTTCAGGCGTCTCACGATCGGTGTCAGGAACGCTGCATCGGCGATGAAGTTCCAGCCATGGTCCGACGTTGCCTGGGAGGGATCGTCGGGCACCAGGGTCACCTGTTCCGGCTGGTGCTTTTCCACGAGCGCCAGGAAATGCTCGGTCGGATGGCCCTCGATGTTGAATTCGGCCCGCGGGAACTCATCGTCGATCAAGGCCCTGATCTCAGGCAGGTCTGAAAGGCGGGTATGGCGCTCGTCCGGGCGAGGATGCACCGTCAGCCCATGCGCTCCCGCCGCAAGCGCGATGCGGCCAAGCCTGATCACATCAGGCCACGGCAGGTCGCGCCGGTTGCGCAGCATGGCGATGGCGTTGAGATTGACGGAAAGCTTTGCGGGCATGGCTTCGGATCCTGCTCGATTTCGGCGCATCTATACCGCCTTTGACGGGAACAGATAGGGGGTTTCCGGTGTTCCAGAAGATCGCATGACGTTTGTGAAAGGATACGATCCCTTGAATTTCCTCGAAGCCGTGCCGGCAATCCGGCGCATCGATACGGACCGTGAGGATCTCTTCGCCATCGATATCGTCGGCCATGTCTCGGCGGCCGACGCGGAAAACCTGTTCGGCCTGCTCGAAGCGGCTTACGCGCTTCACCCGCGAATCGATGTGCTGGTGCGCGTGATCGATCATGACGGCGTCGACTGGAGCGACATATCGGACGAGACGCTGCGACAGGGCGCGGTCCAGGCCGCAGAGCATATCGGCCGTTGTGCCGCGATCGGCGAGCCGGACTGGACGGCGCAGGCGCGAGACTTCCTCCCTACCCCGCCGCCGGTCGAACTCAGGCATTTCAAAGACGAGGCCGATGCCTGGCAATGGCTCGGCGCCAGGCAACTGGGCTCCGCTACCTGACGATCGTCAACCGTTCGGCCGCCCGGGTGATCGCGGTGTAAAGCCAGCGCTGGCGCGTTTCCTTGAACGCCCAGCTTTCGTCGAACAGCACGATCTCGTTCCACTGCGACCCCTGCGCCTTGTGCACGGTCAGGGCATAGCCATAGTCGAAATCATCGAACCGCTTCTTCTGCTGCCACGGGATATCGGCGTCGGGATCCTCGAACGCCGCCTTGAGCAGCTTGATCTTGGCGACACCGCGGTCCGGATCATCCTCTTCGGGCGACACCAGAAGGTTGATGCCAGGTTTCACCGTCTCGCGCGACGAGGTCATCACCTTCCACAGCGAGCCGTTGAGCAGGCCCTTGGCGGGGTCGTTGCGCAGGCACACCAGCTTGTCGCCGGCCTGCGGATAGTCGGCATTGAACCCCTTGAGCTCGCGCAGGCGCTGGTTGTAGCGGCGGCGCGTGCGGTTGGTGCCGACCAGCACCTGGTCCGCCCTCAGCACTAGGTCCTGGTTGACGTCTTCCTTGCCGATCACCTGCGCAGTGCCGTAGTCGCCGCGCATGAATTCGCGCCCCTCGCGCACGTCGAGCGCCAGCCGCAGGATCGGATTGTCGCGCGCCTGCCGGTGGATTTCGGTGAGCAGGAAATCCGGCTCGTGGTCGGTGAAGAAGCCACCGCCCGAGATCGGCGGCAACTGGCCGGGATCGCCCAGCACCAGGATCGGCGTGCCAAAGCTCAAGAGGTCACGGCCAAGCTGCTCGTCGACCATCGAGCATTCGTCGATGATGACCAGTTTCGCACGCGAGATCGGGCTCTGCCGGTTGAGCGAAAAAGTCGGCGACATCGACGTCTTGCCGGTCACCTCGTCTTCGACCGATTCCTCCCCCTTGGGCCTGTAGATCAGCGAATGGATGGTGCGGGCATTAACCGCGCCCTTGGAGCGCAGCACCTGCGCCGCCTTGCCGGTGAAGGCGGCGAACTGCACCTGGCCGTCGACATGTTCGGCGAAATAGCGCGCCAGCGTCGTCTTGCCGGTGCCGGCATAGCCGAACAGCCGGAACAATTGCGGCTTGCCGGCCTTGAGCCAGCGCGCGACCGCTTGCAGCGCCTCGTCCTGTTGGGGTGAAAATTCCATCTGATCGTGTGACCGGATTCGCAAGGGAAAGACAAGATGGCGGCCACCGCCATCGAGGCAGCCGGCGGCAAACAAGGTTATCAGGCGAGGACGGGAACGTAAAGGGAACGGGCGGCGTGTCCGCACGATCACCCGACGGCGTGCGGATCGTTCTCCAGCAGGATCGGCTTGCCGTGCGGCGTGGCATGCGCGGCGCGCTCCCAGGCCCGTGCCATTGCATCGACATCGGGCTTGGCGGCCAATCCTTTCGACGCCAGCAGCGCTTCCAGCGCCGCCAACCAATGTTCGTAATAGTCATGGCCGTCAGCCCCGGCGCCGGGTTTCTTCACTTCGGCCGACAGTGCCTGCGCCCACTCGCTCCACGAAAACAGGCCCTTGTCGTGCAGCGCCACCGTCATCGCGAAGGCTTCGGCCTGCCAGGGCTCGGCGAAGACGGGCGCATCGAGGCCGGCGGGCAGACCGGCAGGCCCGTTCGCCTCAGGCCGGTTCAAGATAGTTCTCCCAGGCATCGATGGACACGGTCAGCGTCGGATCGGCCCCGTCGCCCCAGATCTCGGCTCCGTCGAAAACCACCGTATAGACCCATTGCGGGTTCTCGCCCTGCCCATGCGCGTTGGTGTCGGGGAATACAAAGCCGTCGCGCACCGCTTCGATCCTCCCATGCTTGCCGCGCGCGTAGCGCGGCAGCCTGGTGTGGCCGGTCGGATTGAAATTCCTGGTCCGCACGCGGTCGCCGGCCCTGAACCGCGGCGCCGTTTCGACCGGCCGGTTGCACGGAGCGCCCTTGGCCAGCACTGCCGGAACGTCATCGGCCTTCAGCACCCGTTTCGGCGTCGCGGCCGCATCGATCGCCTCGCCTGCCTTGAGATCACGCTCGCTGACGAAACCATGGCGCTTGAGCAGGGTTTCCAGCGCCTTAATCCAGATCTGGTAGTAGCTGGAGGCATAGTAGTCGGCCGGATGCAACGATTCCCGCGCATGCCGGCTCTCATCGATATTCCAGGCACCCATTGCGCCGGCGGTGAGCGTCACGCCGAGCGCCCGCCGCTCCCAGTCGGCATGGAAATACGGCTCGTCCCGTTCCGGCGCCACCGGTCCGAATCCCATCTGTCCGCCGAGATCCTGCGGGCCGTTCATGCCGGGCCCCCTGTTTGTTCCGGTTTTTGGGCTAGCACAGTGCCGATCATCGCATCGCGGCTTACCAATTCTGACAAGCGCTCCTCGCTCCAGCCTTCGGTTCCTTGAGGCCGCATCGGGACGACGAGATAGCGCAACTCCGCCGTCGAATCCCAGACGCGTATCTTTGTTGAGGCCGGCAGCGTCAGCCCGAATTCCTCAAGCACGCCGCGCGGATCGATGACCGCGCGCGAGCGATAGGGCGGCGCCTTGTACCAGACCGGCGGCAGGCCGAGCACCGACCACGGATAGCAGGAGCACAGCGTGCAGACGACGAGATTGTGAGTCTCTTCGGTGTTGAACACCGCCTGCATGTGCTCGCCTTGCCGGCCGGTATAGCCCAGCGATCCGATCGCCGCCGTAGCATCGCGCTTCAGCCAGTCGGCAAAAGCGGGATCGCTCCAGGCCTTGGCCACCACCCTCGCGCCGTTGCGGGGACCGATCTTAGTCTCGTAGGTATCGACGATGACATCGATCGCGGCCGGATCGATCAACCCCTTGCGGGTGAGAATGGTTTCCAGCGCGCGCACGCGAGCGGCAAACGGATCGAGTTCGTTGTCGTGGTCATGATCGTGGGACATGGTCATAAACTACGGCTGGGATCCGCCGGCCGCAAGCATGACGACTTGGGCCAGTGGGCGCGACGCGGATACACTACTCCGCGGCCGTCTTTTGCGGCTCGCCTCGGATTTCGTCATCATCGTCGAACAGCGAAGGCTGATCCTCCGCTTCGACCAGATGCAATTCGGGCTTGCGCTTCGGCATCAGCCCGACCAGCCAGCCCGAGAAATTTTCCATGTAGACATAGATTACCGGTGTGACGAACAGCGTCAGCGCCTGCGAGGCGAGCAGACCGCCGACAACGGCGACGCCCAGCGGCTGGCGCAGCTCCGCGCTGGCGCCCGTGCCGAGCGCGATCGGGAACGTGCCCATCAAGGCGGCCAGCGTCGTCATCATGATCGGCCGGAACCGCATCAGGCAGGCCTTGTGGATGGACTCGGTGGCCGACATTCCTTCTCGTCGCAATTCGAGCGCGACGTCGACCATCATGATGCCGTTCTTCTTGACGATGCCGATCAGCATCAGGATGCCGATCACCGCGATGACGGACAGGTCCATGCCGGCGAAGCGCAAGGCGACAACCGCTCCCAGCACAGCCGATGGCAAGCCTGTGAGGATCGTGAGCGGATGGATGAAGCTCTCATAGAGAATGCCAAGCACGATATAGATGGTCAGGATCGCGCCGCCGATCAGCAGGCCCTGGTTGGCGAGCGAATCCTGGAAGGTCTTGGCTGTGCCGGCAAAGCTGGTCGAGATCGTCTCCGGCATGCCGATCTGCTCCTTGAGCGCGTCGATGCGGCTCACGCTGTCGCCGAGCGCCACGCCTTGCGGCAGATTATAGGAGATCGTCACGGCCGGAAGCTGGCCGAGCTGGTTGACCGTCAAGGCGCCGGCCGTGCGATCGACCCGGGCGAAGGCGCCAAGCGGAACCAGGGAGCCGCTCGCCGTCCTCATCTGGATGGCCAGCATCCGCTCCGGCGACCACTCGATCTTGGGATCGAGCTCGGTGATGACTTCGTAGCTGTCGGCGGAGCCGAAGATCGTCGAAACCTGGTCGGTGCCGAACCCGCCATAAAGCGCCGAGCGCAGCGTGTCGGTGTCGATGCCGAGCTGGGCCGCCTTGTCGCGATCCACCACCAGCGTCGCCTGCAGCGCATTGTTCTGCAAATCGCTGGTGACGTCGGTGAAGGTCGCATGATCGGCCGCCATCGCGTCATTCAGTTTCTGCGCCCAGATGTCTGTCTGGCCGGTGTCGAGGCCCTGAACCACGAGCTGGTAGGCGCTGGCAGACGAGCGCGAACCCAGCCTCAGATTCTGCACAGGCTGCATGTAGGTCTCGATGCCCGCGACGCCGGCCAATTGCTTGCGTAGATCCGCAAGCACCTTCTCGATATTGGGCCGCTGGTCCTTGCCCTTGAGCTGGACGAAAAGCTGCCCCTGGTTGAGCGCATTGTTGCCGCTGCCCGCCGACCACGCAACATGGTCGACATAGGGCGAATGCGAGAACACGCTGGCCACCTGCCCCTGCAGCTTTGCCATGGCGTCGAACGAGATGTCCTGGCGCGCAATGGTCGTCACCGATATCTGGCCGATATCCTCCTGCGGGAAAAAGCCCTTCGGCGAGACCTCGATCAGCCACACCGACGCCGCCGCGGTGCCTATGAAGACCAGGAACACCAGGAAAGTGTGCCGCAGACAGAAGCTCAGGATCCGGTCGTAGCCGCGGGTGATGAAATCGCGCCTGTGGCCATCGCCATGCGCCTCGCGGTCGGCCTTGGTCACCGACAGCAGCCGCGAGCACAGCATCGGCGTCAGCGTCAGCGACACGAACATCGACGCCAGGATGGCGACCGTCACCACGACGGCGAACTCGTTGAAGATGCGCCCGATGACGCCGCCCATCAGAAGCACCGGGATGAACACGGCCACCAGCGAGATCGAAATCGAGATGATGGTGAAGCCGATTTCGCGCGCGCCCTTCAGCGACGCATCGAAAGCCGACAATCCGTCCTCCTCCATGTGACGGAAGATGTTTTCCAGCATCACGATAGCGTCGTCGACGACGAGGCCGACCGCGAGCGTCAGGCCCATCAGCGAAATGTTGTCGATGGAAAAGCCGAACAGGAACATCGCGCCGAGCGTGGCGATCAACGAGATCGGCACCGCCACGGCCGGGATGATGGTCGCCGTAACGCGGCGCAGGAACACGAAGATCACCATGACCACCAGCGCGATGGTCAACAGCAGCGTGAACTGCACGTCGTCCACGGCCTGGCGGATCGAGGTCGAACGGTCGTTGAGCAGCTTGATCTGGGCGGCGGCCGGCATCTGGTCCTGGAAGGACGGCAGCATCGCCTTGACCTTGTCGACGACGTCGACAGTGTTGGCGTCGGGCTGGCGCTGCACCGCCATGATGATCGCGCGCGTGCCGTCATACCAGCTTGCAGTCGTCGTGGTCTGCACCGAATCGACGACGCGTGTCACCTCGCCCAGCCGCACCGGATGACCGTTTTTGGTGGCGATGATGAGGTTGGAGAATCCGGCGGCGTCGGTCAGCTGCGTATTGGCCGTGATCGTCAACTGCTGTTTGTTGTTCTTCAGAACGCCCAGCGGGGTGTTGGAGTTGGCGGATGCGATCGCCGCCTGCAGCTGGTCGATCGAAATGCCGCGCGCGGCAAGCGCGGTCGGGTCGATCTGGATGCGGACTGCATATTTCTGCTGGCCGAAGATGGAGACCTGCGCCACGCCGTCGATGGTCGACAGCGACGGCGAGATGACGTTTTCGGCGAAAGCATCGAGATCGGTCAGCGGAACCGTATCGCTGACCAGCGACATCAAAAGGATCGGCGCGTCGGCCGGATTGACCTTGCGATAGCTCGGCGGCGAGGTCATCTGCGGCGGCAGCGATCTTTGCGTGCGCGCGATCGCTGCCTGCACGTCCGCGGCCGCGGCATCGATGTCGCGGTTGAGCACGAACTGGATGGCGATCGAGGTCTGGCCGAGCGAGTTGGTGGTCGAGATCGAATCGATTCCGGCAATGGTGGCGAATTGCTTGATCAGCGGCGTCGCCACCGACGTTGCCATCGTTTCCGGCGAGGCTCCGGGTAGCTGAGCCGAGACGTTGACGACAGGGAATTCGGCACTGGGCAGCGCGGCCACCGGGAGGAACTTGTAGGCGAACAGCCCGCCCAGAACGAGGGCGAACGACATCAGGAGGGTGGCGACAGGCCTGCGAATGCAGAACTCGGAGATCATTGGGCCGCCTCGCCGGCCTTGTCCGCTTGCGCGATCTTGGGTGCTGCCTGGTCGCCGGATCCGGCGGATGCGTTGCCTTCGTGCACGGCAGCCCCGTTCTTCAGTCGCGTCTGGCCTTCGATAACAACCTTCTCGCCGCTTTTCAGGCCATCGCTGATGGCGGCGCTCTGACCCACGGTCAGCGCCACTTGCACCGGCCGCATTTCGACTGTGTTGTCAGGCTTGACCACATAGACGAACGGCCCCTTCTGGCTGGGCTGCACCGCGACCGTGGGGACGGACGTCATCTGCGGCATGATGCCGGCGTCGAGCACGACATTCACATATTGGCCCGGCCACAGCGACAGATCGGCGTTGGGTATGCTGGCTCGCGTTGCGATGGTGCCGGAAGCGGTATCGACGCTGGAATCGACGAAATCGAGCGTGCCCTTGCCAATGGGTGTCGGGTCGCCGTCCTGGGTCAGGGTCACTGCCCCTTGCTGTGGCTTTGCCAGTGCCTTGTGCAGCAGCGCAAGGTTGCTTTCGGGCAGGTTGAAGTTCACCTGCAGCGGATCCATCTGGGTGATGGTGACGAGCGGGGTCGAGGTGCTGCTGCTGCCATTGCTCGTGGTCACGAGATCGCCCACGGCAACGTTGACCGCGCCAAGCCTGCCGGAAATCGGCGCGGTGATCCTGGCAAAGCCAAGCTGGACATTGTCTGCATCGATTGTCGCCTTGTCGGCATCGACAGTCGCTGCCGCCGCCTTCTGCGCGGCAACGGCCTGGTCGTAGGTCTGCTGCGTACCGGCCTGCTTGGCGACAAGATCCTTGGCGCGCTGAAGATCGGAATTCGAACTGGCAAGCAGCGCCTGATCCTTGGCGAGCGTCGCCTGATCCTTGGCGAGCTGCGCCTTCAAGGCACGGTCATCCAGCGAAAACAGGAGATCGCCGGTTTTCACCATCTGCCCGTCCTTGACGTCGATCGACACGATCTGGCTGGACACGCGCGCGTTGATGCTGACCACGGCGGGAGAGGAGACGAAGCCGATGGCGTAGCGCCGGACCGGGAAATCGGCCGTCGTTGCCGTGGCCGAGATGATCGAGGCCGAACGGGCGCCAGTGCCGCCAGCCGCCTGCTTGCCCCCTGCCTGCGGATCCTGGCTATCCGGCGCCGGCTTGTCCGACGCGACCTGATTTACACCGATGATCTGCCGGGCCCTGCTCAGCGCATCGGGAGACAGATAGAGCCAGGCCGCGCCTGCGCAGGCGACCGCAAGCAATGAAAGAATGACTTTTCCACGCATCGACAAAAGACCCTCTCCGTCCGACACGCCATAGCCAGGTGGTCGTATTCTAGCTCAAATCACGACGCCCTGCCGCGATTTCGCTGAATAGAATAGGACAGGGCTTTGGCGGAAAAGGGCCAAAACACGGCATTACGAAGATTTAATGTGCACTGCACAATGGATGGGCTGGCCACCATGATCGCGTGCAAAAGGCGGATCGCGAACCTGGACAACTCACCGCAGCATCGGCCAAAGCGTCGCGGCCAGCAACACGCCCATGGCGATGTTGAACCATTTCAGCCGCACTGGATCGGACAGGAAACCGCGCAGCGCCGTGCCGAATCCCGCCCACACTGAAACGCTCGGCAGGTTGACGATGGTGAAGGCCACCGAGATCAGCGCCACCGACAGGAACGGATGCTCCGGATTGGAGTAGACGGCCATGGCGGTGATCGCCATCACCCAGGCCTTGGCATTGACCCACTGGAACGCCGCCGCCTCGATGAAACGCATCGGCCGCGCCTTCGTCTCGCCTTTGCCGCTGAGCGAGCGTGACATGGCGATTTTCCAGGCAAGGTAGAGCAGATAGGCGGCGCCGGCGATCTTGAGCGCGGTGTGCAGCGCCGGGAACGCCGTCAGCACGGCGCCAAGACCAAGGCCGACCGCCAGCAGCAAGACAAGAAACCCGATGCTGATGCCGAACATATGCGGCACGCTCCTCACCAGGCCGAAATTCACACCTGAGGCGAGCAGCATCAGATTGTTAGGCCCGGGCGTGATCGAGGTCACGAAGGCGTAGACAAGCAAGGCGAGGAATGCGTCGAGCGACATGATATCCTCCCAGATAAGCCAGTATTATTGTCTCTTCCAACGACCGCACAAATGCCACCCTCGGCCGGTGGCCGGTCCCGTCGTCACGCTGTGGAGAAACTTACCGGTGCTACATCCCCTGCGGGCCACGGTTCATCGCCGCCACGCCGGTGCGGCAGATTTCGACCAGGCCGAGTGGCTTCATGATGGCGATGAACTGGTCGAGCTTGGAGCCCTTGCCGGTGATCTCGAAGATGAAATGCTCGGTGTTGGCGTCGATGACGCTGGCGCGGAAGGCGTCAGCCAGCCGCAGCGCCTCGACGCGGGCTTCGCCGGTGCCGGCGACCTTGACCAGCGCCAGTTCCCGCTCCAGCGGCCGCTCCTGGCCGAACTCCTGCGAGCGCACGGTGAGGTCGACGACGCGGTGGACCGGCACGATGCGCTCGAGCTGGTGCTTGATCTGCTCCAGCACATGCGGCGTGCCGCGCGTCACGATGGTGATGCGCGACAGATGTTTCTCATGCTCGGTTTCCGAGACCGTCAGGCTCTCGATGTTGTAGCCGCGCCCGGAAAACAGGCCGATGACCCGGGCAAGCACGCCCGGCTCGTTGTCGACCAGCACTGAAAGCGTGTGGTTCTCGGGCTTTTCCGTTTCCTTGGCGATGAAATAGGCGGAGCCGGTCGGTTGTAGCTGTGCGTTCATGATGTGAATCTCGACTTCAAACTCTTGGATCTAGTCTCTGTTTACGCACGGCTTCTCGCGACAGCCCTGCCTCTGTCCGCTGCTAAACCAGTTCCCTGCCCTTGGCGTCGATGGCGTTGGCCACCGCTTCGTCCGTCGCCTCGTCCGGCAAGAGCATCTCATTGTGCGCCTTGCCCGACGGGATCATCGGGAAGCAGTTGGCGAGCGTCGCCACGCGGCAGTCGAACAGCACCGGCTTCCTGACCGAGATCATCTCCTTGATGGCATCGTCCAGCTCGTCCGGCTTGTCGCAGCGAATACCGTGGCCGCCATAGGCTTCGGCCAGCTTGACGAAATCAGGCATGGCTTCGGTGTAGGAATGCGACAGCCGGTTGCCGTGCAACAGCTGCTGCCATTGCCGCACCATGCCCATATACTGGTTGTTGAGAATGAAGATTTTGATCGGCGCGTCGAACTGCACCGCGGCACTCATCTCTTGCATCGTCATCTGCACCGAAGCGTCGCCGGCGATATCGACGACCAGCGCGTTCGGATGCGCGATCTGCACGCCCAGTGCCGCCGGCAGGCCGTAACCCATCGTGCCGAGCCCCCCGGACGTCATCCAGCGGTTCGGCTTCTCGAAATGGTAGTGCTGGGCCGCCCACATCTGGTGCTGGCCGACCTCCGTCGTGATGTAGGTGTCCATGTCCTTGGTCAGGGCATAGAGCCGCTGGATGGCATATTGCGGCATGATCACGTCGTTGTTCATCTTGTACGCGAGCGAATCGCGCGCGCGCCATTTGGCGATCTGCTCCCACCAGGGATAGAGCGCCTTCTTGTCGGCCTTGGCGGTTGCCCGCCACAGCCGCACGAGATCCTCCAGAACCCGGCCGACATCGCCGATAATGGGCACGTCGGTGTGGACGTTCTTGTTGATCGAGGACGGATCGATGTCGATATGGATCTTCTTCGAGTTCGGCGAGAACGCGTTGAGCCGGCCGGTGATGCGGTCGTCGAAGCGCGCACCGATGCAGACCATCACGTCGCAGTCATGCATGGCCATGTTGGCTTCGTAGGTGCCGTGCATACCGAGCATGCCGAGCCAGTTCTTGCCAGATGCCGGATAGGCGCCGAGCCCCATCAGCGTCGAGGTGATCGGGAAACCGGTGAGGTCGACCAGTTCGCGCAGCAGATGGCTCGCTTCCGGACCGGAGTTGATGACGCCGCCGCCGCTGTAGATGATCGGTTTCCTGGCACCGGCCAAAAGCTCGACCGCCGCCTTGATCTTCTCCAGATCACCCTGCACCTTCGGCTGATAGCTGGTGCGTGGCGCGGTTTGCGGAGAAACGTAAAAACCCTTGGCGAACTGCACGTCCTTCGGGATGTCGACCACGACAGGACCGGGACGGCCGGTGGTGGCGACATGGAAGGCCTCATGGATGGTTGCGGCAAGTTCGTTGACGTCCTTCACCAGCCAATTGTGCTTGGTGCAGGGGCGCGTGATGCCGACCGTGTCGCACTCCTGGAAAGCGTCCGAACCGATCAGCGAGGTCGGCACCTGCCCGGTCAGGCACACCAGCGGGATCGAATCCATCAGCGCGTCCTGCAAAGGCGTCACCGCGTTGGTCGCGCCCGGACCCGATGTCACCAGCATGACGCCTGCCCTGCCGGTCGAGCGCGCATAGCCCTCGGCCGCGTGGCCGGCGCCCTGCTCGTGCCTCACCAGGATGTGCTCGACGTCGTCCTGCTGGAATATCTCGTCATAGATCGGGAGAACCGCGCCGCCCGGATAACCGAAGACATGCTTGACGCCATTGTCCTTCAGCGCCTGCACCACCATTTCGGCGCCAGTCATTTCGCGCCGCTCGCTCTGTCCGTTGCTCATCGGTTTGGTCCCGTACTGTCCGCCATCTGGCGATTTGCTGGTCGTTTAGTCGTGTTTAAGGCAATAAAAAAGGCCCCCGAGGGAGCCTGTGTGTTGCGCATGGGAGGTTTTCGCCCGGCGGTTACACCGCCTTGCCCACGCGCCTTCCTACGAGAATGAGTGCCTTTTTCATGGTGGCGAACCATAAGGGTGAAAGCAGCCGTTCGTCAATGGGGTCGATTCCGCTTTCATGCCGGCTTGCCCGGTGCATGGCACGAAGCACGCGCACGCCGTCATTTAGACCCGGCTCGACGTCGGGTCGCTGGTCAAACCCTTGAAAACAAAGCGAACTATTTGGCGACGTGACGCGGCCCATGGTTTGCCGCGATACTGCCCGAGGCCGGACCCCAAGCTCGGCAAAGGCAGCTCGCAACGAGGCCGATCAACAAAAACGCGGAGGAAACTGATGCTCGACAAGGCCCCGAACAGGAAGCTTTCCGACCTTCTCGAACGATTTGGCGCGGCCCTTGCCGCCGGCGACGTCGACAAGGCGGTCGAATGCTTCCAGGAAGATTGTTATTGGCGCGACCTCGTCACCTTCACCTGGAATATTAAGACCATGGAAGGCCGCGATCAGGTGCGTGACATGCTGGAAAGCCAGCTGTCGAAGACGAAGCCATCACATTTCGCCATCGCCAGGGGCGAGGACGCGACCGAGGCGAACGGGGTGATCGACGGCTGGATCAGCTTCGAGACGGATGTGGCGCGCGGCTTCGGCCATATCAGGTTGAAGGACGGCAAGATCTGGACGCTGCTGACCACGATGGTCGAGCTGAAAGGGCATGAAGAGCCGGCCGGCTTCGCCCGGCCGATGGGCGCCAAGCACGGCTCCGGCAAGAACCGCCCGACCTGGAAGGAAGAGCGCGAAAAGGAAGCGGCCGAGCTTGGCTTCAAGACGCAGCCCTATACGGTCATCATCGGCGGCGGCCAGGGCGGCATCGCGCTTGGCGCGCGGCTCCGCCAGCTCGGCGTGCCGACGATCATCATCGAGAAGAATGAACGTGCCGGCGACAGTTGGCGCAAGCGCTACAAGTCGCTCTGCCTGCACGACCCGGTCTGGTATGACCATTTGCCCTACATCGATTTTCCCCGGAACTGGCCGGTTTTCTCGCCCAAGGACAAGATCGGCGACTGGCTGGAAATGTACACCAAGGTGATGGAGCTGAATTACTGGTCCTCAACCGAGGCCAAGAGCGCTTCCTACGACGAGGAGAAGAAGGAATGGACAGTTGTCGTCCACCGCGACGGCAAGGACATCACGCTGAAGCCGAAGCAGCTGGTGTTGGCCACCGGCATGTCCGGCCGTCCCAATCTGCCGAAGTTCAAGGGCATGGAGAATTTCAAGGGCGATCAGCACCACTCCTCCAAGCACCCCGGCCCCGACCAATATGCCGGCAAGAAGGTTGTCGTCATCGGCTCGAACAATTCCGCGCACGACATTTGCGCAGCACTGTGGGAAGCCGGCGTCGACGTCACCATGGTGCAGCGATCGACCACCCACATCGTCAGATCCGACACGCTGATGGATATCGGGCTTGGCGCGCTCTACTCGGAGCAGGCGGTGCAGAACGGTATGACCACCGCCAAGGCCGACCTCATCTTCGCCTCCCTGCCCTACAAGATCCTGCACGAGTTCCAGATTCCGCTTTATGAGAAGATGAAGGAGCGCGACGCGGCGTTCTACAAGGGCTTGGAAAAGGCGGGGTTCATGCTCGACTGGGGCGACGACGGCTCCGGCCTGTTCATGAAATATCTCAGGCGTGGCTCCGGCTACTACATCGATATCGGCGCTTCGCAGCTGATCATCGATGGCGCCATCAAGCTCAAGAGCGGCGTCGATGTGGCCGAGATCAAAGAACATTCCATCCTGCTCAGCGATGGCACCGAACTGCCGGCGGACGTCATCGTCTACGCCACCGGATACGGCTCGATGAATGGCTGGGCGGCGGAGCTGATCTCAAAGGAGGTTGCCGACAAGGTCGGCAAATGCTGGGGACTCGGCTCGAACACCACCAAGGATCCCGGCCCATGGGAAGGTGAGCAGCGCAACATGTGGAAGCCGACGCAGCAGGAGGCGCTCTGGTTCCATGGCGGTAACCTGCACCAGTCGCGCCATTATTCGCAGTTCCTGTCGCTGCAGTTGAAGGCCAGGCAGGAAGGCATTGCGACGCCCGTCTATGGGCTGCAGCAGGTTCACCACAAGGGATAAGCCAGATCGTGGCGAAAAACCGAGGGAGGCGCGGTTTTGGACCGCGCCTCCCTTTCCTGATCGGTGCGATCGGCTACGCCGCCTGGTCGGCCGCGAACCGCGCCACCACGCGTTCTAGCAACGGCACATAGTCGCGAAACGTGCGCGTCCTCATGTCGGCGACCTTGCCGCCCTCGTCCCAGATGCGGACGCGCACCGCCTCTTCGTGAAACGGGTTCTTGCGGAACCCGGCCACCTCGTCCGGGCTCATCGGCCCGCCCTGCAACGACAGCGTATGAACCGAAGCCGGCGACAGCTTGTCGAAATAGGTCGGGTCGGTGGCGCAGAGATAGCGCTTGGCCGAGACATGCAGCCTGACGCATTCGACGATGACCGGCGGGAAGAACGGCGCCAGCACCTCGCCGCCGGCCTCGTCATGGTGCTTGTCCTCGACGTCATCGGGCGAATAGGTACCGAACTCGCTGGTGTAGTGGCCGATATCGTGCAGCAGGGCTGCTGCCACCAGTTCTTCCGGCGCACCATCCTGCTCTGCGAGCCAGGCGCCCTGCAGCATATGCTCGGACATCGTCACCGGCTCGCCGAGATAGGATTCGGCTCCCCGGCGCTCGAAGATATCGGCGATGAATTCGACGATGTTGCCGGCGTTCAGATCATGTGCGTTCATTCCGCCGCCTCCTTGAAACCGTGCTCGATCGCCGCCAACGTCGACAGCAGGCCGTCCTTGTCGGCATAACAGCCCTGCAGCCAGCGTTTGCCGGTTCCCGAAAACGCCTTGCGCGCATGCATGACGCGGGTGTTGTCGACGATGAAGGCCTGCCCCGGCTCAAGCTTGAACGTTACTTCGAAAGCCGGATCCTCGATCAACTCCGCAAAGCGGCGATAGGCGGCGTAGTAGGCATCCATCTCGGCGAAAGGCACGTCGATGGTCGGCGCCAGCGAGCGGTTGTTGAAGCGGATGCAGATCAGTTCGCCGTCCGGCCCGAGTTCGATCATAGGCCGCTTCGCCTGCAGCCGCACGCCGGACGATCCGGCATATTCGAAACGGGCAGGATGCGAACTCAGGAGTCGGAAGCCTTCGGGATTCTCGGCCTGCAGGGCGGCCGCCACGGCGAACCCGTCGACCACGCTGGACTCACCACCCTCCACCGTGTTCTCGATACAGGACAGGATCTGCAGCGTCGGCACCGGGTCGCGATAAGGATTGTCGGTGTGCGCCTGGAGGCCGAGATTGGTGTAGGCCAGATTGTTCGGATTGACCTCGGCGCGCACTTCGAACCAGCGCCCGTAATTGGTCTCCCTGATGTAGCCGAACAGGTCGGAGACCTTGCACAGAGCGCCGGATTCGGCCGGCAGTCCGTCCATCACTGCAAAACCGTAGGCCCTCACCGCCAAGAGCCATTCCCGCAGCACACTGCGGCTGCGGCTTGCCTTCGGATAACCGGCGCGCGGCACCGAATTCTGCATCGTCGCCCTTGTCCAGCGCTGCACCGCGTCGGCGGTCCATCCGGACTGACGGGCCTCGGCGCGATCATAGGCATTGGCTCGAAGCCACGCCTCGGGGAAGCTGACCGTCTTCTTCTCGGGCACGAATCTGATCTCCACGGCATTGCCCTTGATCGAAGCGGCACCGATCCGCGTCTCGGCTGGAATATCGAGGATGGTGATCAGTCGCTGGCCGTTGCCGGCGCTGCGTGTCTTGTCGTCGAGTGCGTTGTCGCGAAGCCACATGGCATGGAACCGGCAGCGTGTGCCGTCCTTCCAGCCCAGTTCGATCATTCTTCCTGCGTCGCCTATCAGCGCATCGGTCAACATGGAGATGTTCCTGTCCATTGCGCCCCGCAGTCCGCTCAGCGGGGCCTCGATTGCATGTTGATCGAGCGAAAGGTACAATTGAAATTATCATTTTTCGGTCAATGGCTGCAAAATCGTAATGCCTGCGAGAACCATCCCCACCTTGCCCCCACTCGACTGGCTGCGCAGCTTCGAGGCAGCGGCGCGGCTTTCGAATTTTACGGCGGCGGCCGCCGAACTCGGCCTGACCCAGGCGGCCGTCAGTCAGCATGTCCGGCTCCTCGAGGATCGGCTGAAGACGCGTCTGTTCTCACGGCTGGCGCGGGGCGTCGCACTGTTGCCGGAGGGCGCCGCCTACTTGCCCCACATCCAATCAGCCTTCGCCACCATCGGCAGCAGCACGGCGGAACTGTTCGAGCCCCGCGCCGTCGAGACCGTCACCTTGCGGGCGCCGATCTCTTTCGCTTTGCTGGTGCTCGTTCCGAAGCTGCCCGACCTTGCCAAGGCGCTGCCGCGCATCCATGTCGACCTGGTGACGATCCATCGCCCGACCGACTATGACCTGCCGGGCTCAGCGCTGGACATCCGTTTCGGCAACGGATCCTTTCCCGGACGCCTGGCCGACAGGCTGACCGCCGAGCGGCTTGTGCCGGTGGCCGCCCCGGCCTTGGCCAGTGATGCCGACTGGACATCCCTGCCGCTGCTCCTGGTCGCCGGTGCGCGCGAGATGTGGGCGGAATGGTTCGCCGCGGCGGGATTGGCCGGTCACCCCAGGCGCTCGCATCGCTTCGACAGCTTCGTGGCTGCGATGGAGGCTGCGCGAGCCGGCGCGGGCGTGCTTCTGGGCTCGCGGCCGCTGATTGACGCGGCACTCGAAAGCAAGGCCCTGGCCAGGCTTTCCGATTTCGAGCTCCCGAGCACATCGGGGCATTTTCTGACCAAGGCACCGATCGCGCGACTGACCGGTGCCGAGCAGGATTTCCGCCAATGGCTGCTGTCGCGCCTCGGCGAGCCATCTCCGACATGACGTTCACCGGCCGATGCGCTTCCAGTAGATGAGCGTGCCGGTCAGCCCGCCATGGGGCTTCAATGCATAGTCCGGTATTTCCCCGGTCAGCGTGAAGCCCAGCCTCTCATAGAGCCCGGACGCCCCCTCTTCGGTCGCCGTATCCAGAACCAGAAGCGTGCGGCCCCTCTCCACCGCAAGGGCCTCGGCCGCTTGCATCAGGCGGGTCGCCACGCCTTTGCCTCGACGATCGAGGCGCGTCATCAGCTTGGCGATCTCGGCCCGGTGCGGCTGGTTGGGCGGACAGTCGAGCAGCAGCGTGACCGTGCCGACCAGCGTGTCTGCCTCCCACGCGCCAAGCACCACCCGCTCACCTCTTGCGGCCGCCGTCAGCGACGTGTCCCAGAACCTGCGGGCGGTTTCCGGCGCCAGCGGATGCATGAAGCTCACCGACCCGCCCGCGGCAACCGTTTCGACCAGAAGATCGCCAAGCAACGCCTGTGTCCGCGCGTCCTGCGTCAACATTCTGATCTCGATGGAATGCATGCTCGTTCTGCCTGGCTGAGATGGAAGGATCGATACGGTCGAACTGGCGTCAATCGAAAGCGCTGAATCGCTTTCCCTTGCGCGCCGTCTTGATCGCGGCAATGCGTTCGGTGTCCTCTTCCTGAAGGTGGCGTCCGCGTTCGAGGAGTTCGAGCGTGTATTCCTCATAGGTAAGTCCCAGCCGTTCCGCCTTGTCCACGCGCATCAGCATGACGTCGCGGCTCGGTGCTTTCCACGCCTTGGCATGCGCGGCCTGCCAGGCCAGGAAAATATAAGGATCGCCCTTGCCCCATGGCGGCCCCTTGTAGTCGTCGAGCGGCGGTCCCCCATTGTGGGAGCGCTTTGGACGTCTCGGCATGATGTCAGGCCCTGACCAGCGCGACGAGATAGTCGGCGCCCGCCTCGAGTGCATGGAAGGTGCAGTCCGACGGCGCGCCAAGCGCCAGACAGTCGCCGGGCTCGAGCCTGTGCACCAGATCGCCCTCGGTGAATTCCAGCCGTCCGGAGATCAGCCATATCTGCTGTTTGATGAAGGCGTAGGATGCCGCGGGCAGGCTGACCTTGGCGCCCGCCGGCAGATGAACCCTGATCAGTTCGAGCGGCATGTCGCCGGCCGGCGAAAGATGCCGCCTGACATAGCCGGTGTCGGGATCGCGCCAGACGGGCTGGTCGCTCGCCCGCAGCAAGCCGCCGCCCTGCAATTCCGCGCGTGCGATAAGGGTCGACAGCGTCATGCCGAAGGCGGCGGCGATCCGCACCAGGAGCGCTGCCGTCGGGCTGGTCATGCCGCGCTCGATCGTGCTCAGCATGGCTTTGGAGACGCCGGAGCGCTCGGCGAGTTCGGCCAGGGACCAGTCCCGTATCGTCCTCTCGGCGTGTATCCGTCTGCCGATTGTGGAGGAGATATCGTTCGCTATATCATTCATTCGTCTATTATAGCGAAAACTGATAACTGGAAAAGAGCCTTGTCGCGACAATTTTCGCCGGCTTCTTAATCCTCCCTACACCATCCGGCCACACTCGACCTTAACCCCGTTCCTGTAGGCTTCGACGTGAGGGAAAATGGGGATTGGCCTGTCCATGTATGTCGAACGCGAAGCCTCGGTCGGAGAACCGACATCGCAGGAGCGCCGCAACGCCGAACAGAACGACAGGCGCATCCTGGGCAATGTCGTGCAATGCGACGGCGCCCGCGCCACCATCAGCGCCTTTGCGGACGACGTCGACGGCGCGGTGACCGGCCTGTGGACGGTCGGCAAGATGATCTCGGTCAATCTCGGCACGACACGCACCGTCGGCCTGGTCTATGCGATCGGCAAGTCGGATCGCGCCTGGAACAGCGAAGGCCAGAACGCCATCGAGGTCAGCATCGAGCTGATCGGCGAAGTGCGCGACGGCGCCGAACCCGGCTCCAAGCCGATCTTCGACCGCGGCATCACCACCTATCCCCATATAGGCGCCATCGCGCACCGCATCCGCAGCCGTGACCTGCAGGCCGTCTACGATCTGGCCGGGCGTCATTCGATCACCATCGGCTCGCTGTCGCAGGACGAGGCGATCGCCGCCAACATCGCCATCGACGACACGCTGGCGCGCCACTTTGCCATTGTCGGCACCACCGGCGTCGGCAAGTCCACCGCCGTCTCGCTGCTGCTGCGCAAATCGATCGCGGCGCGGCCGGATCTGCGCATCCTGATCCTCGATCCGCACAATGAATTCGCCGCGTCGCTGCCCGAATATTGCGTCAAGGTCGATTCCAAGACGCTCGACCTTCCGTTCTGGATGTTCCGGCTCGAGGAATTCGCCGAGGTTCTATTTCGCGGCCGCGAGACCGTGCCCGACGAGATCGATGCGCTGCGCGACCTCATTCCGCTCGCCAAAAACCTCTATCGCAACCCCAATTCCGGTGCCTATCTCAGGCGCGGCAGCGATGCGCTGACCGCCGATACGCCAGTGCCCTACCGCATTGCCGATCTGCTCAAGCAGATTGACGAGCGCATGGGCATGCTCGAAAGCAAGAACGAGCGCCCGACGCTCAAATCGCTGAAGACGCGCATCGAATCGGCGGCAGCCGATCCGCGCTACCGTTTCATGTTCAACTCGCGCCTGATCGAGGACACCATCCACGAGACGATCGGCAACATCTTCCGCGTGCCGCATAACGGCCGCCCTGTGACCTGTTTCGAAATGGCCGGCATGCCGTCCGAAGTGGTCAATTCCGTCTGTTCGGTGCTGGCGCGCCTGGCGTTCGACCTTGCGCTGTGGAGCGAGGGCAAGCTGCAGCTCCTATTGCTGTGCGAAGAAGCGCATCGCTACATGCCGGCCGATGCGCGCCTCGGCTTCGCGCCGACAAGGCACGCGCTGTCGCGCATTGCCAAGGAAGGCCGCAAGTATGGCTGCTATCTCGGCGTCGTCACCCAACGCCCGGGCGAACTTGACCCGACCATCCTGTCGCAATGCTCGACTTTTTTCGCCATGCGGCTCGCCAATGAGCAAGACCAGGCGATCATCCGCTCGGCCATCGCCGACTCGTCCGCCTCCACGCTTGCTTTCCTGTCGTCCATGGGCCAGCGCGAAGCCATCGCCTTCGGCGAAGGCGTGGCCACGACGATGCGGCTGAAGTTCGAGAGACTGCCGGCTGAACTGATCCCCGGCACGGCGAAGCGCGAACAAGCCATGTCGTCGAAAACCGGCGACGATGTCGATCTGGTGACGATAGTGGAACGGCTTCGCAACGTTCCAAAGCCGCAGCAGCAGGCGATGGCCTTTGCCGAAGTGGTCGATTCTGGCCGCCAGGCTGGCGATCCCGACTACCGCAAGCCGCCGGCCGCACGCGTGCAATCGGACGATGATTTCGACATGCGCTACGGCCTAAAGCCCGCCACCTTCGGCATGCGCCCCCAGAACGATTGAGCCTGCAAGCTCTCTGACGACCGGCCGGGAAGCCGCACACAAGCTTCCAAAGGCTTCACATCATCGAACCAGCTTGGTCAAATCCCGAAAGGGAATTCATCAGGCCGGATTGAATGGCGTGGTTTCGAGAAGCCGGAGCGGAGCGGACATTCAGTCCGTGAGCACCGGAAGTCGAAAAAGCCGCGTCAGGCAACCGGCCTCGTGAATTCTTCTTCGGGATTTCAGGCGCAGACGCGGTTGCGGCCTTGCCTCTTGGCCTCGTAGAGCTGGCGGTCGGCGCGGCGATAGAATTCTTCCGCCGTCTCCTTGCGGTCCCAAACGGCAAGGCCGACGCTGGTGGTGATCTTGAGCCGGACATTGCCGGAGAGAACCGACATGTTGGCGATCGCCTTGCGGATACGCTCGGCGAATTTCGACAACAATTCCGCCTCCATGTTGGGCGTGACCACGGCGAATTCCTCGCCGCCCAATCGCGCCACCACGTCATGGTAGCGCGTCATGTCCTTGAGACAGCTGGCGACGGCCTTGAGCACCTCGTCGCCGACGTCGTGGCCGTGTGTATCGTTGACCTGCTTGAAATGATCGAGGTCCAGGATCATCAGCCCGACGGGTTTCTCGATGCGCTTGAACTCCTCGAGATATTCCTTCAGCGCGTCGTCGAAATAGCGCCGGTTCTGCATGCCGGTCAGGCTATCTGTCAGCGCCGCATGTTCGAACGTCTCGGAGCGGGCGCTCAGTGACACGGTCATGGCCCGCAGCTTGCCTTCCTCCGTCGCCTGCCTGCGGATCAGCGGGTAGATGAAGAAGATGCCGAAGAACAGCGCGGTCGCGAGCAGCACGCCCGTCGCGAAAAGCAGCTTGTTGAGGTAGATGACCTTGTCCAGGCCGGAGGCCGTGTGCAGTTCGGTGGCAAAGGATTGCAGCAGTCCATAGGCATGCAGCGTCACCAGGCCGGCGGCCAGGATCACGAAGATAAAGACGAAAAACGCCGATTCCGCCTTGTGGAAACGCATCTGCTCCCCGATGGAAAAATGCCCATCGACCTTATGGCATGGCGGGCCTTACGGAGGGTTAATTTGGACAACCACAACGAGAACCTTTCCGTGAAGGAAAGGCTTTCTAGGTTGCATTAGCAGCAAGCGTTTGGATCGTGGTTTCGATATCGTCACCAGGATGCAATCTTTGCCATTCCGGTCCTAGCTGGTGCCGAAACCAGGTCGTCTGCCGCTTGGCATATTGCCTGGTTGCGATCTTGGCGCGCTCAATCGCCTCGGGAAAACCCGATTGTCCGGCCATCGCCGCTTGCAGTTCGCGAACGCCGATCGCCTTCATCGCCGGCAATTGCGGATCGAGACGAAGCGATGCGAGTTGCCTGACTTCGTCCAGTGCGCCCTTGGCCAGCATCTGGTCGAAACGCCTTTCGATGCGTCCGACCAGCGCGGCCCGGTCCGGCTCGATGACAAAGAAGCGGGCCGTCTGTCTGTCGATGAGCGGCCGGCCCCGCGCGGCCTGCCAGTCCAGGATCGAGCGGCCGGATGCGTCGAGCACTTCGAGCGCCCGCACGATGCGCTGGCTGTCCGTGGGCTTCAACTGCATGGCTGCCCTGGAATCCTCGCGCAGCAGGATGCCATGCAGTTTGACGGCGCCTTGCTCCTTCAACTCGTAGCGCCAACGGTCGCGTACCTGCCGCGGAATGTCGGGCATTTCCGAAATGCCCTCGGCCAAGGCGCGAAAGTAAAGGCCGGTGCCGCCGACGAAGACCGGTCGCCGCGAGAGCGCGCCGTCTTCGATCAGCCTCGTCACGTCGCGCAGCCACGCCCCGGTCGAGTAGGCGGTGCCGGGATGGACATGCCCATAGAGATAATGCGGTGCCCGAGCGAGGTCCGCCGCCTCCGGCCGGGCAGTCAACACGTCGAGAACCGAATAGGCTTGCATGGAATCGGTGTTGACGATCACGCCGCCTATACGTTCGGCCAGGTCGAGCGCCAGCGCCGACTTGCCGCTGGCGGTCGGCCCGGCTATCAGGATCGCATTCTTCACGCGGCCTTCGCCCGCATCCGCACCGGAATTATCGATGCCGCTTGTCGCCACGCTTGTTTCCCATCCCGCCGATCGTGCCTTGTCGCCATCGCTTGCGAATATGGCCTCACGGTCGGTGGGCGCAAGCACTGTTCGCTGGATGGCCGAAGACATTGCCTGCGATCTCGCACTGCCGGCGAATGCACAAGCCGACGAGGCGACCGCCAATCTGCGCGCGGCGCTGGCCGCCGAGCCGATCGACGTGATCGTCCAGCAGTCGGCAACGCGCCGCAAGAAGATCCTCATCGCCGACATGGATTCGACCATGATCGACCAGGAATGCATCGACGAGCTAGCCGACGAGATCGGCGTCAAGGAGCACGTCGCGGCGATCACCGCACGATCGATGAATGGCGAGATCGCCTTCGAGCCCGCCCTGCGCGAGCGCGTGGCGTTGCTCAAGGGGCTCGATGCGGCCGTGGTCGATCTGATCGTTGCCAACCGGTTGACATTGGCCTCCGGCGGCCGCGCGCTGGTGCAGACGATGCGGGCCAACGGCGCCTGGACCGCACTAATCTCGGGCGGCTTCGAGGTCTTCACCTCACGCATCGCCGCCATGCTCGGCTTCCATGAAAATCGCGCCAACCGCCTGCTCGAACAGGATGGCCTGTTTGCCGGGTTGGTCGGCGAGCCGATCCTCGGCCGCGCCGCCAAGGCCGAGGCGCTGATCGAGATCACTGCGCGTCTCGGCCTCACCCCGGCCGATGCCATTGCTGTCGGCGACGGGGCCAACGATCTCGACATGATCCGCCTTGCCGGCACCGGTGTTGCGCTGCATGCCAAACCGATGGTGGCCGCGCAGGCAAAGGTTCGCATCGACCATGGCGACCTGACCGCATTGCTCTATCTGCAAGGCTACAGGCAGGAAGAGTTCGTCCAATGAAACCAATGCGCACCGAGCGCCTGATCCTGCGCAACTGGGACGATTGTGACCGCGAGTTGTTCCATCGCATCAATTCCGACGAACGCGTGATGGAGTTCTTCCCATTCCGTCGCGACCGTGCCGCAGCAGACGCCAAGATGGACGAACTGCGGGCCATCATCGATCGGGACGGCTATGGCTTTGCCGCCTGCGAGATCGCCGCATCAGGCCAATGCATCGGCTTTGCCGGCATCACCGGAACCGATTATCTGCCGTTCCTGCCGGCCGGCACCGTCGAGATCGGCTGGCGGCTGGCGCCCGAATTCTGGGGCAAGGGCTATGTCACGGAAGCTGCCGAGGCATGGCTGGCCTACGGCTTCGAAAAACTCGGCCTTGGCGAGATCGTCTCCTTCGCCGTCGCGGACAACCGCCGCTCCACCGCCGTCATCGAACGCATCGGCATGACCGCCGATCCGTCCGCCGACTTCGATCATCCCGGCATTCCCGACAGCCACTCCGCCCTCAAGCGGCATGTGTTCTACCGGCTGACGAGCAAGGATTGGCAGGCAAGAAGAAGGGCGGCTCGCTAACCGCCCTCCTCAATTAGATTGTTGCAGGCTGTGCCGGATTCAATCCATCCGGATCGTGACGAACCTCAGCTCACCGGTCTTGGACGCCAGCATCAGCAGCGCGTTCTTGCGTCCCTGCTCCTTCAGCGCTCCGATCCGGTCCATCACATCCTTGGGCGTGGCAACCGATTCCTGCGCGATTTCGGTGATCACCTCGCCCGGCTGGATGCCGCGTTCAGCCGCGGCCGAATCCTTGGCGACATCGGTGATGACGACGCCCGACACATCGGCGGCGATGCTGAACTTCTTGCGCGTCTCGTCGTTGAGTTCGCCGACGGTCATGCCAAGCACCGAGGCCGTCGAAACCGCTGGCGCCTTGTCGCCCTTGTCCTGGTCGGTGTTGCCGTTTTCGCCGCTGGCGAGCTTCTCGCTGTCCTCGAGCCGGCCAAGTGTTACCTTCACCGTTTGCTCGACACCCTTGCGCACGATCAGAACGTCGACCGCCTTGCCGACCGGGCTCTCCGCGACCACACGCGGCAGGTCGCGCATTTCGTGGATGTCCTTGCCGTCGAACTTGATGATGACGTCGCCGGCCTGGATGGTGCCGTTGTCGACCGGTCCACCCTTGATGACGCCGGCGACCAGCGCGCCCTTGGCGGTCGCCATGCCGAGGCTCTCGGCAATATCGTCGGTCACCGGCTGGATGCGTACGCCAAGCCACCCGCGCCGCGTTTCGCCATATTGGCGCAGTTGCTCGACAACGCCCGATGCGAGCTGCGAGGGGATGGAGAAGCCGATGCCGATCGAGCCGCCGGACGGCGAAATGATCGCCGTGTTGATGCCGATGACCTCGCCGGCGCTGTTGAACAGCGGCCCGCCCGAATTGCCGCGGTTGATCGCGGCATCGGTCTGGATGAAATCGTCATAGGGGCCTGAATTGATGTCGCGGTTACGCGCCGAGACGATGCCGACCGTGACCGTGCCGCCGAGGCCGAACGGATTGCCGATCGCCATCACCCAGTCGCCGACGCGCATCTTGGTGGAATCGCCGAACTTCACCGCCGTCAGCTTGTGGCCCTTCGGATCGACCTTGAGCACCGCGACATCGGTCTTGGTGTCGGTGCCGACCAGCGTCGCCTTCAGCGTGACTCCATCGGAGAAATTGACCTCGATATCGTCGGCATCGGCGATGACATGGTTGTTGGTGACGACGATGCCCTGCTCGGCGTCGATGACGAAACCGGAGCCGAGCGACTGCACTTTCTGCGAGCCATTGTCCTTGTCGCCGCCACGGTTCTTGAAGAAATCGTCGAAGAAATCCTGGAACGGCGAGCCTTCGGGAAGCTGCGGCATCGGCACCGCGCCCGGACCTTCCGTGCCCTTCACCGTCTGCGACGTCGAGATGTTGACCACCGCGCCGAGCAGGCCTTGCGCCAGGTCGGCCACCGAAGCAGGCCCGTCGGCGGCCATTGTCGGCGTCACGAAGGCCGGAACGGCCACGGTGCCCAGAAGAAGCGCTGCCGCGCCAGCGACGAACGTGCGTCGAGCCGCGCGCAAAAGGGTGTTGGATGTCATCGAGAAGCCTCCCGGCACTTCTGAAAGAGAAAAGCGCTTCGACGGAAACGCCGTGTCGCGCCATGATGGCAAGAAATAGGGCACGTTTGCGGCTATGGCTATTGGCAGAGTGTAAATCCCGCGTTTTTGCACACCCCCTAGCCGCCGCGGATCAGCCAGACGATACCGACGCCGGCGGCAATCGCCACCAGCCCGGCGATCCGCAATGCGTTCTCCGGCAACGACAGCACCTCAGCCGCCAGTTTCCTGGCGAAACCGGGAAAGCCGCCATAGACCAAGCCCTCAATGACGAGGACCAGGCCTATTGCCGCGAAGAAATCCTGCACCGGCCGCTACTGGCCGGTGCCGGGCGAAGTTGCGGGTGCGGTCGCCGGTGCGGCAGGAGGTGCCGGTTGCGGAGCCGCCGGCCTTGCCGGCGCCTCCTTTCCGTCAGGGTCGCGGAAGAAACGGAAGAACTCCGAATTCGGCGACAGCACCATTGTCGTGCCGGTGTTGTCTAGCGCCGTGCCATAGGCGTTCATCGACCGGTAGAAATCGAAGAACGCCGGATCGCGCTGATAAGCCTCGGCAAAGGTGGCGCTGCGCTGCGCCTCGCCCTCGCCGCGCAGGATTTCGGACTCCTTCTGCGCTTCCGCGATGATCTCGACCACCTCACGGTCGGCGCGGGCCTTGATGCGCTGCGCCGCCTCATTGCCGCGCGCCCTCAGCCTTTCGGCCTCAGCCAGACGTTCCGCCTTCATGCGATCGAAGGTCTGCTGCGAGACTTCGGCGGTGAGGTCGGTGCGGCGGATGCGGACATCCTCGATCTGCAGGCCGAGCGAGGTGGCGTCGGGCCGTAGCTGATCGCGCACTTCGCGCATCATCACAGCGCGCTCCTCCGAAAGGGCGGCCTCGAAGTCGCGCAGACCGTAGACGCGGCGCAAGGCAGCGTCGAGACGCGTCCTCAGCCGCGCTTCGGCGAGCTCGATCTGGCCGGATACGGCGGCACGGAAGACACGCGGATCCGAGATGCGGTAGGCGATGAAGGCATCGACCTCATAGAACTTGCCGCCCGAGACCTGGACGCGGATGTTGTCGAGGTCGAAGCGCAGCACCCGATTCTCGATCAACTGCACCGTGTCGGCGTCGAAGAACGAGAACGGCGCCTTGAAGTAGATGCCGGGCTCGGTCTTGACGTCGACGATCTCGCCGAACCTCAGCACCAGCGCCTGCTGGCGCGCATTGACCACGAAGACTGACGAATAGAGCAGGAACAGGATGACCGCCGCGATGACGACGATGACGGGGAGACGGTTGGCCATCACTGGTTACCTCCCGTCGTCGCGCCAAGCGGGGCCGGAGCCGGCGCTTTCTGCTGCAATGCCGGCAGCGGCAGATAGGGGACGACCCCCTGCCCGTTGCCTTGCTCGACGATCACCTTGCCGGAGTCCTTCAGCACCTTCTCCATCGTTTCCAGGTAAAGCCGCTTGCGCGTCACGTCGGGCGCCTTCGCATATTCGTCATAGACGGAGATGAAGCGCTGGGCCTCACCTTCGGCCTCCTGCACCACCCGGTTCTTGTAGGCGGCCGCGTCTTCGCGGACCTGTGCGGCCTCGCCGCGTGCCTGGCCGAGCTTCTGGTTGGAGTACTGGTTGGCCTGCTCGACGAACTTATCCTCGTCCTGCTCGGCGCGCTGCACCTCGTCGAAGGCGTCGGCGACCTCACGGGGCGGCGCCGCGTCCTCGATCGAGATGGCGTTGACCTGAAGCCCGGCCTTGTAGCCGTCGAGCGTGGTCTGGATGATCTCACGCACCGAAGCCGCTATGCCCTGGCGGTCGTCACGGAAGATGTCCTGCGCCGGCCTGCGGCCGACGGCCTCGCGCATCGCGCTCTCGGCGACCTGCCGCAGCATGCCATCCGGGTCGGAGACGTCGAACAGATAGGCGCGGGGATCGGAGACCTGGTAGGCGACCGAGAACTGCACGTTGACGATGTTCTGGTCGCCCGAAAGCATCAGCCCCGACGTGTTGCCGCTGGACGCGCCACCGCCAATGTCGACGAGCTGCTCGGAAATCTTGGCCGTTTCGACGGTTTCGAGCGGCCACCAGTGGAAATGCAGGCCGGGCTGCGACAGCTCGGCCTTCGGCTTGCCGAAGCGCAGCTCGACCGCGACCTCATCGGGCTGCACGGTGTAGACTGCCTGGAACGCCCATAGCACGACCAGCGCCGCGCCGATCAGCCCGAATATGGCCGGACTGGCGCCGCCACCGCCGGGCAGCGCGCGCCGCAGCCTGTCCTGGCCACGGCGGATGATGTCCTCGAGGTCGGGAGGCGAGCCTTGCGGGCCGCTTGGCCCCTTCGGTCCCTGCCCCCAGGGTCCCTGATTGTTGCCGCCGCCGCCCCACGGGCCGCCGCCACCGCCACCTTTGTCGTTCCAGGGCATGAATGTCCTTTCGCTTGGAATTCCCTCAAGCGCCGGAATTTCGGCGCAAATCCAGTCTTGTTCTTCTATAGGGACGCCACGGCATGCTTTCAACGCGATGCTCTGCTGGCATCATCGGTTTTGGGCCGGTCGCGACCCTTTGTCGTCTTTAAACGCCTTTTTTCTTTCAATGGCTCTCGCGGCGTCGCTCGTAAACCGTATAGCGCGTCGCGTGGCTGTCCTTTTCGCCGGCTGGAATCTCCTGCGAACTGACTTCGCGCCAGCGTTTCGGATCAATCGGCGGGAAATGCGCGTCGCCGTCGACAGCGGCCAGCACATGGGTGACGTGCAGCCGGTCGGCCAGCGGCAGCGCCTGCGCATAGATTTCGCCGCCGCCGATGACGCAGACCTCGTTCACCCCGCTCATGCAGCGCCCACGCACATCAGCCAGCTGGATCGCGTTCTTGAGCGTATGCGCCACCTCCACGCCGTCGGCGCGCCAAGTCTTGTCACGGGTGACAACGATGTTCAGCCTGCCCGGCAGCGGCCGGCCGATGCCTTCATAGGTCTTGCGTCCCATGATGATAGGTTTGCCCATCGTGTCTGCCTTGAAGCGCTTGAGATCGGTGGAAAGCCGCCAGGGCAGCCCCCCGTCCCGCCCGATGACGCCGTTCTCGGCGATGGCGACATAGATTGCCACGTGCATCAGTTGCCGTTCCCATTGTCGGATGGATCGAGGATAAGGATGTCGATGTCGCGCTCTGGATAGAAGTCCTCAGCCGTCATCTCGAAACTCGTCGGCCCGACCTTCCTGACATTGTCGCCGCAGAACGAGACCAGGGCTTTGGGATTGTCCTTGTCGACGGTCAGCTTGAACTTGCCGATGCTACCGGCCGCCCAGTTGCCGCCGGTGGTCAGGATGTAGGCGATGCGGCTCTCGTAATATTTTGGATAGCCGTCGGGATCGTTCTTGGCAGCCTTGCGCACTGCGTTCTCGAAGGTGTCGTCCATGCAGTAGCGGGACTTGTAGGCGGCGTACTGTCCCTGGAACTTGCCGTCGTAGAAGAAGCTGACCGACGAGGTGCCGCCGACGCTCGGTTTGTAGCGGTGGGAAACGTGGACGTCCTTGTTGGCCGGAAAGGTCGAGCGCCACCAATAGGTCGAGCGCAATTGCCAGAACGGTGCATAATTGGGTTTCGCGCCAGGGCTGTCATCGACAGTGTCCTCGATGATGATGCCGCGGGTGACCCAGTCGTCCGCCACCGTTTGCGGCAGCTTCCCGAGCGCCGCCTTTGCCGCTTCGCCGAATGGGTTGAAAGGCACGTTCTGCGCCTTCAGGTCGGCACCGATGTCGATGCCGAGCGCGAACGCCTTCTGCTCGAGCTCAGGCTTTGCCGCCACGCCGTCGATCGTCACCTCGAAGCCAAGGAAATTGTCGCTCTGGTTTTCGGGGATCGCCGGCATCTCCTCGGGATCGCCGGAGATGTCGGGCATTGGGAAGGCGACGATCGCGTCGACGTCCTTATCGGTGTTGTTGTGGAAGACGTAATCCACGGTCACCTTTTCCGGCGAGATGAAGAGGTCCTCGCTCTGCATCGCCAGGGCATCGCTGCGCGACAGCACCAGGCCGCCGGTGCCGAGTTCGGCAACGGAATCATTGGCGAACGCGGGTGCGGCCGACAAGGCCGGCACCGCCGTCAGAACATATCGCAACATGAAAGCCCCTCGGCGAGAATGTCGCGACGACCCTAGCGGTTTCAACGTGGCGTTTCAAAGCCCTTCCGCATCCGCGCCACGCCAGTCTGGACTAAAGGGTTGCGATCGGGCAGGAGTTCGCTTCATGCGCAAGCTTCTCGTCATCGGCATCGGCGCCGGCAATCCCGACCATATGACCGTGCAGGCCATAGACGGCCTCAATCGGGCCGACGTGCTGTTCATCCCCGACAAGGGTGCGAAGAAGAACGATCTTGCCGAACTGCGCCGTCACATCTGCGACCGCTTCGTCACCAACCCGAATTCACGCCGCGTGGAATTCGACGTGCCCGTGCGGGCCGAACCGGCGCCTTCCTATCGCTCGACGGTCGATGACTGGCACGAGGCAATCGCCGCCATCTATGAAGACCTGATCCGCGAAGAGATCGCCGCGGATGGTTGCGGCGCCTTCCTGATCTGGGGCGACCCCTCGCTCTACGACAGCGCGCTGCGCATCCTGGAGCGCGTACGCCTCAGGGGCAACGTCGCCTTCGAACTGGAGGTTATTCCCGGCATCACCGCCATTCAGGCGCTCGCCGCCAGCCACGCGACAGCGCTGAATCGCATCGGCGATTCCATCCTGATCACCACCGGCCGCCGGCTGACGGAAGAAGGCATGCCGCAAAATGCCGGCAGCGCCGTCGTCATGCTTGACGGCAAATGCGCCTTCAACACGCTCGCCGACCAGGATCTTTTCATCCAATGGGGCGCTTATCTCGGCACGCCGGACGAAATCATCGTCTCCGGCCGCCTTCGCGACGTCGGCGCCGAAATCGAGAAAATCCGCGAGCAGGCCCGCAGAGAAAAGGGCTGGATCATGGATACGTACGTGCTGAGGAAGGTAGGGGAGTAGGGCAGTAAGGCAGTAAGTGAACGAGACATCAGGAGCCGGAACACAAGAAAGCACACGAAAAATTCGACGCGCCCGAGTTGGTCTGCCCTACTGCCCTACTGCCCTACTGCCCTACTGCCCTACTGCCCTACTGCCCTAC
>NZ_JAIUIF010000017.1:0-121069 GCF_020165475.1 Mesorhizobium sp. BR1-1-15 | reverse complement strand
GTAGGGGAGTAGGGGAGTAGGGGAGTAGGGGAGTAGGGGAGTAGGGGAAGTATTTCCGGGCGATCTCTTTCCTACTGCATTACTGCCCTATTCCCCTACTGCCTTAAATATCAAATGCCTTCGCCGGCCAGTTCTTCCGAAAGCGTACCGACTTGATCCTGGGCGCTGCGCAGCATCGGGTAGATGGCGAGCACCTTCTGCCAGGCCTCGAGCGCCGATTGCTTGCGTCCGGTCACGGTCATGATCTGCGCCAAGCCCGACAGCGCGCCGAAATGGCGGGGTTCGAGTTGCAGCGTATGGTCGATGTCGGACATCGACTTGCCGTAGTTCTTCATCATGAAATGCACCGTGGCGCGCCGGTTCCAGCCCTCGGCATAGGCCGGCTGCAAGGTGACCACCTGGTCGAGGAAATCGAGCGCGACGTCGAATTTCTGGTTCTCGATCGCCTTCTGCGACCATTGCATCATCAGGTCGATCGAGGCGCTGCCCGACTGGGACCATTCGCTCCAGATGATGCCGGCGATACGCTCTGCCGCCTTTTCGTTGCGCTCGCGCTTGAGATCGGCAAACAGCTTGTCGAGCCGGGCCTCCCTGTTCATTGCGGGAGGCGGGGCTTGCGGCACTGGCTGGGCATCCGGAGGCGCCGGCTCCGGGGCCGCTTGCACAGCGGCCCGGTCATCGGCCCGAGCCGGCAACGAGACGGCGCTGCAAAAAAGAAGGACCGTCAAAAATGCAAAAAGAATCCGCATCGCCCGAATCTAGTCCCGGGCGGCGGGACGTCAAACTGATTTTAGCGTGAACGGCCGGCGGACCGACGATAAACACCAACTGCGGAGGCAAAAGCCTCGCGACGAAGCTCAGCCCTGGCGCGCCTTATAGCGGGGGGCGGTCTTATTGATGATGTAGACGCGGCCCTTGCGGCGAACCAGACGGTTGTCGCGATGACGCGCCTTCAGCGCCTTGAGCGAATTCTTGATCTTCATGGTCTTGCCTGTCGGTGTGGACCCGGTCCGGGTCGAAATTTTAAGGCGCGCCAGAAGACGCGCCTTTGAACTGTGGGTGGCTCATAAACGAGGAGCCTTGTCCGTGTCAACCGCAAGCATGCCCGGTAGCGGAGATGAATGCCCGGTGTCGTCAAATATCCGCAATCGGCCAATGGCTCGGCTCCGGCTGGTATGATGTGGTGGTCGCCACGTGACTTGGGAACGACATGCGCCGAGTTTTCCTGCCCAGTAGCTCGCGGCGTCGAGATTGCTGTCAGGCGCGGCGGCTGATCCGGGTGAAATGGCCCATCTTGCGGCCGGGCCGCGCCTCGGCCTTGCCGTAGAGATGCAGCATCAGGTCGGGCTCCGCCAGCAATTCCAGAACGCGCGAGATATCGTCGCCGATCAGGTTCTCCATCACGCAGTCGGAATGGCGTCGCGGGTCGCCGAGCGGCAGCCCGGCCACGGCGCGGATATGCTGCTCGAACTGCGAAACGGTGCAGGCGGCTTCCGTCCAGTGGCCTGAATTGTGGACGCGGGGTGCGATCTCGTTGGCCAGCAGCGAGCCGTCGGCCAGCACGAAGAACTCGACGCCGATGACGCCGACATAGTCGAGCGCCGACAGGATCTTCACCGCCGCCGTCCGGGCTGCCTCGGCTGTCCGGGGCGCGATCGCGGCCGGCACGGTCGATGTGTGGAGAATGCCGCTGCGGTGGACGTTCTCGGCCGGATCGTAAGTGGCGACGACGCCATCGATGCCGCGCGCGCCGATGACGGAGACTTCGCGCTCAAAGGAAACGAAGGCCTCGAGGACCAGCGGCACGTTGCCCATCGCCTCGCAGGTGCCGGCGAAGCCGCCGGCTTGCATGTCGCGGAAGACGCGCTGGCCCTTGCCGTCATAGCCCATGCGCCGCGTCTTCAATATGCCGCTGCCGCCAAAGGACTTCAGCGCCGCCGTCAGTTCGTTGTCATCGTCGATCGCGCGGAAATCCGCCGTGGCAATGCCGATGCCGTTGAGAAATGTCTTTTCGGTCACCCGG
The DNA here is from genome assembly GCF_020165475.1 of Mesorhizobium sp. BR1-1-15. Taxonomy (NCBI): domain Bacteria; kingdom Pseudomonadati; phylum Pseudomonadota; class Alphaproteobacteria; order Hyphomicrobiales; family Phyllobacteriaceae; genus Mesorhizobium; species Mesorhizobium sp. BR1-1-15. The sequence goes on along the minus strand of NZ_JAIUIF010000017.1, from coordinate 119,046 downwards.
TCCTGCGCCACATCAAGCGCGCGCGCAGGCGGATAGACCGGCACCTTTGCGGCGAGCGCCTCGGCGGAGGCAACCGGAACGTTCTCGAATTCATAGGTGACGACGGCGCTTGCCTCGGCCAATTCGGCAAGCGCGGCGGGGTCGTCGTAGGCGGCCGTGACCTGACGGTTGGCGACCTGCGCGGCAGGGCAATCCGGCTGCGGCTCCAGCACCACGGTGCGGTAGCCGAGGCGAGCGGCCGCCATTGCCAGCATGCGGCCGAGCTGGCCGCCGCCGATGATGCCGATGGTCGATCCGGCGGGCAGGCTCACGGCGTGTCCGTGGGTTCGGCCGCGACCTTGGCGGTCTGCGAGGCGCGCCAGGCATCGAGCCGCCCGGCAAGCTTGTCGTCGTGGAGCGCCAGAACGGCGGCAGCCAACAGGGCTGCATTGGCAGCACCGGCCTTGCCGATGGCCAGCGTCCCCACCGGGATGCCGGCCGGCATCTGGACGATGGACAGCAGTGAATCCTGTCCCGACAGGGCTTTGGATTCCACCGGCACGCCGAACACCGGCAGCGGTGTCATCGCCGCCGTCATGCCGGGCAGGTGCGCCGCACCGCCCGCACCGGCGATGATGACCTTGTAGCCGGCGGCCTTGGCGCCCTTGGCGAAGGCGTAGAGCCGGTCGGGGGTGCGGTGCGCCGAGACGATCAGCCGTTTGTGCGGGATGCCAAGCGCCTCCAGTGTCTCGGCGGCATGGCGCATCGTCGCCCAGTCGGACTGGCTGCCCATGATGATGGCGACGTCGGCGCGTTGATTGTCCAAGCTTCTGCTCCCGGCGACAAAGGCGCGCCTTAGCGGAATTCGGCGGCGGCGGCAAGGATGCGGGGCATTGCCGGTGTCCGGCCGGGAAATCGGCCTATGCCGCAGCCTTGCGGAAGCGGGCGACGAAATCGTCGAGTTCGGGCCGCTCCATGTCGGAGATCGCCCAGTAGGAGAAGGCGCCGTCGCTCCACTGCACCAGCGAAAAGCCGCCCGAGGAAAGATCGTCAGGCTCGCTGACCTTGCCGCCCTGCTGCGGTTCGGCGACCAGCGTGATCAGATGCTCGCGGTGGCGGTAGACAAGTGCCGGCACCGGGCGGCCGGAAATCACCTCGACCCGGCCGCCGATCAGCGCAAAACCGTCCTTGGCAAGATCCGGTGCCGGCGGCGACACGCCGATCCGGGCGTCGAGCCAGGGCTTTACCGTGTGGCGGTCCGACGAGACGATATCGATCGGGCTGGCGGCAAGCAGGCTGCGGCGATGGCCGCTGGCGACCGCCGCGGCGAAGCTGTCGGACGCGCCGTTGACCATCACCCATTGCGTTGCCCCGCTGGCCAGCACCGCGCTGATCATGATCGAGGCGGCAAGAGCGCGCCAGTCGAACGAACCGAAGCGGCGCGCTCGACTTGGCGACAGCCGCGTATCGGCGTTTCGCCTCTGGCCTCTCCCGCCCGGGGCAAGCACCCCCGGGAGCGCCGGCCGGCCCTGCTGCGGCTTGGCTGTTTCGCCTGACTCCGGCTGCGCGGTGGCCGCAGTGCCAATGGCCGCGATGCGCGCGCGAAAGGCGTCGCTGACATCTGGGCGCGGCAGGCGGCTGACCGCGCCCCGCAAGGCCACGATGCGGGCATGCTCTGAGGCAAGCCGCGGATCGGCCGCAATGCGCCGCTCCACCGCAAGCGCGGCCGCTGCATCAAGTTCGCCATCGACGAGGGCGTGGATCATTAGCCTGATGCCTTCCGGATCATTGGGCAGTCCATCGTCATGCATGGTCATGGCGCTCTCCCCAGGTCAGACATAAGCAGGCTCCGCGCGCGGGCCAGCCTGGACATCACCGTGCCCATCGGCACGCCGAGCATGGCCGCTATCTCGCGATAGCTGAGGCCGCTAATGTCGCGCAGCACAAGCGTCTCGCGAAACGGCTGCGGCAGGGCTGCTATCGCCGTTTCAAGCGCCACCGTGTCGGCCTTGGCGATCAGGCTTGCCTCCGGACCATATTCGTCCGGCACGCTGATGCCGTGTGCCGCCGCCATCTCGTCGAGATCGCCGAGATCACCGACGGCCAACATGCCGCGCGGCCGGTTGCGCGACATCCAGGTATAGGCGGTGTTGCGCACGATGGTCAGCAGCCAGGCGCGGGCATTGCCGCCGGCATAGCCTGATATGCCCGCATGCGCCTTTATGCAGGCGTCCTGCACGACGTCCTCGGCATCGGCGCCATTGCCGGTCAACCAGCGGGCAAGCGCCAGCGCGTCACCGAGATGAGGCAGCACCACCTCGCTGAAGCGCTCGGCTCCGGCCTTCTCGCTCAAAGCAGCACCATCCGATACTCCACGAGGAACAGGCCGTGCGCTTTCAAGCAATACCGGCGGTCTCGCCCGCCCGTGCGGGCGAAACCCTCGGCAACAGGCAAAGCCGCCTGCCGTGGCGAAAGTGAATTCATCTGCGTCACCAGTGTCAAGCGCAATGGGAAAGCCGTGCATCATGGGAGAGAGGCCGGTTGAGGTCATGCGCTCCAGCACATGGCGGCCGCCGACGCCGCGGCCATATTCGCTGTCGTGTTCATGATGACGGACATGCGGATCTCCTCAACGCCTGTAGCGGCCTATGTCGAGGAGACCCGTTGCGGCCGAGATTTATTCCCGCCGCGTACGCATCCGGCTGTTCACAGTCACGTGATCAGCCGGTGCTTTGGGTTCGTTGGTCCGCTTGGCGCTCAATCCGGCCAGCGCAAGGCGCCGGAAGAGACCTTGCGAGCAATCTTCATGGCGTCGGCGGGCCGGTCCTTCGCGGTCAACAGGGCGCGCAGCCGTTCGGCGACGATTTCCGCCTCTCCGGGATGAAGATTGCAGGGGTCGAGGAAGAAATGGCCGCGTTCGACCTCGTGATTGCGCACGATGATGGGCGGCGATCCACCGGCAAGCGCCGAGGCAAGGCCGGCGGCGGTGAAGCGGCTTTCCGGCAGCACGAAGACCTGCAGGCGGTCGAGCGGGTTGGAGGTCGGGTCGGGAATGATCTCCGCGCCAATGCCCGGGATACCCTGCAGAGCATCCTTCCAAAGGTTGAGGGCGGCCTCTTCGCGCCGGCGGATGCCGGCGTGGTCGCGCTTCTCCCATGCCTCGAGCGCGGCCATGGTGCCGGCGATGCTTTCCTTGCCGACCTTCATGGCGCGGGCGACGCCGCGGTTCTGCAGATAGGCGCCGCGCACCAGATCCTTGCGTCCGGTGACGATGCCGCTGGTCGGGCCGCTCAGGAATTTATGGCCACTGTAGATGACGATGTCGGCACCACGCGCCAGGAAGCCGCGCAGGTCATATTCGGAAGCCGCGTCGACGATCACCGGCACGCCCCTGGCGTGGCAGATTTCACAGAACTCCTCCAGCGACAGCATGCCGTATTGCACCGTGTGATGCGCGACGACATAGAGCCCTGCCGCCGTGCGGTCGTTGATCGCGTCGCGGACATGATAGTCCTGCGTGACGCTGACCGTGCCGGCGGGCACCACCTTGGCGCCGGCGACGCGGACCGACTGGTCGATCGGGGCGCCGTAGTTGACGATGTGGCCAAGCTGGATGATCACCTCTGACTTGAGGTCGCCGGTGTCGTCCGGCAGGCGTTCGATGGCGAGCAGGTTGGTTCCCGTCATCGCGCCGGCGATCGCCATGGTGATGCCGCTGGCACAGCAGGCGGTGATGAAGCCGGCCTCGCCACCGGTGAGGCGCGCGACGACGGCGCTTGCGGCGCGCTGCAGATCGTCCATTTCCACCCATTGCGATGCCATTTCAGACATGGCGCTGATCGCTTCAGGCACGATGATCGACGCGCCGAGCGCCGTCATCGTGCCGGAGACGTTGATGATCGGGCGAAGGCCGAGCCGTTCGCGGATCGTGGTGTTGGAGCCGGTGTCTGAATATGTTTTCATGTGAGCAATCCCGTGGATGACAGATCAGGCAGCGATCTCGACGACCGCTTCGATTTCGACGGTGATGTTTCCCGGCAAGGAGCCGACGCCGATCGCCGAGCGGGCATGCCCGCCGATCGTGGCGAAAACGTCGGCGAAAAGATCGGAGCAGCCATTCACCACTTTGGGGTGGTCGCTGAAGGTCGGCGTGGCGTTGACGAAGCCGAGCAGCTTGACGACGCGCACGATGCGGCCGAGATCGCCGGCGGCAGCATGCATGACGGCAAGCAGGTTGAGGCCGGTGAGGCGGGCATGCTGATAAGCCTCCTCCACCGTCACATCCTCGCCCACCTTCCCGGTGCAGAGCGAGCCGTCGGCCCGCAGCGGTCCCTGGCCGGACAGGAAGATCAGCCGGCCGCTCTCGGCATGGGTAACGAAGTTGGCGATGGGCGTCGGCGGCTCGGGCAATGTGAGGCCGAGTTCGGCGAGCCTGGTGTAAGGCGTCATGGAAGAAGGCTCCTTGGGATGGCGTCAACCATCCGATGTCAGAAGTGCGAGGCGCGGAAGCGCGCCAGGAAATTGCGCAGACGCTCATTGTCGGCGTCCGCAGCAAGGATCTCCTTCGGCGGGCCGACGGCGCCGACGCCGCCATCGGCCATGAAGACGATGCGGCTCGAGGCGTCGCGGGCAAAGGCCATCTCATGCGTGACCATCACCATCGTCATGCCGTCCTCGGCGAGGCTGCGCACCACTTCAAGCACCTCGCCGACGAGTTCCGGATCGAGGGCGGAGGTTATCTCGTCGAGCAGCAGGATTTTCGGCCCCATGGCCACGGCGCGCGCAATTCCGACGCGCTGCTGCTGGCCGCCGGAGAGCTCCGCCGGCAGGCTGTCGGCCTTATGGGCAAGACCGACGCGGCCGAGCCAGTGTTCGGCAATCGTGCGCGCCTCCACGGTGCTTTTGCCGCGCACCTTGGTGAGGCCGAGCATGATGTTGCCGGCGGCGGTGAGATGCGGAAACAGGTTGAAGCTCTGGAACACCATGCCGGTCTCGGCGCGCATCGCGGCAAGGTCGCGTTCGCTGCGGCGCTGGCGGGCTCCGGTTTCTCGGAAGCCGACCTCCTTGCCGTCGATGCGGATGGACCCGCTGTCATAGCTCTCCAGGAAGTTGACGCAGCGCAGCAGCGTGGTCTTGCCGCTGCCCGAGGGCCCGATGACCGTCACCACCTCGCCGCGCGCCACGCGCAGGCTGACCGAGCGCAGGACCTGGACGGCGCCAAAGGATTTGGACACATCGCGGATGTCGAGAAGGGCCGGGGCATCGTTCGAGCTTGTGGACATTGCTATTCCCGGATGAAGGAGAAACGCCGCTCCAGCCGCCTGCTGGCAAGCGAAAGCGCATAGTTGACGGCGAAGTAGATGAGGGCGCCAAGGATGTAGAGCGGCATGGCCTCATAGGTGCGGCCGATGACCTGGTTGATGGCCTGCATGAGATCGGTGATGCCGAGCAGCGAGACCAGCGCGCTGCCCTTGACCGCGTCGGTGACGCCATTGATCCAGGGCGGCAGGAAACGCCTGAACGCTTGCGGAAAGATGACATGGGCCAGCCGCTGGCGGAAGGTCAGGCCGATCGCCATTGCCGCCTCCGATTGTCCCTTCGGGATGGAGCCGACGGCGCCCCGGAGATATTCGACGACCTGGGCTGTCTTGAACAAGGTCAGCGCCAGCACGGCAGCCCAGAAGGACGGCAGGTGAAGCCCGACGGCCGGCATCCCGTAGTAGACGAAGAAGATGAGCACCAGGATCGGTATGCCGCGAATAGTGTCGCTGAAGATGCGCACCGCCCAGCGCGCCGGCGCCGGGCCATAGACCAGGCCGACGCCAAGGACGACACCGGCGACGAGCGAGAACGTCACGACCAGCAGCGACACCCAAAGCGTCAGCGCAAAACCCTGAGCCAGGAAAGGCAAGGCGTAGGCGATCTGGCCAAGCATGCTAGTGCACCACCTTGAACCATCGTTCGACGAGCCGGAGCGCGTAAAGCAGGGCGTAGCCGGTCAGCAGATACATCGCCGTCACGACGAGATAGACCTCGACGATGCGGAAGGTGTTGAAGTTGATCCATTGCGCGCCGAAGGTCAGTTCGGGCACCGAGATGACCGAAGCGACGGAGGTGTCCTTGAACAGCGATATGAAAGTGTTGGAAAGCGCCGGCAGCGTGATGCGCAGCATGGTCGGCAGGCGCACATGGAGCAGCCTTTGCCAGGGCGTCAGGCCGATCGCCTTGCCGGCGTCTAGCTGGCCGCGCGGCACCGCTTCGAGACCGGAGCGGAACACCTCGACCAGATAGGCGCCGCTGTAGAGCGCCAGCGTGGCGACGAACGAGGTTTGCGCGCTGTAGGCGATGTCGACCACGGTCGGCAGACCGTAGAAGACGAGATAGACGAGCAGGATCAGCGGCACGTTTCGGATGAATTCGACATAGGCGGCAATGATGCCGCGCACCATGCGTCCGGCCGACACGTACCAGACCGCCAGGACCAGGCCGATGACGATGCCGATGGCGATCGAGATGACGGCGAGCTCCAGGCTGAGCAGCAGACCGCCCCACAGCTTGTCGAAATGCCGCCAGATCAGGTTGAAATTGAGCGCATAACCCATGCGTCGGCCTCAGTGCTCCCGATGTGACGCAAAGCTGGCCGCGTCGCCAGGAAAAAAGGCGGAAGGGTCGGCGCCCTTCCGCCGATGACGTCAGATAACCGGGAAGCCGGGGTGGCGCGCCGGCGGCTCCTGCCCGAAATAGTCCTTGAACGCGGCGTCATAGAGCGCCGTTTCATGGCCGAACATGGCGATGGTGAAGGTCTGATTGACGAAGGTCAGCCAATCGAGATCGCCTTGCCGGAGCGCCGCGCCATAAAGCATCGAGTACCAGCTCTTGCCGGCATCGAAGTATTTGTCCGGATTGCGCGAGGCGAGCCAGCGCACGGTGGAGAGGTCGACGGCAGCGGCATCGGCACGCTTGGATTCCAATGCCTGCAGCACGTTGGCCTGTGTATCGATCTGCATCACCTGCGCCTCCGGCAAGGCAAAATGCACCGAAGATTCGGCGTCGACATTCTGCAGGATGGAAACGCGCGTCGCGGAGCCTGCGGCAAGCAGCTTGTCGAAGGTCTTGTTCTCAGCGCCGGGCAAAGTCAGCAAGGCGACGCCCTCGACGTAGTAAGGCCTGGAGAAGTTGATCAGCTGCGAGCGCTGCGCGGTCATGGTCATGAACTGGATGGTGATGTCGACCTTGTTCGTCGTCACGTTCGGAATGCGCTGCGCCGGGTCCTGCATGACGAACTCGACCTTGGCCGGGTCATCGAACAAGCCCTTTGCCAGGATGCGCCCCATGGTGATGTCCATGCCGACGAGTTCGCCGGCATCGTTCTCGAAATGCCATGGCGCATTGGTGCTTCCGGTGCCGACAATCAATTTGCCGCGCTCCAGCACGGTGCGTAGCAGGCTATCGGGCGCAGCCTGCGCCGCCGCCTTCTGGACGTCGACCGTTGCCGCCGCGCTCATGACGCCGGCCGTTGCCAGTCCGGCCATACCCAGTTTCAGAAAATCACGCCTTTTGGATGTGTCGTCCACAGCGACCTCCTTTCGTGTTGTGTTCCCCTACGCACAGGCAATACGCGCACCCGGATCGTTACAGAAATTGTCTCTTACAAGGGACGAGTGTATCCTGTACAAGACAGATACTAACATCAGGAATCGACAATGCAAGATGGCAGCGCCTTGGCGGTCTCAGCGGACGCAAAGATTTCGGCCTCTCGGGAGAAGGGCCTCAACCGGGTGCTCGAGATTCTGGAGTTCCTTCATTCGACGCAGCGCGCCATCGGTATCGGCGACCTCGCCAAGGGGGTCAACGCGCCGCGTTCGACCACCTACACACTGGTGCGATCGCTGGTCGATGCGGGCCTCCTGGAGATGGCCGGCGACGGCAACCGCGTCTATTTCGGTAAGAAGCTCTATCTCTATGGAATGGATTATGTGCGCGGCAACGACCTCTTGAGGCGAGGACGCCAGGAGGTCGACAACCTGTCGCGCGAGACCGGTGAGACCTCCGAACTGTGCATGCTGCAGAGCGGCCGCTACACGATCGTCCACTCGAGCCCGGGCACCCGGCCGTTCCGCATCAGCTCCGCCACCGGATTGCAGATTCCGCTGCCCTGGACCGCGTCAGGCAGGCTGCTGCTCGCCGGCCTCGAACAGGCCCGGATCGAAGCCATGATATCGGAAGACGACCTTATGCTGCCCGATGGCCGCAGATTGCGGCTGGACGATTTCATCGCCGACATAGCGACGGCGCGAGCCACCGGCTATTGCATCACTTCGGGGCTCGTCGACGCCTATACGAAATGCCTCGCCGCGCCGGTGTTTTCAGCACCCGGCACCGTCGAGGCGACGATGTGCCTGGTGGTGCCCATCGACACATCGCAGGAGAAGACAGGCGAACTCCTGGCCCTGTTGCGCGAACGCGCGGCGCGGCTTTCGATCGCGGCCTGGACCTGAAGTCAGGCGATGATGTCCGGGATGATCCTGTCTTCCAGCTTCATCAGCCGATCCTTCAGCGCAAGCTTCTTCTTCTTCATGCGCTGGATCTGCAGCGGGTCGCAGTTCATGGCGATCATCGCATTGATCGCGGCGTCGAAATCGGCGTGTTCCTGCTTCAGCCGGGAAAATTCGAGGCGAATATCGGCCTGTTCCTGATCGGACATTCTCTACCGTCTGCACGTCTGCGGCGCCCAAAGCTGGGCCTGATTGGGCGGGGGGTGGCACTCTCTGCCACCGGCGCGCAGCCCATATCACATTTCACGTTGTCGTGGAATGCTACCACGGATCATTCGACATCGCTGCGCGAAGGTGGCACACTGTCATTGTGCCGTCACAGAGCGAGCCTGCGGTGGACGCGCCTTTGGCGGCTGCAATCGAGGAAATCATGAAAGGGAGAACCAATCATGTCTCTTGCATCCCATCTTGATGAGTTGCAGCGGAAACACGGCGACATCGAACGCGAGCTCGATGACGCGATGAATCACCCGTCGGTGGACGACCTGGAAATCGTGAATCTCAAGCGACGCAAGCTGGCAATCAAGGACGAGATTGAAAAACTGAGGGCCAAACCCACGACGCATTGATGCCCCACTGACATAACCGCTCACCATTCGGGTCTTTCCTGCCGGCGGCAATTGCCGCCGGACTGGTGGTTTTGATCTTCGATTTCAGGTCGACCATCACAGATATTCGTACCAGGCAGAGGCCGTCCGACTTCCTAGTCCCAGGACGAGTAGGGGCGAAGCTCGTCGCGGCTCCCCTTTACCATAACTGACCGAAGAGTGCAGCGGAGCAGAATTCCGCCTTGCCGCGGCGCTCTGAGGTCAGGGCTTGGATTCTGGGACTGCGCTGCGTCGCTCTTCTCCTTGCTCCTCCCCGAAATGACGGACTCGTTCCGGGAAAGACAAAGCGATGGGGCCTGCCAATCGCCAGGTAGCCGATTGGCCGACGCAAGCGAGCGATAAAAGTCGGGCGCCGAGCAACCGGCGGCGGCATCGATTGCGGCCAGTGGCGACCTGTCGCCATTGACAAGCCATCTTTGCTCCTCCACCTCATGCCCGGACTTCAGCGCATCGGCCCGGAGCGCGCTTTTGTGCGTCCAAGTGGACGCGCGGCGCTCCAGAGATTAAAGGCTGCCGGCATGACCGGATATTATTCCTTTCCCTTCCCGCGCCGCACCTCGGTTGGCGTCGATGTGGGCGGCGTGGTGGTTGGCGGGGGTGCTCCCGTCGTCGTGCAGTCGATGACCAATACGGATACCGCCGATGTCGACCAGACGGTCGCCCAGGTCGCGGCGCTGCATCGCGCCGGCTCCGAGATCGTGCGCATCACCGTAGACCGCGATGAAAGCGCCGCCGCCGTGCCGCGCATCCGGGAGCGGCTGGCGCGGCTCGGTATCAACGTGCCCATCGTCGGCGACTTCCACTATATTGGTCACAAGCTCCTGGCCGATCATCCGGCCTGCGCCGAGGCGCTGGCCAAATACCGCATCAATCCCGGCAATGTCGGCTTCAAGGACAAGAAGGACCGGCAGTTCGCGGCAATCGTCGAGATGGCGATCAAACATGACAAGCCGGTGCGCATCGGCGTCAACTGGGGCTCGCTCGACCAGGAACTCCTGACCCGGCTGATGGACGACAACCAGGCCCGCGGCTTTCCGTTGACCGCACAGCAAGTGACGCGCGAGGCGATCGTGCAGTCGGCGATCCTCTCGGCCGAGATGGCCGAGGAGATCGGCCTTGGCCGCGACAAGATCATCCTCTCGGCCAAGGTCAGCGGCGTGCAGGACCTGATAGCCGTTTACACCGAGCTCGCCAGCCGTTCCGACCATGCGCTGCATCTCGGCCTCACCGAAGCCGGCATGGGCTCGAAAGGCATCGTCGCCTCATCCGCCGCCATGGGCATCCTGTTGCAGCAAGGCATCGGCGACACCATCCGCATATCGCTGACGCCGGAGCCGAACGGCGATCGCACGCGCGAGGTGCAGGTGTCGCAGGAATTGCTGCAGACCATGGGCTTCAGGCAATTCGTGCCGATCGTCGCCGCTTGCCCCGGCTGCGGCCGCACAACCTCGACCGTGTTCCAGGAACTGGCCCAGAACATCCAGGCCGATCTCAGGAAGAACATGCCGGCGTGGCGTGAGAAATACCCAGGGGTCGAGAACCTCAAGGTCGCCGTGATGGGCTGCATCGTCAACGGCCCGGGCGAGTCCAAACATGCCGATATCGGCATTTCGCTGCCAGGCACCGGCGAGACGCCGACGGCGCCCGTTTTCGTCGACGGCAAGAAGGCGGCGACGCTGCGCGGACCGTCGATCGCGCAGGATTTCGAAAAGATGGTCGCCGACTATATCGAACAACGATTTGGTCGCGGCAAGGCCGCGGCAGAGTAGGTCGAATGCTGCGCTTCCTCCCGGTGGCGCTGATCCTGCTGTGCGGGTGGCCCACCTTGGCCCAGGCCGATCCGCCGCAATCGGCCAAGCAGCGGCTGATCGACAAGGTCTGCAACCTGATCCAGGCCCATGCCGACCAGAACGGTCTGCCCAGGGATTTCTTCGCCCGGCTGATCTGGAAGGAAAGTCGGTTCGATCCCAACGCCGTCAGTCCGGTCGGCGCCGAAGGAATCGCCCAGTTCATGCCGGGGACCGCCAAGATGCGCGGGCTCGCCAATTCCTTCGACATCAACCAGGCGATCCCGGCCTCGGCGAAATACCTCGCCGAGATGAAGACCAGCTATGGCAATCTCGGCCTGGCGGCCGCCGCCTACAATGCCGGCGAAAACCGGGTCTCGCGCTGGCTGGGCTCGGGCGGCTTCCTGCCGATGGAAACCGAAAGCTATGTCTTCGACATCATGGGCGAGCCGGTCGATAAGTTCGCCGACCGCGCCTATGCCGGAAGCGTGCGACCGCTCGACGCGAAATCCGATTTCGTCGCGGCCTGCCGTAAGCTCCCGGTGATCATGTCGCGCACGGTGGCGATGGCTTCCATCAACATAAAGCCGTGGGGAATCCAGGTGGCCGGCAATTTCCGCCGCAGCGCCGCAGTCAACCAGTGGCTCAGGGTGAGGGGCCGCTTCCCGGCCCTGCTAGCCGGGCATGATCCGGTGGTCAGCCGGGTGCGCACGCCGATCGGCCGGCGCGGCATCTACGCGGTCAGGATCGGGGTCGACGACCGTGCCGCCGCCGGGGCTATCTGCCAGAAATTGCAAAGTGTCGGCGGGGCATGCGTGGTGGTGCGCAACCGATAGCGGGTGTGTCGTTGCGGGTGAAGGGGCGATAAAAATGACGGCCGCGGCTATAGGCGACCCTGGATTGGCCGGCATTGCCCTGCCTTCAACGAGCAATGAGGGCCGCAGGATGGTCGACGCATATGTTATCTGCGGCACGCCCAGGACCGGAAGCACTTTGCTGTGCAAGCTCCTGGCCTCCACGAAGGCGGCGGGCGATCCTCATTCGTTCTATCGGCGGCAGGACGTGCCCGAATGGGCCGAAGAGTGGGGGCTGCCCGGCCGCGACACGATGGGCGAACTCGAATTCAATGCCGCCTATCTCAATGCGGCCATCGCCGCCGGCAAGGGTGGAACCGGCATTTTCGGCCTGCGCCTGATGCGAGAGAATCTGGATGAGCTTTCAGCGATACTCGACCGGATTTTCCCGGGGCTTGTCTCGGATAAAGCTCGTTTCGAGAGGGCTTTTGGCCGTGTTCTCTACATACATCTGTCACGCGAGGACAAGCTTGCGCAGGCCGTATCGCTGGTCAAGGCGCAGCAAACCGGCCTTTGGCATGTCGCTCCCGATGGCACCGAACTGGAAAGGGTGGGACCTCCCGGAGAACCTCGATATGATTTCGGGCGGATCAAGGATGAGGTTGCCGGGCTCGATGGTTATGACACTGCCTGGAACATGTGGTTCGCGGAGCAAGAGGTAATCCCGCTGCGGATCGGCTATGAGCGCCTGTCGAGCGATCCGGTTGCAACGTTGGCGTCCGTTTGCGACGCCTTGGGGGTTCAGGCACCGGATGCTGGGGATATAAGACCCGGCGTCGCAAGGCTTGCCGACGAGACAAGCCTCGACTGGATGCGCCGTTATCATCTGGATGCGGCGTCCGAGGCGTCGACGGTATAGCTATGCCGTCTTCGCCACCACCGTTTCGCTGAGCCAGGTGCCGATCTTGGCGCCGAGGCGGTCGGGTGAAACCGGCTTCGGCAGATAGTCGTCCATGCCGGCTTCGATGCACTTGTCGCGGTCGCCCTTCAGCGCATGCGCGGTGACGCCGATGATCGGAATGTGGCTGCCATCCGAGGCCTCCGTCGCCCGGATGGCGCGGGTCGCCTCGTAACCGTTCATCTCCGGCATGGAGACGTCCATCAGGATCAGCCTCGGGCGCAACGAGCGGTACATCTCGACCGCCGTGCGGCCGTTGCCGGCTATACGATAGCTCAAGCCCAACCCGTTGAGAATCTGGCCGAACACCAACTGGTTCACCTCGTTGTCCTCGGCGATGAGGATGTCGATCGGACCGTTCGGCGCGACCGCCGGTTCCGGCACGGGGACGGCCGGCATTGCCGGGCCGCGGATGACGGTAAAGGCGGGCGGCGCCGCCTGCGGCAGCGCCGGTACAGGTTCGCGAACGAACTGCGCCCTGCCGACCTGCGAGCGGGCTTTCTGGACGACCGAGATGACGGTGCCGAGCAGGACCGCGGAGCGCGCCGGCTTGGTCAGGTGCGCGGCAATGCCGAAATCAATGATCATCTTGCCGAAATCGACCTGGTCGACCGAGGTCAGGAGCACGACCGGTATGGCCGACAGCCGGCTGTCGGCGGCGATGGCTTTCGCGACATCGGCGCCGTTCATACCGGGCATCTGGTAATCGAGGATGATGCAATCGACGGCGGCCCCCAGCTGGCAGGCGCGGTCGAGGAAAGCCAAGCCGACCGCACCGCTTTCGGCGGCGGCGCAGTCGAAGCTCCAGCTCCTGAGCTGTTCGAGCAGGATCTCGCGGTTGACCGGATTGTCGTCGATGACCAGAACGCGGGCGCCGGTGACGTCGACCGGCACGATCTCGTCGCGAGCCTCGGCACGATGCACGGGCAGGGGCACCGCGAACCAGAATACGGAGCCGCGGCCGATCTCGCTCTCGACGCCAATCTTGCCGGCCATCAGGTCGACGAGGCGGGCGGCGATGGCGAGACCAAGGCCGGTGCCCTCGTGACGGCGGGTCGAGGAGCCGTCGACCTGGGCGAATTTTTCGAACACGTTCTGCAACTTTTCGGCCGGGATGCCGATGCCGGTGTCCTCGACGCGCAACTTGAGCTGGACGACGTCATTGACGGTTTCGCCGCCGACGTCGATCAGCACATGGCCCTTCTCGGTGAACTTCACCGCGTTGCCGAGCAGGTTGGTGACAATCTGGCGGAACCGCCCGGCGTCGCCGACGACGTAGGCCGGCAGGCGCGGGTCGACGCGCACGATCAGTTCGAGGTTCTTTTCGGCGACATGGGCGGAGACGAGCGTGGCCACATCCTCGACCGCCTCGGCAAGGCGGAACGGCGCCGGGTCGAGCGTGAGCTGGCCGGCATTGATCTTGGAGAAATCGAGGATGTCGTTGATGATGGTGAGCAGCGCGTTGCCGGATTTGACGATGACGTCGGTGAAGGTCTTCTGGCGCGCGGTCAGCTCGGTCTTGGCCAGCAGCTCGGCCATGCCGAGCACGCCGTTCATCGGCGTGCGGATTTCGTGGCTCATATTGGCGAGGAATTCCGATTTGGCGCGGTCGGCCGCCTCGGCCTTGAACAGCGACTCGGCGGATTCGGCGAAGGCGCGGCGGATGGCTTGCTCCATCGGCCGGAAGATCCAGAAAGCGGCGATGGAGAGCACCGCGAACAGCAATCCGCTCGCCCACAGCAGCAGCCGGTCACTGGAGGCGTCGGCCAAATGGCGCTCGTCGTCCATGGCGGTGCGGACGCGGACCAGCATCGGCTGGGCAAACAGGTCGTTCTGGTTGCGGATTTCGCGATAGCTCCACTCATCGACCTTCTGCGCCACCGACATCAGGTTGAAGTTTCGAATCATGTCGCGCGGAGACCAGAACAGGTCGCCATTGACCGAAGCGGATTCGAGCTCGTTGATCGTCTTTGTCGACAGGCGTGGACGCAATGCGGCGATCTGGGCCGCAAGCGTCCCAATCTCGCTGGTCAGGCGTTCCGAATGGCCGCGCGCCGACGCGGTCAGCGCATCGCGCGTCTCCGCTCGCCAGGCGGTTCCCGTCGTCTCGGCGAAGCTGGTCGCGTTGCGCAGATCGCGGGTAAAGATGACAAGGTTGCTGCTCAGGGCATCGATCTGGTGGCGGAAGGAATTGACGCGATCAAGTGCGAGCATGATCGCCAGCGAAGCCAACGCGAAGATCAGCAATCCCGAGAGATAACGGCTCCGGATGGACCGTATGAAGGAAGAATATTCCGGCATGCGCAACCCCAACACATACGCATTATTTTAACGGTCGGGATTACGCTTGATTTACATTAAGATTTCGTTCTGGCGACCGAGAATTTCGGATTCCCGCAGCCTCCCATGTAGCCTGCCGGCTGCGCCGAGATGAAGGGCCGCGGCCACTTCAAGGGACGGTCAAGCTTCGGATATTATTTCAATCCGCGGGCCGTTTGTGATGCCGGGATTCCTGGTTCGAGCCGCGAAGCATTTCACGGTCATCGGCATCGACCAGATCGACGTCGCCGCCCCTGAGCGACTGGCCCTGCTGGCGAGCCGTTCTTTCCTGCTTCGACCGCTTCAGTTCGTCCTCGGCGTTGAAATTCTTGTCCGCATTCTTGGTGTTCACCCGCTCCTCGATGATTTGCACCTGCTGTTCGTGGGTCTTCTTGCCGGTCATGGGATATCTCCCTCTATTTGTTCGTCCGGCCGGTCTGGTCGGGGTTCACACCGCCTTGCGGGGTGGTGTCGTTCTCGACATCGCCCCGAAAAGTATTTTCGCCATCGAGTTCCTCGTCGTCGTCAAGAATGTCGCCACCCTTGATGGTGCCTTTGGATGCGCCGATGCCGGGATCGTTGCGCAAGTCGCGATCGCTTGGCCTCGGCTGTTTGCGATGCTTGTTGTCGTTCATGGGTTGCCTCCTGCTTCTGGTCCCGAACGTCGCGACGGGTGCAATTGTTCCCGAAACGCAAGGTCCCCAAACGCTCTGGCCGGGAGTGAGACCACCGCAGCCGCGTATCTTCGAACAGCGGAATGCTGCCACGAGTGATGTCAGCTCCGCGTCAACCGGTTATCGATCGGGCAGCATTTGGCGCGCCTGCCTGTTCGGCGCGGCGGATCAGATCGACGCTGTGATGCCGCCGTCCACATAGAGAATATGGCCGTTTACGAAAGAGGAGGCCTCGCTGGCCAGGAAGACGCAGGCGCCGACCAGTTCCTCGACCTTTCCCCAGCGGCCGGCTGGCGTGCGCTTTTCCAGCCAGGTGCTGAACGCAGGGTCGGCGACAAGGGCAGCGTTGAGCGGCGTATCGAAATAGCCGGGTGCAACGGCATTGCATTGCAGGCCATGTTTGGCCCAATCCGTAGCCATGCCCTTGGTCAGGTTGCCGACCGCGCCTTTCGTCGCCGTGTAGGGCGCGATGCCCGGACGGGCGAGCGCGGTCTGCACGCTGGCGATGTTGATGATCTTGCCGCGGCCGCGCCTGATCATATGGCGCGCCACGGCCTGGCCGACATGGAAGACGCTGGCGACGTTGGTCTGCAGCAGGCGCTCGAACGCATCGGCGGGAAACTCCTCGAGCGGCGCGCGGAATTGCATGCCGGCATTGTTCACCAAAATGTCGATCGCTCCGCCGTCCAGTTCGAAACCGTCGACCGCTGAGCGAACCGCTTCATGATCGGTAGCATCGAAGGCCAGCTTTTCCGCTCCGGGAATCTGCCTGATCGCGGTGGCGAGCCTTGCCTCGTCACGGCCGTTGAGGATCACCCTGGCGCCGGCTTCGGCCAAACCCTTGGCCAAGGCGAAGCCTATGCCTTGCGAGGAGCCGGTTACGAGGGCGGTGCGCCCGCTGAGATCGAACAATTTGGTCGACATCGAACCTGATCCTCCCGATTGGCCCGTTAAACAGAAACCTTCACGCCAAGCCTCGGGGTCTGCCCCGATCTCAATTGTTGCGCGTCGCCACGAAGGTCGCGGCTGCCTTCAGCAGGCCGGCCTGCTCGCCATAGGGTTCGAGCAGCGCATGCGCCTGATGGACAAGGCCATGCAACTGGGCGCGTGCCCATGCCTCCCCGTGCAGCGCCACCAGCGTTGCCTTGCCGGCGGCGGCGTCCTTGCCCGTCGCCTTGCCCATCTGTGCGGCATCCGCGGTCAAATCGAGAAGATCGTCGGCAAGCTGGAAGGCAAGCCCGATCGCCGAGCCGAACTCGGCCAGTCTTTCGCGATCCCCGGCAGGCACGCCGGCGACGACCGCGCCCGCCTCGCAGGCAAAGCGGATCAGCGCACCGGTCTTCATCGCCTGCAGCCGGATGATCCCGGCCTCGTCCGGCGCGATGCGCTCGGCCTCGAGGTCCAGCGTCTGGCCGCCGACCATGCCGCCGGCCCCGGCGGCGCGGGCGAGCGCCAGCACAAGGGCGGCCCGCCGCTCCGCCGGCAGCGCCGTAGTCTCGTCGGCGAGGATGTCGAAGGCAAGCGTCAGCAGGGCGTCGCCGGCGAGGATGGCAGTCGCCTCGTCGAAGGCCCTGTGCACGGTAGGCTGGCCGCGGCGCAGATCGTCGTCGTCCATCGCCGGCAGGTCGTCATGGATCAGCGAATAGCAGTGCACGCATTCCAGTGCGGCCGCCACGCGCAGTGCCGCTTCGCCGTCGGCGGAAAACAGGGCCGCGCTTTCCATCACCAGAAAGGGGCGCAGGCGCTTACCGCCGTTGAGCACGCCGTGCCGCATCGCCGCCATAAGGCGCTCGGGCCGCGCGATCTCGCCCGTGAGCGCGCGGTCGTCGAGCAATCGCCGCAGCAACGTCTCGACGGCGGCGGCCCGTGCGACGAGCGCCGTTTCGAACGCCATTTCATCGTCATTCGTCATGGCCCGGACCGGTAGCCGACACTCAGACGTTGCGCAAGAAGACAAGCGCCATTATGCCGGGGGAGGGAGAGACACGGGTTGGGCGACTTGGCGGAACCGATCGTCGATCATGAAACCGAAAAGCTGGACATGGCGACGAGATCCCGTGGCGTGAACCGTCGTGCTCTCAAACGCTGGGTCCGGCGCGGTATCGTCGTGGCTGCCGTGCTGGCGCTTATCCCTACGGTGCTGACCTTTCTCTATCTGCCGTCTTTCGTGCATCCGGTGTCGACGCTGATGCTGAAGGATCTTGCCACCTTCTCCGGCTATGACCGCCGCTGGGTGTCGATCGACGACGTGGCACCGGTGCTGGCCAATTCGGTGATCATGTCGGAGGACGGACAGTTCTGTTTCCATCGCGGCGTCGACCTCGGCGAATTGCGGGGTGTCGTCGACGACGCGCTGGCCGGCGAGGGGACGCGCGGCGCCTCGACCATCACCATGCAGACGGTGAAGAACCTGTTTTTGTGGTCTCGTCCGCTGGGCACGGTTCGTAAAGTGGTCGAGTTGCCGCTGGCCGTGTATCTCGACGCGGTGATGTCGAAGCGGCGCATCATGGAAATCTACCTCAACATCGCCGAGTGGGGGCCGGGCATATACGGCATCGAGGCGGCGGCGCGGCACCATTTCGGTGTTTCGGCAAAACAGCTGTCGCGCCGTCAGGCCGCGCTGCTTGCCGTCAGCTTGCCAAATCCGATCGCCCGCAACCCGGCCAAGCCCGGGCCGGGGCTGAGGAGGCTGGCCAACCTGATCGAGCGGCGCGCCGGCCGATCCGGCGCTTATGTCGGCTGCCTCCAGTAGCCGACATAAAAAAATTCGCGGGCAGCGCTGGCCAAAACGGCACCGGGCGTGTATAGGCACCCGACTTTCTCAGATTCCGGCCCCTGACACGGCCCTTTCACGAGGGCGGGCGGGGCTTTTGACCATGTAGTGGAGCATATCCATGGCCGTTCCGAAACGAAAAACCTCTCCGTCCAAGCGCGGCATGCGCCGCTCGGCAGACGCCCTCAAGGCCCCGACCTATGTCGAGGACAAGAACTCCGGCGAAATGCGCCGCCCGCACCATATCGACCTGAAGACCGGCATGTATCGCGGCCGCCAGGTGCTGACGCCCAAGGAAAGCTGAGACCAGCTTTCCTGATGTTTGAGCTAAAAAGACCGGCCGCTGGCCGGTCTTTTTGCGTCTGGCGGGACCGACGACCGACAGCGTAGCTGCGTCTCCAGGCCTTGATCTCCGATCGGCCCGGACGCCGCCTCATCGTGCATCCTCGAGGCATGGCCGATTGCATACCGCACATCGCCTTCGACTCGGTCGACACGACTTTTCCCAATGATCGAACCGTGAGCCCGATGCGCGGCAATCGCCGGAGGCAGCGTCGCTGGTGTTTTTCGCAATCTGTGGGATTGCCATAGACGGTTTCTTATGCGATTTTTGAATTTATAGTCGGAAATCGACACAGATTGGGAATTCGATGTGGGATTTCGTCAGCACAAGTGATCTCGACGATACCGAGCAGGCCGTCCTTTCCCAACTCAAAGTCGATGGGCGGATGTCGAGTGTGGATATCGCCAAGCGCATCGGCGTCACCGAAGCGACGGTGCGGCGGAAAATGGCCCGTGTGCTCGAGGACCCGGATATCTGCATCCAGGCGGTCGTGCGCCCTTTGCGCAGCGATGTCGGCATTGCGGCCATTGTCGGGCTCGACGTCGACCGCGAGCACATCATCAGCGTTGCTCGAAAACTGTCGGAATACTCGTTCGTCGACAGCGTTTACGCCATGACCGGGCCGTTCGACATCATCATCCAGCTCACTTTGCCATCCACGACCAGCCTGCACGATTTCCTCGTCAGTGAACTGGCCAACGTTCCCGGGATCAAGGATTCCGAGAGCTACATGATCGGTCGCGTCTTCAAGCATAGCGGCCGGGCTTACCAGCACAGCAAAACCGAAGAAAAAAGAGGGTAACAATGGGTGAGTTTCTTTCCGCTTCGCGCCGCCGCGTCCTGACCCTTCTTGCCGCCGCGCCGCTCCTCCTGCCGTTCACTGCCACCGCCCATGCCAATGGGCTGGTCGACCAAATCAAGCAGCGCGGCACCATCCTTGTCGGAACCGAGGCCGCGTTCGAGCCGTTCGAATTCGTCCGCGACGGCCAGATCGTCGGCTATAACAAGGACATTCTCGACTATGTGGTCAGCCAGCTCGGCGTGAAGCTCGACCAGCTCAACCTGCCTTTCCAAGGCTTGCTGCCAGGGCTGCTGGCCAAGAAGTTCGACCTGATGGCGACCTCGACCGGCATCAACGCCGAGCGGGCGGCGAAATACGCCTACACGCGGCCAACCGGTTCGTTCGAGAACGTCGTCGTCGTGCGCGTCGACGAGGAGCGCATCAAGAAGCCGGAGGACATCAACGGCATGGTGGTGGCCACGCAACTCGCCTCCTCCGTGCAGCCCATCATCGAGGCCTATGACAAGGAGCTCAAGGATAAGGGCGGCAAGGGTGTCGGCGAGATGAAGCTGTTCACCTCCTTCCCCGAGACCCATGTCGCTCTGGCCTCCGGCCAGGTCGACGCCATCGTCATCGCCTCGCCTTCGGCGGCCGTTCTGATGAAGAACGTTCCCGACACCTACAAGGTCGTCGGTTCGATCGGCGAATTCTCCTATCTCTCCTGGGTGGTGCGGCCGGAGGACAAGGATCTGCGCGCCTTCATCAACGCCAAAATCGGCGACTTGAAGGACAGCGGCAAGCTGAAGGAGCTTCAGCTCAAATGGTTCGGGTTCGAGATGAAGACGCCCGACGAGGGTTATCTGCCGCCTGGCGCGCTCTAAGCCCCCAACCAGGCGCCCGGCGCTGCCGGACCGGTGGTTCCAGTCATTGGACGCGCCGGTCTCGGATGGCCCGGACGTCCAGGGATCATTCGAGCTGAAAAATGTTCCATTTTTCAAAGACGCTGACCTTCCTGCCGGAATTCCTGGCCGGCGCCGGCATCACGCTGAGCGTCTCGGCGCTGGGGTTTCTGGTGGGCACATTGATCGGCTTCGGCCTGCTCGCATGTGGCAGGTCGCGCTGGCGCGTGATCCGCTGGATCGGCGCGGTCTACACCAGCTTCATCCGAGGCACGCCGCTGATCGTGCAGATCTTCATGGTCTACTACGTGCTGCCGGGCCTCGTCGGTATCGACCTGCCGCCGCTCCTGGCCGGCGTGCTGGCGCTCAGCTTCAACAGCGCGGCCTTCGTCGCCGAAATCCTGCGCGCCGGACTGACGCGCATTCCCGCCGGCCAGTACGAGGCGGCCAAGGCGCTCGGGCTGAAGCCTGCCGTGACCTGGTTCAAGGTCATCCTGCCGCAGCTCTTCCGCGCCATTGTCCCGCCGATGGTCAACGAGTTCACCATGCTGGTGAAGGCATCCTCGATCCTGTCGGTGATCGCGGTGGTGGAACTGACCCGCACCGCGCAGAACATCATGAACGTCACCTACCGGCCGGTCGAGGCCTTCTGCATCGCGGCGGTGCTGTATTTCGTCGTGCTGCTATCATGCAGCCTGCTGACCAGGCATCTGGAACTCAAGGCGCGAGGCGCACGCGCATGAGCTTCGATTTTTCCGTCATAGCGGACAACTGGCAGATCCTCGCCAAGGGCTTCGGCAACACGGTGCTGATGTGCGCTGTCGCATTGCCGTTCGGCTTCGCGCTCGGCACCGTGCTGGCGCTTATCCGGCTGCGCGGCGGGCGGGTGCCGACGGCGATCGTCTCGGCCTATGTCGAAATATTCCGCAATATCCCGTTCCTGATCCAGATATTCCTTTTGTTCTACGCCTTGCCGATGTTCGGTGTCAGGCTCTCGCCCGTGGTCGTTTCGATCGGCGCGCTGTCAGCCTATGCCAGCGCCTATTCGGCCGAGATCATCAGGGGCGCGATCCAGTCGATTTCGTACGGCCAGGTCGAGGCCGGCTACGCGCTGGGGCTGCGCTACCTGACTATCTTCCGTAAGATCCTGGTTCCGCAGGTGCTCGGCTACATCCTGCCCGCGGCCACCAATCTCACCATTACGCTGATCAAGGAATCGGCGATCCTGTCGGCGATCACCGTACCGGAACTCACCTACATGGCCCAGAACATCATTGGCCGCACCTTCTCGCCGGTGGAGATCTTCACCGCCATCGCATTGCTGTACTGGGGGCTGACGGCCTTCGTGGCAGCGATCTCGCGCAGCCTGGAGCATAGGCTGCAGCCCCATCTCGCAGCCCGCCGTGGCGCCTGATCCAAAAAAGCTTCAACGCAGAGGAGACCCCATGTCCAAACTCACCACCGCGCCGCGCGATGTCTTCCAGACATTCATGAACTTCCCGCTGGTCGAGGACCTCGATACGCTGAAGGCCGATGTCGCCATCATCGGCATGCCCTATGGCGATCCCTACACGATCGACGAGCTGATCAACGACCAGACCAATGCGCCGACCGCGGTGCGGCGCGCCTCGCAGCGGATCAGCCAGGCGCTCGACCGCTATGATTTCGACATCGGTGGGCCAGTCTTCGACGGCAAGGACATCAAGGTGGTAGACGTCGGCGATGTTCCCGGCGCGGCGGCCGATCATGTCGGGCACTACGGCAGAGCCGAAGCGGCGATTCGCAAGATCCGCGCCGCGGGCGCACTGCCGATCACAATCGGCGGCGACCACGGCATTCCGATCCCGATCTTCCGGGCGCTTGACGGCGAGGGTCCGATCACGCTGGTTCAGCTCGATGCCCATCTCGACTGGCGTGACAACGTCAACGGGGTCAAGGAGGGCTATTCCAGCACCATCCGCCGGGCCTCGGAAATGACGCATATCAAGGACATTTTCCAAGTCGGCGTTCGCGGCCAGGGCAGCGCGCGCACCGAGGAGGTCGAGGCCGCCCGCGCCTATGGCGCCAACATCATCACCACCAATGAATGGCAGGACATCGGCACCGCGGCGCTCCTGAAGCGAATTCCCGACGGCGGCCGCTACTATCTCACCATCGATGCCGACGGCCTCGATCCGGCGGTGATGCCGGCGGTCGAGGGGCCACAGCCGGGCGGCGTCAGCTACCGGCAGACGATTGAACTCATCAAGGGGCTGGTCGGCAAAGGAAGGCTGGTCGGCATGGATATCGTCGAGATCGCGCCGGCGCGCGATGTCAACGAGATCACCTCGATGACGGCCGGCCATATCATCCTCAACGTCATCGGCGCGGCCGTGCGCGCCGGCTACTTCAAGCGCTGATCGCGAGCGGGGTGCGCGGTCACGCATCCCGCGGCTCGATTTCAAAGATGTCGGCCGGACAACCGGCTGACATCGTTGTTGCATTCGGTCTTCTAGCGTGTTTGGGGCGTGCTGCGAAAATTCTTGACGGCGTGCCGGTTGCGCACTCTACAAAGGGGTGCCCCCAAATGGAGACGCCAGATGTTCGGTGCCGTCCCGCTGCTGATCGTGCCCTTTGTCCTCTACAATCTCGGGCTGCTCGGAATATTCGGCAGCGGTGACGATCCCTGGGCAAGCGAGGTCTTTTCCGTCGGCATGATGTCCGGCGGGGTGTTCTCGATGACGCTCGGCGACCTTATGGTGCTGATCGGGCTCATCTTCCTCTTCGTCGAGATCGTGAAATCGGCGCGCACTACGAACGCCTCGATCATGGACCATCTGTTGTCGACGCTGGTCTTCGTGGCCTTCCTGGTCGAGTTCCTGCTGGTCAAGGGCGCCGCGCACTCGGTCTTCTTCACGCTGATGATCATCGCGCTGTTCGACGTGCTCGCCGGCTTCTCGGTGTCGATGCGGTCGGCGAGCAGGGATATCAACCTGAATTAGCCTTAGCCCGGATCGGCGGTGAAGCCGGCGGCCTCGATGCCGGTGATGGCGGCGGCTTCGTCATTGTCCGAGCTGTCGCCGGAAATGCCGACGGCGCCTATGATGCTGCCTGCCTTGTCGCGGATCAGCACGCCGCCCACGACCGGCAACACGCGTCCGCCCGAGACGTCGGAGATGCCGGTCATGAGATGCGGGCGCTCCTTGGCGAAGGCCTCGACGCGGCGCGAGCCCATGCCGATGGCGAGCGCGCCATAAGCCTTGCCGGCGGACATTTGCGGGCGCAGGAACGAGGCGCCGTCCTGGCGCTGGAAGGCGACGAGATGGCCGCCGGCGTCGAGCACCGAGACGCCGAGCGGCCTGAGCTTGAGCTCCGCGCCCTTGGCGAAGGCGGCGTCGATGATCTCGAGGGCTTTGTCGAGCGGCAGTGCGGTCATGGCGATCTCCTGTTTGAAACGGATATCATCGGCAGCCAGCCGAACGAGGCAATCCAGGTTCCGGTTGAAATTGCTTCGTGGAAAGCGGGGTGAACGCGCCGATCCGGATCGCGCCTATGCCGCGATCCACCAAATGCGGTCAACGGCCACCGGCTCAGGGCCGGCAACGAAGTAACCGGGAGCGGCGTGCTACTTCTTCTTGGCGCGGGCGGGCTTCTTGGCGGGCACTGCCGGCGCGTTGGCAAGGTCTTCGGCTTCCTTGGCCAGCCGCAGCGCCCGCAGCTTGTCGGTCTTGACCTTGCGGGCATCGCTCTCGGCGACATACTCGGCCATCGCCTTCTGTCGGACCGTGGCCGCTTCCTCCTGCTTCTTGAAGCGCAGATCGGCGCGCGCGCGGGCAGTATCCCTAGAGTTCTCAACCAAGAGTCTGTTCCAATCTCGTGACGTGATTTTCGGCCTCTTGTAGCAGAGCCGGCCATTCAACGGGGAAAATAGTTGGTCACGCGGCCGGGTTGCCGCCGAGAGCCTTGCTGGCGAGCACGGCCTCATAGGCGGCCTGCAGGGTCGCGCGTACAGAGGGGCCGGACGCTGCATCGAGGGGCGTGCCGAGATGCTCGTGGCGCAACTCACCCATGAATTTCTCCCATAGCGGCGGCCCGCCCTTTTCCAGAAGCTCGGCCCGGATCGACAATTCCTCGCTGACCGGCAGCCAGACGCGGCCCCAGGCGCCGAGATGGGCCAGGATCGGCACCAGGGTGATCGCCATTTCGGTCAGGCTGTAGATCGCCTTCTGCTTGTGCGAAGGATCGTCGGCCTTGGTCAGCATGCCCAGATCCATCAGCCGCTTCAGCCGGTCGGCCAGTATGTTGGAAGCAATGCCTTCCATCGACCCGTTGAGCAACTCGCGAAAATGGCGCCTGCCGCCAAAAATAATATCGCGAAGGATGATCAGGCTCCAGCGGTCGCCGAACACTTCCAGCGAAAGATTGATCGGGCAACCCGAGCGGCGATCGATGTTCATTCGATTTCTCCAAAACCGGTTGCATTATTGTATCGGTTTTATTATGGTGCAACCGATTGCAAAATGCAAGCAGATGAGGAGGCCACGCGATGACGAAGACCGGACGCCCCACTATCATATCCGAAGCCTTTGGCGACCCCGCCGACCCCGCTCTGCTGCTGATCATGGGAGCGATGGCCTCAATGCTGTGGTGGCCGGAGGCGTTTTGCCGGAAACTCGCCGCCGCGGGACTGTTCGTAATCCGCTATGATAATCGAGATACCGGCCGCTCGACCAAATACCCGCCGGGAGAGCCGCCCTACACGTTCGACGACATGGCTGACGATGCGATCGGCGTTCTCGACAGCCACGGCCTCGACAAGGCGCATATCGCCGGCATGTCGATGGGCGGCATGATCGCGCAGCTCGTGGCGCTCAAGCATCCGTCCCGCGTCGCGTCGCTGACCGTGATCAGCAGCTCGCCGATGGGGGTGGACACCTCGAACCTGCCGCAGACCAGCGATGCCTATATCAAACATTCGGCTGAAGGCGCGCACATTGACTGGTCGGATCGCCGCCAGGTCATGGACTTCATGATCAAAGATGCCAAGGCGATCGCCAGCACAGCGCATCCCTTCGACGAGGGCCGCATGAGAGCCTTCATCGAGCGGGACTATGATCGCTCCGGCGGCCTGCTCAGCGCGACCAATCATTTCCTGCTCAAGGGCGATAGTGATCGATGGAGGGGCCGACTGCACGAGATGAACGCGCCGCTGCTGGTAATCCATGGTACGGCCGATCCCATCTTTCCGGTCGAGCATGGCGAAGCGCTGGCCGGGGCGGTCGCCGGCGCGAAACTCCTCCGGGTTGAAGGCGGTGGCCACGAACTGCATCCGGACGATTGGGATGTGATCGTCACCGGCATCGTTGCTCATATCCGGGCCGATTGGCACTCAAAGCGCGGTCCTGACGCCACAAGTTTGGGCAATAGTTAAGTAAACATTTCGGTACTAGACGACGTGAACCCCGAGACAGGTGAGCAAAAATGTCCCTGACGCTTCACTATCATCCGCTGGCCTCGTTTTGCTGGAAGCCGCTGATCGCGCTCTACGAGAACGGCACGCCGTTCGCGTCCGTCATCGTCGATCTCGGCGACGAGCAGTCGCGAGCGGCCTTCCTGAAGATAGCGCCCTGGGGCAAGATGCCCGCTTTGCGTGACGATGCGCGCGACCGCACCGTGCTGGAGTCGACCCTCGTCATCGAGTATCTGGCCGCGCACTATCCCGGACCGGTCGACCTCGTCCCCGCCGATATCGACCTCGCAATCGCGGTTCGCCAGGCCGATCGCTTTTACGATCTCTATGTGCAGGAACCGATGCAGAAGATCGTCGGGGACCGGCTGCGCCCGGAACGTAGGACCGATCCGTTCGGCGTCGAACAGGCGCGCGACCAGTTGCGCAATTCCTATGCGATCATCGAGCAGGAGATGGCGTCGAGGAACTGGGCTGTGGGCGACGCCTTCACCATGGCCGATTGCGCGGCCTCGCCGGCCCTGTTCTACGCCAACAAGGTCGAGCCATTCGGCGACAGATATCCTGCCGTGAGTCGCTACCATGACCGGCTGTTGCAGCGGCCGGCCTTCGCCCAGGTGATTGAGGAGGCGCAGCCCTATTTCAAGCTCTTCCCCTATAATGATGGCTGATCGTGGTGCGTGACCGGTCGTTTGAACAGGAACGATCAAGTCTCCCAAAATTGGTCGAGCCAGATGTTGAGTTTCAGGAAGCCGGCATTGCTCACCGTATAGACGCGCCGCGTGCCTTCGGCCTTGGCGTGGACAAGGCCGGCATCGAGCAACACCTTCAGATGCTGCGATACGGCCGGACGTGAGACCGGCAGCCCGGCTGCCAGTTGATTGACGGTTTTGGGACCGCGTCGAAGTTCTTCCAGGAGATGGCGCCGGTTGGGATCGGCGATCGCCATGAAGGCGTCGGAAAGCATCATGCCTCATTTGTGGGGCAAAGTTCTTCGAATCTCAACCGTTTGCTTCTGCTTTTCTTCGTGGGTCAAGCCGCAATGCTTCCGGCGTCACCGAACGGTCCGCGGGCTGCGTCTTGAAGGCGTCGCGGTCCTCGATCGGCACCGGCGCGCGGCGGCTGATGCGCAGCAGCGTGTAGCCTGCCAGGGAAAGATGCGCGAAGGCGGTCGCCAGAAACAGGCCCTCCGGACGCATCCAGCCCATCAGGGCGGCCGCCAGCAAGGGTCCGATCATGGTGCCGAAGCCATAGAGCAGCAGCAGGCCGCCCGAAACCTTGACGAAGTCCTCGGCACTGGCGTGGTCGTTGGCATGCGCCACGGCGATCGAATAGAGCGTATAGGCGAAAGCACCGTAGGCGGCGGTGAAGACGATGACGAAGACGCCGGAGCGCGGCTCGAACAGGAAGATCAAGAGCGCGAACAGCGCAGCGCCGAAAGCGGCACCCGCCAGCACGAAGCGCCGGTCGGTCTTGTCGGAGAAACGCCCGGCCGGAAGCTGCATGGCGGCACCCGCCACCACCACCAGGCTCATCATCAAGGCGATCTCAGCGGTGGAGATGCCGATGCGGGCGCCATAGACGGCGCCAAGCGTGCCCCATGCGCCGTTGGCGATGCCGATGAGGACGCAAGCGATGGCCGAGACCGGCGAGTTGGCGTAGAGCCCCTTGACGTCGAGCTTGACGTCCTGGAGCGGCTTGGGGTGCGAGGCGGTCGAAACCGCGGTCGGGATCAGCGAAAGGCAGAACAGGATGCCGGTGATCATGAAGAGTGAGGCCGATTTCACGTCGCCGCCGGCGACGATCATCTGCCCGCCCATGATCGAGGCATAGGTAACCATCATATAGAGGCCGAAGACGGTGCCGCGATTCTCGTTGGTGGCCTTTTCGTTCAGCCAGCTTTCGATGACCATGAAGGCGCCGGCCATGGTGAAGCCGGTGAAGGCGCGCAACAGGATCCAGACATATTCGTCGATGACCAATCCGGTGAGCAGCGCAACGATGGCGCCGGACGCGGCGAAGGCGCCGAAGGCGCGCACGTGGCCGGCACGGCGCACAATACGTGGTGCAAAGAAGCAGCCGGTGACGAAGCCGCCGGCCCAGGCTGTGCCCATCAGGCCAAGCGATGCGGTGGAGAAGCCTTCCACCTGGCCGCGTAGCGGCAACAGCAAGCCGTGCAATCCCGACGCCGCCAAGAGGAATGCGGTGCCGCGAAGCAGCGAAAGGATCGGTCTGTAGGCTGCGAGCATTTTTGATCCGGCTGGAATCGAGGAGAGACGCAGAGTCTGAAGACAGTCGCATTCGGGCTTTTCGGAGGCGGGTCTTTTCGGCCTTATCCGCGGCGGAACAGCGCCTCGGCCGCGGATTTGGTGCTGTCCTTCGACTTGAGTTCAGCCTCCAACCGGGCGATCTCGTCACGCAGGATGCCGATCCGTTCCGACAACTCGCCGACGGAGAGCAGCGACAGGTCCTGCCCGATCTCGTGCGGACGCGCCTTCTTCTTGGGTTCGTCGTCGAAGATCGCCATTTGTGCTCCTCCTCCGCCATACCGATTGGCCATTTGCCTGATTTGCCAATGAGCATACATAGGGCAGGGGCGTCGATGCAAACAGCCGGCAAGAATGCGGCGAGGAAAGACGGGAGATTTCATGGCGAGCGGATCTAAAATTCCGGCAAGGATGACGGCCATCGCGATCTCCGAGCCGGGTGGGCCCAGGGTGCTGAAACCGGAGACGCGCGATGTGCCTGTGCCCGGTCCCGGCGAGATATTGATCAAGGTGCGCGCCGCCGGCGTCAACAGGCCCGACGTGCAGCAGCGGAAGGGCGCCTATCCGCCGCCGCCCGGTGCGTCGGACCTGCCGGGCCTGGAGGCGTCGGGCGAAGTGGCCGCGCTCGGCGACGAAATCTCTCGCTGGCGCCTTGGCGAGCGCGTCTGCGCGCTCACCCCCGGCGGCGGCTATGCCGAATATGTCAAGGTTCATGCCGGCAGCGTGCTGCCGCTGCCGGCCGGTTTCACCCACACGGAAGCGGCGGCCGTGCCGGAAAACTATTTCACCGTCTGGCACAATGTGTTCGAGCGCGGCGGCTTGAAGAAAGGCGAAACGCTGCTGGTTCATGGCGGCTCTTCGGGTATCGGCACAACGGCGATCCAGCTTGCATCGGCCTTCGGTGCCCATGTCATCACTACGGCCGGCAACAAGGAGAAATGCGATGCCTGCCTGAAGCTCGGAGCCGACCGGGCGATCAACTACCGCGAGGAGGATTTCGTCGCAGCGGTCAAGGAAGCGACGGGCGGCAAGGGTGCCGACGTCATCCTCGACATGGTCGGCGGCGACTATGTGGCGCGCAACTACGAGGCCGCGGCGGTCGAGGGCCGGATCGTCCAGATCGCCCTGCAAGGCGGCGCGGTGGCGAGCGCCGATTTCTCGAAAATCATGGTCAAGCGGCTTGTTCATACCGGTTCGACACTGAGGCCGCGCACCGTCGAGTTCAAGGCGGCGCTGGCAGCCGCGCTCGAAGCGCAGGTGTGGCCGTTGCTCGGCACGCGCCGGATCGCGCCCGTCATGGACATGATCTTCCCGCTTGCCGATGCCTGGCGGGCGCATGAGCGTATGGAGGAAGGCGATCATATCGGCAAGATCGTGCTCGACGTCGGCTGACGGGAACATTGCCGATGCCCGGCTGGCCGAGGCGGGCTCATACCCGCGACCCGGCCCCTGCCTGCAAGCTGAACAAAAGCTTAATGGTGCAATGCAGCATTTGCATCATTGCTATGCAAAATCAGCCATTCAAGTGCCGCTCGATGATGACTATTTGAGCATCATCGAAACGAACACCCCATTTGGAGGACTGACATGAACCCGATCCGCGCTTTCCGTAACTGGCGTATGTACAACGAGACCGTGCGCGAACTGAACCGCCTCAACGCGCGCCAGCTCAGCGATCTCGGCATCAACCGCGCCGACATCGAAAAGATCGCCCGCCAGGCGATCTGACTTCAAGAACCGCCCCGCCGCAAGGCGGGGTCGCAAAGCAGAGCCGCCGCAGACGCTTGCTCGTCGCCGGTTCCGAACCCGCCGGACCTGTCCGGCGGGTTTTGTCTTTCTGGACCCCAAACATATTCGCGGCACCATTTTCATGCCGCCCGTGATTGATCTGCCCCGGTGTGGTTGCCAGATCGACGGGCGTTCCCAAAAACGCCTTCCCAAAAACATTGCGGAACCGCCGGAGAGCGGTTATATAACCTGCGAATTTCCCATTTTGGTGGCTCTAAACCACCGCCCGCGCGGGAACGCGGGCGAACGAGAAGGATTTTTAAAAATGGCCAATACGCTGCTGATGCCAAAGGCGACCGCTGTCTGGCTGGTCGACAACACCGCGCTTTCCTTCGAGCAGATAGCACAGTTCTGCGGGCTGCATCCGCTCGAGGTCAAGGCGATCGCCGACGGCGAATCGGCGCAAGGCATCAAGGGCATGGATCCGATCATGACCGGCCAGTTGACCCGCGACGAGATCGCGCGTGCCGAGAAGGATCCGAACCAGCGGTTGAAGCTTTCGGACCCCAAGGTGCGGGTGCCGGAATCCAAGCGCAAGGGGCCGCGCTACACCCCGCTGTCGAAGCGTCAGGACCGACCGAACGCCATTCTCTGGTTAGTGCGCAACCATCCCGAATTGAAGGACGCGCAGATCTCGCGCCTCGTCGGCACCACCAAGTCCACGATCGAGCAGATCCGCGAGCGCAAGCACTGGAACTCTGCCAACCTGCAGCCGATGGACCCGGTGACGCTCGGTCTCGCCTCGCAGATCGATCTTGACATGGAAGTCAACCGCGCATCGCGCGGCCGCGAGCAGGCACAGCCGGTCGGCGACACATTGCTGCCGGCGGCGCTGACCGAGCGCCTGGTTCCGGCTCCCGAAAAGCCGAAGGACGAGGATGCCGAACTCGACGCCAACGCCGTGTTCGCCAAGCTCTCGGCTCTGAAGTCGAAGGACAGGGATAACGACGAGGAGTAGAATTCTCGCGAACTCGACCGAAAAGCCCGCTTCGAGCGGGCTTTTTTACGGGTTGGGAGACCTCAGCTTCGCGCCGCACGGTCCGGCGCCATGCCGTAATCCTCGCTGCGTTCCACCGCCCGGTAAAAATCGGCGAGCTGCTTGCCGCGCTCCGGCTTGAAGACGCGGCCTGCGATGACCACCGAGGCGATGCGATCGATGCGGAAGGCGCGGAAATCGTCGCGCATCTCGCACCAGGCGACCAGCGTCCACACCTTGCCCCAGAACCAAAGGCCCAAGGGCCTGATGTCGCGGGCGGTGCCGCGGCCGGCTTCGTCCGAATAGTCGATGGTCAGCACCTGGCGCTTCTCGATGGCGCGCTCGATCAGGTCGATCGCCTCGCGCGCGGCATCGCTCACCACCCACATCGGCGTGTGGATCTCGGTGCGAGCGATACGGTCCTTTTCGGCATCGGGCAGCACCGCGCCGATCTTGACCAAAGCCTCATCAGCGGCCCGGGCCATGGCCGCACCGCCAAAGGCACGCACCATGCGGGCGCCGGCGACCAGCGCCACGATCTCGTCACGCGTGAACATCAGCGGTGGAAGGTCGAAACCCTCCCTCATCATGTAGCCGACGCCCGCTTCCCCGTCGATCGGCACTCCGGTCGACTGAAGGTCGGCTATGTCGCGATAGATGGTTCGCTCGGAAACCTCGAGCCATGTGCCAAGCTTCTGCGCGGTGACCAGACGGCCACCGCGAAGATGCTGCACGATCTGGAAGAGCCTGTCGGCGCGTCGCATCGTATGGTCCCTCGATGTTGTTCCTATGCATGTCGCTCAAAACCGGTTCCCACTTTTGGGCTGCATGCATCGTGTTCTTGCGCATGCCTTTATTCCGAAACCGCAGAACACTCGGCGGCATGCATCATGGTTTCAGGCCTTCGCACTCGCGCTGCGCGGCCACAAATTCCGCGCCGAAGGACAATTTCCTCCTTGTCGGCGTCATTGGCATCGAGCTCGCGCCAGAAGGGCGCGACATCGCTCAGCGTCATGCCGCGCCCGAGATCCTCAATGGCTGCTTCGGCAACAGTACGCCGATGATAGCCGATCGCGACCGGGCATGTCACTTCGGCGCCACGGTCAAAGGCAAGCGCCGTGCGCAGCACGCGAACGTCCATCTCGACGCCTTCGGGAATCGAGCGGATGAATTCGTCGACCTGTTGCGCCGTCGGCACCAGCATCGTCTGGTCTTCGACTCCATCTGCCACCGTGCGCGGGGCCGGTTTGATGCCGTTGACCTTCGGCGTGTTCAATCTGTCGGTCCAGCTCTTCATCGCTCGTCCTGTTCACCGCTCGCATCTATGGCATGGCGCTCCTGACACCATTCTGTCAGGAGGGTTCAGCATACTCCCTGGCGAATAGCGTCCGCATCTCGGCAAGTTCGCCGTTTCGTTCAGGATAGAGCGTCTTCAGGAAAGCCAGCGCGAAGGTGCCGGGCGCCGAACCTGGCGCGGAAACGATCTTGCCGTCGGACACGGCATGCGGCACGTCCTGATAATTGTGATCGCCGGCATAGCCAGCAATGTGGCGGTTGATCCAGTCACGGCCATTGCTGGTGTGCCTCGCCTTCTCGAACATGCCGGCCCGGGCCAGCGCCAGCGTTCCAGCGCAGATACCGCCGACGACACCATCCCGCATCGCAACGTCCCTGAGCAATTCCGCCACCTCGGGCGGCGCCTCGCCCGCCCATCGGTCGGAGCCAATGACGGCGATTGCATCGAGATCGGCATTTTCATCGGCGCCGGCCGAGCGGTCGGGCGTCAGCCGGAAACCGCTGATCCCGCTCACGGGCCTGCCATCGGGTGTCAGCGAAACCGCGCGGGCGCCGAACCATTCGACCGCCGAGGCGGCCAGCAGGCCATATTCCCAGTCGGCGAAGCCGTCTATGAAAAGAAGGCCGATTGTCTTCTGCTTGGGCATACGCTCGCTCCGTCCCTCGCGTGCCGGACTTATCATCTGGGCGTTGGGGCGCCCACATCCAACCGCTTTGCCGAAAAATTCGTCTCAATTGTCGCGAAGGCGACGTTCGGCATACATGTCCGGCCAGCCGATATCCTTGCGAATGTCCGCCGGCAGCGAGTTGATGAACCGCTGGGTGCGGATCTCGTTGCGCATCGTACGAATCTTGCCGACATAGTGCTGCATGCCGCGCAGAATGGTGGAACCGGTCATGGCTAGTCTCCTCTCTGTGAATGAAGACAGTATTGCACACCCCTCCTGACAGCAGTCTGTCAGGAGGATGGCAGGGCCTGGATAATAGTTGCGATCGGTGCGTTATCCCTGTGAAGGTATCGTTTTCACTGCATCAGACCGCGGCCCGAAGCAGGTTTAGAAGGCGGAGATTGTTCACTAATGCAATGCCTGGTCATGATCCATTGTTCAGCCTTTGGCGACGAACTGTCAGGATACGTGGTCTCCAGCCAGGGATCCGAAGTTCTGATATGGAAGGAGAAAATTCTTCCCCAAAAACAGGGAGACGACCATGAGCCTTCAACTGACAGGAATTCACCATCTGACCGCCATCACCGCCAATGCGCGTGGAAATCTTCATTTCTATACAAGGGTGCTGGGTTTGCGGCTGGTCAAGAAGACGGTGAACCAGGACGATACCTCAGCCTACCACCTCTTCTATGCCGATGGCGAAGCGACGCCGGGCACCGACCTTACTTTCTTCGACTGGCCGGTCGGCCGCGAGCGACGCGGCACCCACAGCATTGTCCGGACCAGCCTCAGGGTTGGTGGCCAGGACAGCCTTGCCTGGTGGAAGCAACACTTGACTGACGAAAATATCGTCACGAGTGAGATTGCAGACATCGGTGGCTACGCCAGCCTGGATTTCGAGGACCCCGAGGGCCAGCGTCTTCGCCTCGTCAGCGATGACGGCAAGGGCGACAGCCGCCCCTGGGCGCAAAGCCGCGTGCCGGTCGAACACCAGATCCGCGGGCTCGGGCCGATCGTCATCAGCGTTCCCGACCTCACCAATACCGAAGCAGTGGTGACGCAAGTGATGAACATGCGCAAGGTCCGAGACTATGCCTCGCCGGAGGGCCAGGTTCAGGTCTTTGAAATGGGCGAGGGTGGGCCGGCGGCGGAATTGCACGTCCTCGTGCAGCCGGGACTGGCGCCGGCAAGGCAAGGTGCCGGTGCGGTTCATCACGTCGCCTTCAGGGCGCCGGACCAGGAGACGCTGCATCAATGGACGGCGCGGCTGGCCGAATTCCGTCTGCCGTCGAGCGGCGAGGTCGAGCGCTATTATTTCCGCTCCCTCTATTTCCGCGAGCCGAATGGCATCCTGTTCGAGATCGCCACTGACGGGCCGGGGTTCACCGCCGACGAACCGCTGGAGACGCTGGGCGAAAAGTTGGCCCTGCCGCCATTCCTGGAATCGAAGCGCGCTTCGATCGAGGCCGGCCTCAAGCCGCTGAAGTAGATCGTTCCCCGATCAAAGGCTGGCGCCGCGTTCCAGTCCGGATCGCGGCGCCTATTTTATTCGAGCGACGAACGACGCGCTTTGACAGCCGACCGCGATGCTGGTCAAAGGCGGCATGTCGAAACTCCTCGCCCCCGTCATCCTTGGCATCATGGTCATCCAGTTGATCAAGCCGCTCGGCTGGCCGGGGCTGAAACGGCGCAGCGACTTCTGGAAGCTGGCGCTCCTGGCCATGGCGGCCATTTCGATAACGGCCGTGCTTGGACATTGGACGTAGCGCAGTTCCAGGAAGGTGTCTGGCGGTTTCCCGCCTGGAATGCGCAGGATGGAATATCGGGCCGGCACGAGCCGGCGGCAATCACTCTTCGATCACGCAGCCGACGAGGTGCTCGGCCCAGGCCCGGTAACCGGCTTCCGATGCATGAAATCCGTCCGAGGCGAAGCCGGCTTCTGGATTGGTGATCGGCAAGCGCGGCGCCGGCACCGCACCGCGTTCGAGGCAAAGACGTTTGCCCATCCGGTTCATCTCACCGGCGCGAATTTCCAGGATCTTGCCGAGCAGCGGCGGCATGGCTGGCGCTTGCGTGAACTCCAGCACAGGAGACCACACCACGCGGGCCTCAGGCCATTTGGCGCGCAGGGCGTAGAGCAGACCGCCGAACGCCCTCTTGAAGCGGGGCACGGAGTGGAAATTCTTGGTGTCGTTGGTGCCAATGGCGAGCACGATATGCGTCCACGGATCGGCCGAGAGATTGGGCAGGACGTGGTCGCGGATCTGCCCCGACGTCGCCGAATTGAACCCGGCGGCGCGCCAGCGCACGGCGCGGCCGGTTCGCTGCGAGATCAGGGCGGCCAGCTGCGCGGCCAGGCCATTCTCGGATTTTTCGATGCCGACCGAGGCGGCGGAGGAATCGCCCAGCACCAGCAGCCAAACCGCCGGCTGGCCGCCGGCTATCTCATGCATGACCGGGCCTTGCGCGGGCAGCATGCGCGAGGTGCGTCGGCGCACGCCAAGCCCCTGCCAGACATAGACAGGGAAGGCGAGCCAAGTGAGGAGAGCCGGAAAGCGTCGCATCGAGCAGCATTTAACGCATGTTGCGCCGGAGGTGAACGATCCTTGCACCGGTGGCGGACGCCTTCAAGCGTCCAATGTTCGATGGGATCGCTGAATGCCTAAGCCCTGTCCGCTTGCGACCTGTTTCCATACTGGTCATGCAGCCGCACCCAGTCCATCAAGGTTCTATAAGGCCCGGTCTCGTCGCGGCCTTTCGGCGCAAGGTCGAGATATTGATAGGCGCCGATCAGCTGTTCGCTGCCGCGGGCGCGCGACATGAAGGTCAGGAAGATGTCGCCGGTCTCGTCCCGGTAGAACACGGTGGTGCCCGGCAGGTCTTTCGATTTCAGAACGGGCGTCTCGAAGTTGTAGATCGCTTCACCGGATGCGATCTGCTTGTCGGTGAACGACACCTGCATGTCGAAGTTGAAGTCCGAGGCATAGGATGAGACCCAGTCGAATCTCCAACCCATGCGCTCTCGGTAGGGCAGCAGCTCGGCAAGCGGCGCGCGTGACACCGCGACAAGCGACACGTCATGATGTCTCAGATGCTGGTTGGCGCCGTCCATGTGGTCGGCGACGAACGCACAGCTTTCGCAATGATGGGTCGACCCGGGCCCGAACACGAAATGATAGACGATCAGCTGGCTGCGGCCGGCGAACAGTTCGGCCAGGCATCTTGGACCCTGCTCGGTTTCGAAGACGTAGTCCTTTCTCACCTTCAGCCAAGGCAATTCGCGCCGTTCCGCCGCGATGCGCTCGCGAAATCGCGTCAATTCCTTCTCGCGCGCCAGATGCGCTTTGTGTGCCCGGAACCAATCCTCGCGTGAAACGACCTTGTTGCGATGCATGAACCTCTCCCTGGCTTCATCCCAAGGACGTTCGGGACGGGCATGAGCCGACATCGCGCCGGCTGCGCTGGAGAGAAATAGGGATGGAGGCGCTTCATCCCAAGTCCGGCGGAGCGCAGCAAAACCCGGGCGCATGGCCCGGGTCCGATAGAGACGGAAAACCGTGGTCAGGCAGCCTGCTCCAGGCTCGGCTTCCATTGTCCAAGCGCCGCCAGATGGTTCATGCGGGCACGGTGGGTGAAGGCGGCCTGACCCACGGCAACATTGGATGCCTTGCCACTCCAGGCCTTCTGCGGGGCAGCCTGCAGGGCGCGGCCATAGGAGAAGGTCAGCTTCCACGGATGCGGGCCGATGGCGTTGATGGCGTTGAGGTTGGCGGTCGCTTCCTCGTCCTCCTGGCCGCCGGAGAGGAAGGCAATGCCCGGCACCGCCGCCGGCACGGCCTCACGGAACAGTTTTATGGTCTTTTCCGCGACCTCTTCAGGGCTGCTCACCGCGCCCGACTTCCTGCCCGCCAGCACCATGTTGGGCTTCAGGATCGTGCCCTCGAGCACCACCCGGGCCGCGTAGAGCTCGTCGTAGAGCTTCGTCAGCGTCGCCCTCGAGATTTCATAGCACGTGTCGATGTCGTGGGCGCCGTCCATCAGCACTTCCGGCTCGACGATCGGCACGATGCCGGCTTCCTGGCAAAGGGCCGCATAGCGGGCGAGCGCATGGGTGTTCGCGCTGATCGAGGTGACCGACGGCACGCCCTTTGCCTTGTCGATGTCGATCACGGCACGCCATTTGGCGAAGCGGGCGCCGAGCTTGTAATAGTCGGCGAGCCGCTCGCGCAGGCCGTCGAGGCCCTCGGTGACCGTGTCGCCGGGAAAGCCGGCCAGGGGCTTGGCGCCGGCATCGACCTTGATTCCGGGGATGGCGCCTGAAGCCTTGATGATATCGACCAGCGGCGTGCCATCGGCCGCTTTCTGCCGAATAGTCTCGTCGTAAAGGATGACGCCGGAAATATACCTGGTCATGGCGTCACTGGTGCGGAACATCATCTCGCGGTAGTCGCGCCGGCTGTCCGCGGTCGATTCGACGCCGATGACGTCGAAGCGCTTCTTGATGGTTCCCGAGCTTTCGTCGGCGGCCAGCAGGCCCTTGCCGTTGGCCACCATCGCGGCGGCAATGTCTTCGAGACGTTCGCTCATCGTGCTACTCCTTGACGGTGTTGTTCTGCGCCTGACAGGACACTACCGCCAAAGGAATGACGCCGGAAAGCTCGAATCGATCGAAACTCCCGGCAACGCCGCGCGCTCGCCTCGAGTTGATCGTCTCAATGCTTGAGCACGTCGACGCCCGGCAGCGGCTTGCCTTCCATCCATTCGAGGAAGGCGCCGCCGGCAGTCGAGACATAGGTGAAATCGTCGGCAACCCCGGCCTGGTTGAGCGCCGCCACGGTATCGCCGCCACCGGCCACCGAAACCAGCTTGCCGGCCTTGGTGCGCGCCGCCGCATGCCTGGCTGCCGCCATCGTCGCGCGATCGAAGGGTTCGATCTCGAACGCGCCGAGCGGCCCGTTCCAGACCAAGGTCGCGGCGCGGTCGATCCAGTCGGCAACGGCCCTCACGGTCTTTTCGCCGACATCGAGGATCATGCCATCCGCAGGCACGTCGGCGATGGCCACGGTTTCGCTGGCCGCGCCCCCCTTGAATTCCTTCGCCACGACGCCGTCGACGGGCAGGATGATGGCGCAGCCGGCCTCGGCCGCCTCGATCATGATCTGCTTGGCGGTAGCGGCGAGGTCGTGCTCGCACAGCGACTTGCCGACATCGGTGCCGCGTGCGGCGAGAAAGGTGTTGGCCATGCCGCCGCCGATGACCAGCGCGTCGACTTTCTTGACCAGGTTCATCAGCAGGTCGATCTTGGTCGAGACCTTGGCGCCGCCGACGATGGCGACCACCGGGCGAACAGGATTTCCAAGGCCCTTCTCCAGCGCTTCCAGTTCGGCTTGCATGGTGCGGCCGGCAAAGGCTGGCAACAGATGCGCCAGTCCCTCGGTCGAGGAATGCGCCCGGTGGGCAGCGGAGAAGGCGTCGTTGACGAAGATATCGCCATTGGCGGCGAGCCGTTCGGTGAAGGCCGGGTCGTTCTTCTCCTCGGCCTTGTAGAAGCGGGTGTTCTCGAGCAGCAGCACGTCGCCCTTGTTCATGGCGGCGACCGCACTTCCCGCCGTGTCGCCGACGCAGTCGCCGGCAAAGCCCACGGGACGGCCAAGCACCTCGGCCGTCGCCCTGGCGATCGGCTCCAGCGAGAATTCCGGCGAGGGACCGTCCTTGGGCCGGCCGAAATGGGCGAGCAGGATGACCTTGGCGCCCTTGCCTGACAATTCAGCGATGGTCGGCGCGATGCGTTCGATGCGGGTCGTGTCGGTAACCTTGCCGTCAGCGACGGGAACGTTGAGGTCGACGCGCACCAGCACGCGCTTGCCATTGATGTTGCCGATATCGTCCAGTGTCTTGAAGCTGGCCATGCTGGTTCCTTTCGCTGAGAAATCGCCGGGACCATACCCCGCACCGACGACGATGCAAGACTTGGCTGGGGAGGGCGCGAAATTTTCAAGGCGAAGGCGAAGGCGAAGGCGAAGGCGTCGACGTCGCGAAGCGTCACGGCAGGCGGATGGGTGCGGCGCAAAGGATCGCCGTGTCAGCTTTCGGTCGTTGCCTTTTCCACCGCCGGATCGGTTTTCTCGTCTGCGCGTGCCGCGGTGATCGGTGTTTCCACCGGCTTGCGCCAGGTTTGGACGAAAGCTTTGATCCGGTCGGCGATCTCGCCGGCGCTGAGGAAGACCGGTACCCGCGCCACGGGCGCGGTCGGTTCGAAGGAGAGGCCCAGGCCTGTGATCCTGCCCTTGTCGTCGACGTCACGCACGATCAGCTCGATCGGGCCGATCAGCACGCGGTCGGCGTATTCGACGTGGCCGCCGAGCCGCGCCGTGACCAGAGCGCCGACGGTCAGGTTCTGTTCCGCCTCGCTCAGGCCCGGCGCGTATGCGGCTTCCAGTTCGGCAGCGGAACGCGCCGGATCGACGGCGAAGGCGCCGAAGAAATCGGCGTCCTCGGGGTCGACGACGGCGCGGCTGGCGAACAGCTTGTCGAGCAGGCGTGGATAGCGGTCCGGCACGAAGATGTAGACCTGGTCGCCGGCGGCAAGCCTGCCCATGTCCTGGAAACGCATCGAGCGTCCATCGCGCAACACCAGCGAGGGCCGCGCCCAGCGCGGGATGCGCTCGCCGCGCGCCACCGGGCTGCCCGGCGCGACGCGGTAGGCGAGGAGCTCGTGATGGGCCGAGCCCGGCAGTTCGAGCTCGACCTTGTCCAGAGGTCCGAGCCGCGCCGGCACGATCAGGCCGAGACGGCGCGCCAGCGGACCAACGGTCCAGCCCTGGATGACGAGTGACACCAGGACGATGATGAAGGCAGCATTGAAGATGGTGCGGCCATTCTCCAGCCCGCCGAGCAAGGGAGTGATGGCAAGCAGGATCGAGACGGCGCCGCGCAGGCCGACCCAAGAAACGAAGGCGACTTCGGGGCGCGGCAGACGAAACGGGACCAGGCAAAGCCAGACCGCGATCGGCCGGGCGACGAACATCAGGAACAGGCCGAGCAGCACCGCCGGCACCATGATTGCCGGAAATTGCGAGGGCGTCGCGAACAGGCCGAGGATCAGGAACATGATGATCTGCGCCAGCCAGGACATGCCGTCCTGGAAGCGCTTGAGGATAGTGACGGCGCGGATGTCGGAATTACCCGCGACGAGACCGGCAAGATAGACCGCCAGGAAACCGGAGCCGCCGATGGCGCCGGCGGCGGCGAAGACCATCAGCGATAGGGTCAGCACGAAGATCGGCAGCAGGCCATGGTCGAGATTGAGCCGGTCGACGAGGCGCACGATGGCGAGGCCCCCCAGCACGCCGACAATGGCGCCCAGGCCCATGTTGATGAGGAAGCCGAGGACGAGGTTGGTGACCAGGACATTGGCCTCGGGGTCGGCATGGGCGGCTATGATCTCGACCAGGGTGATGGTCAGGAAGATGGCGATCGGATCGTTGGTGCCGGACTCCACCTCCAGCGTGGAGCGCACGCGCTCGCGCAGATTGATCTCGCCGGCGCGCAAAAGGAAGAACACGGCGGCCGCGTCGGTGGAGGCGACGGCGGCACCGAGCAGGAAGGATTCCAGCCAGGTGAGATCGAGCATATAGTAGGCGGCGGCGCCGAACAGGCCAGTGGTGAGGATCACGCCGAATGTGGCCAGAGACAGCGCCGGCCCGGCTGCCTGCCGCAAGGCATTGAGAGGCGTGCCGAAGCCGGAATCGAACAGGATCACCGCCAGCGCCAGTGAGCCGGCAAAATAGGCGATGCGGGCATTGTCGAACTCGATGCCGAGGCCATCGGTCCCGGTGGCGAGCCCGATGCAGAGAAACAGAAGCAGCAGCGGTGCGCCGAAGCGGAAGGCGATCAGGCTCGAAAACGCGGCGACGACGACAAGCGCGGTGCCCACCAGCGTGACGAGATAGATCGCATGCTCCATCCGTGACTTGTCCCCTGCCTCTTCTCTCGATTCAAGGAAGAGTGGGGCGAAGGCATGGCCGGCGCAAGGCGGGAGAGCGGTTTTTTGGGCCGAAGCCCCACAACTTCATCGTCCTTGGGCTTAGCAGGAGCGAAGCGACGCGTTGCCGAGCACTCCGACGAAAACGCCCGGACGAAACCGGGCGTTTCAAGTCTCTGGAAGATGGGCCCGCGATCAGGCGATGGTCTTGCCGAAGGCGACCGCGGTATCGCCCATGCGATTGGAGAAGCCCCATTCATTGTCGTACCAGGACAGCACCGAAACGAAGTTGCCGTCCATCACCTTGGTCTGGTCGAGCGCCACGATCGAGGAGTGCGGGTCGTGGTTGAAGTCGATCGACACGTTCGGATGATGGGTAACCGACAGGATGCCCTTGAGCTTGCCATTGGAGGCGGCGATCACCGCCTCGTTGATCTCCTGCGCCGACGTCGAGCGCTTGGCGATGAACTTGAAGTCGACGAGCGAGACGTTCGGCGTCGGCACGCGGATCGAGATGCCGTCGAGCTTGCCCTTGAGCTCGGGCAGCACCAGGCCGATGGCCTTGGCGGCACCGGTCGAGGTCGGGATCTGCGAGAGTGCCGCAGCGCGGGCGCGGTAGAGATCCTTGTGCATGGTGTCCAGCGTCGGCTGGTCGCCGGTGTAGGAATGGATCGTCGTCATCATGCCCTTTTCGATGCCGACCGTCTCGTGCAGGACTGCGGCCAGCGGCGCCAGGCAATTGGTGGTGCAGGACGCGTTCGAGATGACGATGTGGTCCTTGGTCAGCTTGTCGTGATTGATGCCGTAGACGACGGTGAGGTCGGCGCCTTCACCGGGCGCCGAAACGAGGACGCGCTTGGCGCCGGCGGTCAGGTGTGCGGCTGCCTTGTCGCGGGCGGTGAAGATGCCGGTGCATTCGAGCGCGATGTCGACGCCGAGCTCCTTCCACGGCAGCTGGGTCGGATCCTTGATCGCGGTGACCTTGAACGTCTCCTTGCCGACGGTGATCTGGTCGCCGGAAACCGATACTTCGTGCGGGAAGCGGCCGTGTACGCTGTCGTAGCGCAGGAGGTGGGCGTTGGTTTCAACCGGGCCGAGGTCGTTGACGGCGACGACGTCGATGTCCTTGCGGCCGGATTCATGGATGGCGCGCAGGATGTTGCGGCCGATGCGGCCGAATCCGTTGATGGCAACTCTGACGGTCATTTTTCTCTCCTTGGGAGCTGGAGGGCAGACGATTGGTCCGCAGCTTCATAGCGGCGGAAGCGGAAAGAATCCAGCCGCGGCGACGTGGATTTAAATCGATTAGGTCAGGCCAGTCCGGCGGAACCGCTGTACGCGGTTTCGCCGAGCGTTCTTGTTTCATACATGTCGCTGTCCCAAAATCGAGATACACTTTTGGGCAACAAGCACGGCCTTACTTGCCATGCAGGCGGGCTTCCGCCGCCTTGGCGGCCGCCTCGGCGGTGATGCCGAAATGCGGATAGAGCTGCTCGATCGTTCCCGAGGCGCCGAAGCCGGTCATGCCGATGAAGATGCCATCGGAGCCGATGAGGTGATCCCAGCCCTGGCGGATGCCGGCTTCGATCGCCATCTTCACCTTCGCATTGCCGATCGTCTTGCGGCGGTAGTCCTCGCTCTGCTTATCGAACAGTTCGAAGCAAGGAACCGAGACGACGCGGGTCGGATGGCCGTGCTTCTCCAGGAGGTCGCGGGCGCCGAGCGCGATCTCGACTTCCGAACCCGTGGCGAAGATCGTCACCGCGGCTTCGCCGCTGGCGGCGGCGAGCTCATAGGCGCCCTGGCTGCTCAGGTTCTTCTCTGTGAATTCGGTGCGCACGGTCGGCAGGTTCTGTCGGGTCAGCGCCAGCGTTGACGGCGTCTTTTCCGATTCAAGGGCCAACTGCCAGCATTCGGCGGTCTCGACCGCGTCCGCCGGACGGAACACGTTGTGGTTCGGGATGGCGCGCAGTGCCGCCACATGCTCGACCGGCTGATGGGTCGGGCCGTCTTCGCCGAGACCGATGGAATCATGGGTCATGACGAAGATCGAGCGGATGCCCATCAGCGAGGCCAGTCGCATCGAGGGGCGGGCATAGTCTGAGAAGCACAGGAAAGTGCCGCCATAGGCGATCAGGCCGCCATGCAGCGTCAGCCCGTTGATGGCGGCAGCCATGCCGTGTTCGCGGATGCCGTAGTGAACATAGCGCTGGCCGTAGTCGTCCGGGGTGATGTTCTTGGTCTGGCTGGTCTTGGTGTTGTTGGAGCCGGTGAGATCGGCCGAGCCGCCGATGGTTTCGGGCACGGCGCCGTTGATGACTTCCAGCGCCATTTCGGAAGATTTGCGGGTGGCGACCTTCGGCTTGTCGGCGGAGAGCTTCTTTTTGTAGTCGGCAATGACGGCGTCGAAGTTGGACGGCAGCTTGCCGGCAACGCGGCGCTCGAACTCTGCCCTGAGCTTGGCGTCGGTCTTGGCGAGGCGACCTTCCCAGTCGGCGCGCGCCTCGGCGCCGGCCGTGCCGGCCGTGCGCCAGGCATCGAGGATGTCGGCTGGAACCTCGAAGGGGGGTGACTCCCAGTTGAAGAACTTGCGCGCGCCGGCGATCTCGTTGGCGCCGAGGGGCGAGCCGTGCGCCTTGTTGGTGCCGGCCTTGGTCGGGGCGCCGAAGCCGATGGTCGTCTTGCAGGCGATCATCGTCGGCTTGTCGGAATGGCGGGCGGCTTCGATCGCATAGGCGATGGCTTCCGGATCCGTGCCGTCGATGTGGCTGGCGTTCCAACCGGAAGCCTGGAAGCGCGCGACCTGGTCGGTATTGTCAGCCAGCGACACCGGGCCGTCGATCGAGATGTTGTTGTTGTCCCAGAACACGATCAGCTTGTTGAGCTTGAGGTGCCCGGCAAGCGCGATCGCCTCCTGGGAGACACCTTCCATCAGGCAGCCGTCGCCGGCCAGCACATAGGTGTAGTGGCTGACGAGGTCGTTGCCGAAGGCGGCGTTCATGATGCGCTCGCCGAGCGCGAACCCGACAGAATTGGCAAGGCCCTGGCCGAGCGGGCCGGTGGTCGTTTCGATGCCGGCGGCGTGGCCATATTCGGGATGGCCGGCGGTTTTCGAGCCCAACTGGCGGAAGTGCTTGATCTGGTCGATCGTCATGTCTTCGTAGCCGGTCAGGTAGAGCAGCGAGTAGAGCAGCATCGAGCCATGGCCGGCCGACAGGATGAAGCGGTCGCGGTCGGCCCAATGCGGCGCCTTGGCGTCGAATTTCAGGAAACGGGTGAACAGCACCGTGGCAATGTCGGCGCAGCCCATGGGCAGGCCGGGATGGCCGGAGTTCGCCTTCTC
The DNA here is from genome assembly GCF_020165475.1 of Mesorhizobium sp. BR1-1-15. NCBI lineage: Bacteria > Pseudomonadati > Pseudomonadota > Alphaproteobacteria > Hyphomicrobiales > Phyllobacteriaceae > Mesorhizobium > Mesorhizobium sp. BR1-1-15. The sequence continues at coordinate 74,808 of NZ_JAIUIF010000017.1, read as the reverse complement.
GACCGCGTCCATGGAGAGAAAGCGGATCGCATTGGCCATCCGGTCATGTTGTTCACGCGACGTCATGGTTCCTCCGGGGTGGGGTTTGGGGCCTTGGGAGAGCCCTTGAAAAGCGTGCGCGACACATAGCAGGCGCGCACTTTTAGTCAACAAACCGGTGCGCATTTGCCGGCCTTGTGATGCCGCGGGCAGGCCTATATTAGCGTTAGCAGGGGACAGTCGCGAGAGCTTTGTTGACGTCGCCTTCACCCGGTGCCTAATGTTTCAGAGATAACGCGTTCTGAACGCGAGCGATTCGGTGATGGGCAGGGCACAGGACGAGGCCATGACCGGGGAAACGACACTCAAGGAAGTCATCGCAAGGCTGGGCAAGGCCATGGAAGGCCTGGAAAACGCCGTCGCGGCCAAGCTCGAGCATGAGCGCGATTATTCGGAAGCCGAGGCCGAGGTGCAGCGGATGAATGCCGACCGCTCGCGGCTGGCGCAGGAGCTCGACAGTTCCGAGGCGCGCGCCGAGCGGCTGGAGGATGCCAACAAGGAAGTGTCGCGACGACTGGTGACCGCCATGGAAACCATCCGCGCTGTGTTGGATAGGTAGGCTGATGGCACAGGTCACGGTTTCCATCGACGGCAAGCAGTATCGGATGGCCTGCGACGAAGGCCAGGAAGAGCATCTGATCGATCTCGCCGAGCGTTTCGACCGCTACGTCTCGCATCTGAAGGATTCATTCGGCGAGATCGGCGACCAGCGGCTGACGGTCATGGCCGGCATCATGGTCATGGATGAACTCTCGGAGCTGCAGAAGCGCGTCAAGGGCATGGAAAGCGAAGTGCTGACCTTGCGCAAGACCCGCGACGAGGCGCTGACCAAGGCCGACAAGAGCGACAGCGTGCTGACCAACGCGCTTGGCGCGCTGGCGCAGCGCATGGAAGATCTTGCGGCGACGCTGGCCGTCAACAAGGCATAAGCGGTCTCCTCGGAAATTCCTGCCGAACTTGGCGGCAAGAAGAGAAATTTTTTCGCGGGCGCGACGGGCGCCTGTGGCTTTAGGCATTTGTGGGTTGCCGCCGAGGTGTTAAAAAGATTTGAGCGCTCGCCAGCCGTTGCCGGCAACATTTCAAGGGTAGGGAAACAACATGAGCCTTCGCATCAACGATATCGCCCCGGATTTCACCGCCGAGACCACGCAAGGACCGATCAGCTTTCACCAGTGGATCGGTGACGGCTGGGCGGTGCTGTTCAGCCACCCGAAGAATTTCACTCCCGTCTGCACGACCGAGTTGGGCACGATGGCGGGGCTCGAGGGCGAGTTCAAGAAGCGCAACGTCAAGATTATCGGCATTTCGGTCGATCCGGTCGAAAGCCACGGCAAATGGCAGGACGACATCAAGACGGCCACCGGCCATTCGGTGAACTATCCGCTGATCGGCGACAAGGATCTCAAGGTCGCCAAGCTCTACGACATGCTGCCTGCTGGTGCAGGCGAGACGTCGGAGGGCCGCACGCCCGCCGACAATGCCACCGTGCGTTCGGTCTATGTCATTGGGCCCGACAAGAAGATCAAGCTGGTGCTGACCTATCCGATGACCACGGGCCGCAACTTTGACGAGATCCTGCGCGCGGTCGATTCCATGCAGTTGACCGCCAAGCACCAGGTGGCGACGCCGGCGAACTGGAAACAGGGCGAGGACGTCATCATCACCGCGGCCGTTTCCAACGAGGACGCCATCAAGCGCTTCGGCGCCTACGAGACCATCCTGCCCTACCTCAGGAAGACCAAGCAGCCTTCCGCGTAAAGCGGCTCTCCGGTTCACGGAAACGGCGAACCATCTCTTTGTTTTTGCGCAATTCCTTGGGCAAAGCGCCACGCGCTTTCCCGGGAAACCGCTTGGAATTGCTCCAGTTGCCTGGCCGGCATTTTTCGACTTCCGTCGCTTTTCTGGCAAGGCGTGCTTGACGGCAGGGCCCCGCTAGACAAGCATGCTCGTATGTTGCTCTGGCAGAGAAAATCATTCCTGTCTGGCTAACGGAGGGGACGTCGGATTGGACATAGGTTCGGCAAAGCCTGAGGTCACCGGTTTCCACGACAAGCCGACCGGCGCCATCCAGTATGTCGTCGCCGACCGGGTGACGAAGCGGTGTGCCATAATCGATCCGGTCCTCGACTTCGACGAGAAGTCCGGCGCAGTTTCGACAGCCAATGCCGATGCGCTGCTGGATTTCGTCAGGGCGGAGGGACTGAGCGTCGAATGGATTCTCGACACCCATCCGCATGCCGATCATTTCTCGGCCGCGCAGTACCTGAAGCAAAGGACCGCGGCGCCGACGGCGATCGGCGAGAGGATCGTCGAGGTCCAGAAATTGTGGAAGGCGATCTACAACTGGCCGGATTTCCCCGCCGACGGCTCGCAGTGGGAGCGGCTGTTCGGCGACGGCGAGGTTTTTCGGGTGGGAACGCTTCCAGCAAGGGTGCTTTTCTCGCCCGGGCACACGCTGGCGTCGATCACCTATGTGATCGGGGATGCAGCCTTTGTTCACGACACGCTGTTCATGCCCGACAGCGGCACGGCAAGGACGGATTTTCCCGGCGGCAGCGCCGCGCGCCTGTGGCACTCGATCCAGGGCATTCTGGCCCTGCCGGAGGACACGCGCGTCTTTGTCGGCCATGATTATCAGCCCGGCGGGCGCCAGGCATTATGGGAGAGCACGGTTGCCGCGCAGAAAGCCGACAACATACATCTTGCCGCCGCGCGCGGCGAGGCCGAATTCGTTGCCCTGCGCGAGGCGCGCGACCGGACATTGCCGATGCCGAGGCTGATCCTGCATGCGCTGCAGGTCAACATGAATGGCGGACGCCTGCCGGAACCGGAAGCCAATGGCCGACGGTATCTGAAATTTCCGCTGGATGGGCTTTGAAGCAATCACGGCACCCGCTGCGGTATACAAAAAGGCGGCGCCAGTCTCCTGACGCCGCCGTTCTATCTTGTTGCCGATGCCGGCTTTAAGCCGCCGGCTGCGCCTCGATGGTGCGCAGCGCCTGGGTCTGGCGCTTGGCGGCGGCCTTGACGGCATCCTGAACCTTCTCGAAAGCGCGCACTTCGATCTGGCGCACGCGCTCGCGGCTGATGTCGAACTCAGCCGACAGTTCTTCCAGGGTCAGCGGCTCATCGGCGAGGCGGCGCGCCTCGAAGATGCGCCGTTCGCGTTCGTTGAGCACCGCAAGAGCACCCGACAGCATGCCGCGCCGGTTTTCCAGCTCGTCCTGCTCGATCAGCATCTCTTCCTGGCTTTCGTGGTCGTCGACCAGCCAGTCCTGCCATTCGCCGGACTCGCCTTCCGTCGCCCGGATCGGCGCGTTGAGTGAGGCGTCGCCCGACAGGCGGCGGTTCATCGACACGACTTCCGCTTCCGAGACGTTCAGCCTCGTGGCGATTTCGGCGATCTGGTCGGGCTTGAGGTCGCCGTCGTCAAGCGCCTGGATCTTGCCCTTCACCTTGCGCAGGTTGAAGAACAGCCGCTTCTGGTTGGCGGTCGTGCCCATCTTGACCAGGCTCCACGAGCGCAGGATGTATTCCTGGATCGAGGCCTTGATCCACCACATGGCGTAGGTCGCGAGGCGGAAGCCACGCTCTGGCTCGAATTTCTTGACGGCCTGCATCAGGCCGACATTGCCTTCCGAGATCACTTCGCCAATCGGCAGGCCGTAGCCGCGATAGCCCATGGCGATCTTGGCGACGAGCCGCAAATGGCTGGTGACGAGCTTGTGCGCTGCGGAAGTGTCCTCATGCTCGGCATAACGCTTGGCGAGCATGTACTCTTCCTGCGGCTGAAGCATCGGAAAGCGGCGGATCTCTTCCAGGTAGCGGCTGAGGCCGCCTTCGCCGGAAACGATACTGGGTAGTGACTGGGCCATGATAGCGCCCCCTCTCTATTGGAGTGATGCCCCCGAAACGCGGCGGGCATGTGACGCGAGCACCAAAGGCTCGCTCGCGACATCAGATATATACAGGAACAAAACCAGAAAAGACAGGCATTTGTTCAACACGAAACAGTGTGTCACGCTGAAGTGAACAACGCCAGTCAGGTTTTTTGATGGTTGATTTGAAGCTTGCCGGGCGGCGGATTCAAAGACTGCGAAAGCCGCCGACGAGTTCCTCCATGTCCCTCGGTATCGGTGCCTCGAACCTCATCGATAGATGGGTAGTCGGATGGCGAAATTCAAGGAGCCAGGCGTGCAAAGCTTGCCGGGAGAAGGCCTTGACCTGGCTTCTCAGCGGTTCGGGCAACCGGTTGGCCTTGGTGCGAAAGGCTTGGCCGTAATCGGGATCACCGAGCACCGGATGACCGATATGGGCCATGTGGACGCGGATCTGATGGGTGCGGCCGGTCTCCAGCCGGCATTCAACCAGACTTGCGGTTGCGAATTCCTTTTGGTTTTCGCCGAAGCGCTCCTGCACCGCAAAATGGGTGACGGCGTGGCGGGCATCGTCGCGTCCTTCGGGTACTACGGCGCGACGTACACGGTCGGCGGCGCGGCCGAGTGGGGCATCCACCGTTCCGGCCGGCCGCTGCGGTATGCCCCAGACCAGCGCCAGGTAGGCGCGCTCGAGATCGCCTGTCAGGCCGTGATCGGCAAAGGCCTCCGAAAGCGCCTTGTGGGCGCGGTCGGTCTTGGCCACGACCATGACGCCGCTGGTTTGCTTGTCGAGGCGATGAACGATGCCCGGCCGGCGCACGCCGCCGATGCCGGACAGGCTGTCGCCGCAATGATGGATCAGCGCATTGACCAGCGTGCCGGTCCAATTGCCGGCGCCGGGATGGACGACAAGCCCGGCGGGTTTGTTGATGACGATCAGTTCGTCATCTTCATAGAGGATATCGAGGGCGATGTTTTCCCCCTGTGGCTCCGCCGGTTCCGGCTCCGGCATGGCGACCGAGACAGTTTCGCCCGGCGACATCTTGCACTTGGTCTCGACAACGGCCTTGCCGTCGACCAAGACCGCGCCCTGCCTGATCAGCATCTGCACGCGGCTGCGCGACATTTCCGGGCCGAGCCTGCCTGCCAGCCACTGATCGATGCGCTGGCCGGCATCGTCGGCGCCGGCCACGAGCACGATCGGTTCTGCCTGCATGAATTGGTCCTCTATCAATCCGGGGGCCTCTTCGTTATGAGCGCTCATCGAGAATCGTTCCGGAATGTTTGCCATGGCCCGCCCCGCCGCCGACGAAGACGCCGTTGTTGAAGGCGGGGAAAAGCCGCTCAACCCCGAGATCGAAAAGGTGCGCGGCAGGCTCATCCGCTTCATGGCCATCAATCTCGGCCTGCTCTTGCTGGCCCTTATGGTGGTGATCGCGGCGATTGTCTACAAATCACGCAAGGCAGCGCCGGTGAGCCCGCCGCTGGCCGGCGACATCCAGGTGCCCGCCGGCGAACCGCTCAGCGGAGACATCGTGCTGCCGGTCGGCGCCAGGGTGGTCAGCCAGTCGCTATCCGGCAATCGCGTCTCGATCGAGGCCGAACTTGTCGATGGCAGCCGCACGATCTTCGTCTACGATATGGGCGAGCGGCGCATAATCGGCCGCTTCGCAATCCGCAACAAATGAAGCCCGGCGCGCAATGACCGGCTTTGCCGAAAACCGTCATATCGCCACCGTTGCGCTGGTCGTCGACAGCTATGACGAAGCAATCGACTGGTATGTCGAGCGAATGGGCTTTGTGCTCCTGGAGAATGTGGACCTTGGCGGCGGCAAGCGCTGGGTGACGGTCGCGCCGGCCAGCGGGCGCGGCGCGCGGCTGCTTCCGGCCGAGGCCTCCGACGAGGCACAAAGGAAGAGCATCGGCAACCAGACCGGCGGGCGGGTTTTTCTCTTCCTGGAAACCGACAACTTTGCCCGCGATCATGCGGCGATGGTGGCGAAGGGCGTCGAATTTCGCGAGCCACCGCGCTTGGAGCCCTACGGCACGGTGGCGGTTTTCGCCGATCTCCACGGCAATCTATGGGACCTGATCGAGCCAAAACGCTAGCAGCAGCCAGCTTTTTCTTGATCCCGGGAAAGCCGGCGGACCCCAGTTGCTTTTTCTCCGCCGCCAGCCTATATCGCCGGTTCTTGAACGCGCCCATCGTCTAGCGGTCAGGACACCGCCCTCTCACGGCGGGAACAGGGGTTCGATTCCCCTTGGGCGTACCAAGAAGGCGACGGCTCAGCCGTTGATGATCCCTCCAGCATCAAACAATGTTCAAGGCCTCCGCGGAAGCTTCGTCATATGCGCGCATATGACCGCATGGAGCGCTGGCAAAAGCCGGGCTCGGAGCTATGGCATGGCGGCTTCGATTAACGTTTCGTTTACCTATAATCTGTCTATTGGAGACAATTCACCCGCGACCACGGATGTACTGGCGCTGCGGTGAAAACAAAGGTCGGCCCACTGCCGGCCTTTTGTTTTTTGGCCGGCCGCTGCGGGCAGGGCTGCCTCCAATGCTTTCGGCAAGAGCTTTCGCCAAAGCATATTGCCCTTGCCATCTCCAGCCCTACCATCAATCCTGACGATCGCACGCGGGCGGCCGGAAGGGTCGACGGTGGAGGAATTGCAATGAAAAGAACCGCTGGAATGCTCCTGATTAGCGGCGCATTGGCGATTGGCGCCACCTGCCCGTCGGCTGCCGCCCAGCTCAACACGATGGACGAAGTCGGCACGGCGATCCAGGCATGCTGGACGCCGCCGGCGGATGCTGGAAATTCCATCGTCACTCTGAGCTTCAGCTTCAAGCGCGACGGCACGCTGCTTGGTCCGCCACGGCCGACCGCCGCCAAGGTGGCCGGCGACGACAAGGCGCGAAAGTCGTTCATCGACGCCGCAATGACCGCGGTGAAGAATTGCACGCCGCTCAGCCTTTCGCCGCAACTGGCGCAAGGGATTGCCGGCAACGTGTTCACCTTGCAATTCGTATCTCCCAAGATCGGCCAATAGCTGTTTTCCGCAACTCTCCGCGCAGGGCGCGCCGCGGCTTAATGCGCTAGAGCCGTTCGGCGTTCGGATCGCCGATCCCGCTTCAATTTTTTACGCAATCCTGACGGAAAACGTCTGCCAGCCAGCCGCTCAGGTAGCGACTACCACCAAACCATCTCGCCCAGCACCGCCTTCACCGGTCAGTGGCTGGTACGCCGCGCCTCGGCGTGCCGCGCCAGGTCGGGTGTCTCGAAGACGTAGTCGTTCCAAGCCGATTCCGGGATTTGCCCGGCCAGATAGCATTCCAGCAGCAGGTTTTGCTCGGCGCTCAGGGGCCTCGGATCAAGTCCCAGGGAATGAAAAAGATTTCTTGTCAGTTCCGATACCGTGACCTGGATCGACATCTGCGTTCTCCTTCGCGCTTCAACGCGAAAGGCCGGGCAAAGGTTTCAGGGCCCGTTTCCGGTAACGCCGGAGTGATTCGGCAGGCCTGCCAGCCGTCGGTCCGGCTGCATTGTTTTGCAGTTCGTCTCAACCTTGAAATAAAAATGCAATATTGAATTCACAGAGGTTCTTCTATTAAACTAAAGACAAGTCTCTCAATGCATGGAGACTAGAAAGATTAGATAAAACTCATTTAGCGAAAGCTTACCGAAGTCGAAAGAGTTGTCATTCCAGGTTCTCAGCAACAAGGACCGCGTCCTTCCGATGATCCGTTTCTGGTCCCCCATGATGATCGCGTTCGTCACCCTGACCGTGCTCGCGCTCGGCATGTCCAGTTCTTATGCCGACAGTTGCAGTGCAATAAGAAATCAGTTGTCTTCGGCCGGCCGTGGCGGCGGCACGAGCCCCGAGCTTGCCCAGTTGCACCGCCAGCTTGCCGCGATCCAAGGCATCGAGAGGCAGCGCAAGTGTACGGCGAAAAATTCCCTCGGTGGTTTCTTCAACGCATGCGCCGATCTTGCCAGGAACAGGAGCGAGGTGCAGCGCCAGATCGCTGCGGCCTCTAATTCAGGCCGGGACATGTCGGGGCTGCGGGCACGCTTTGTCGCGCTTGGCTGCGCGCCAGCGGCAAAGCGCGCGGCGGCGAAGACCCAATCGGTGTCTGCGGCGGCGCCAGCGGCGAGGGCAACGGGCGCCGGCAACGCGATGCTGTTCTGCGTGCGCCTTTCGGATGGATATTTCTTCCCAGCACCCAAGTCGCAGTTCGCCGGCAGCGACGATGTGAAGGATATGGCCGATCAATGCCGCTACATCTGCGACGAGCCGGGCGTCGACCTCTATACGCTCAGCGACGTCAGCCTCGAAACCGAAAAGATGGTCTCTCTCGACACGCGCAAGCCCTACACCGATCTGCCGACCGCATTCCGCTACCGCGACGACGTCAATTTCAAGGCATGTGACCTAAAACGCTACTACAGCAGGGTCGCCGAATTGAGGGCCCGAACGGTAACGCCCACAAACATGACCAATGCCATCATCCCCTTGCCGTCGGCCAAGCCGGACCTCGGCAGCGTCGCGGCAATTCCCGCGGCGGACGCCGAAGCCTCCGGGGCGGCCCAGCATCAGTCGATAGAGGCCGGCAAGCGGCCGGTGAGAATAGTCGGCCCGGCCTTCTTCCCAGCCGAATGATTATCCGCCCCGGGGGTAGGCGCCGGTTTCCCAGCCAATGTCAGTTTTGGGTGGCACCCATCAGTCGCAGACCATGCGAACCCTCTTTCCGGGTTCGCTGACATTCCTGCATGCCAGGGGCTTTTCCTCATCGGAGGACGGCGGAGGTGGCCTCGAAACTCTTGAAAGATGACGTCTCGGTGCGGCGCGCGGCGCGGGCCTGCGCTCGGAAAACCGGGTTGGCGGTTGTGGCGGCGCCGGAAAAGCGCCGTTTTCCATTCCGGACGGCCCGTATTCCACATTGGGCGGCGGCCGGTCCCAGAAACGCCGGGCATCGAGCGGGCGCGGAATGACGACGGTGCCGTCATAGCTGCGCGAACAGCCGCTGCCGAAAAGCAGCGCCGCGCTCAGCAAGCAAGGCACAATCCGTCCAAACATCAGCAACACCCCAATATTGGCTTATAGCGCGGCTTCGATCCGGCCGACAACCGGGCGCAATGGCGCAGGCCAGGGCCCGTCCGGTGCGCAACGGCTTGTTAAGGTTAGCGGATCGTTAATGCTTCTCGGGCACATTCCGCCGACGAACCGCGGAGGGAGGGTTCGGCCTTGGATTCGGGGTGGGGACGGCATGGCTGAAGCGAACGAGACAGCCGGCGTGCGCGGCGAGCGCGGGTCGGGCGAAATGACAGTGAACGACGCGGCCTCGTTCACCGCAGGCATGGATTTGGCCATGCTACGCCAGCTGGTCGAGACGGGCTCGGACTGGATCTGGGAGACCGATGCCGAGCTGCGCTTTTCCTGGCTTTCGCACAACTACCAGGCGGTCACGGGCATCGACCCGGCCGCCGTGCTCGGCCGCTTCCGTTTCGATTTCCTGAAGCAGGTCCTGAACGGCAACCGCAGCGCGGCAATGCATCTGGAGGATCTGCAGGCGCATCGGCCGTTCCGTGACTTTGTCTACGAACTGAAGGGAGGTCGCGCCGATTGCCGCTGGGTGCTGACCTCAGGCTTTCCACGCTTCGATGACGAGGGGAAATTCGCCGGCTATCGTGGCATTGGACGCAATGTCACGGGATTGGCCGTCGCCTTCGAAGAACTGGAGCAGAAGCAGCAAGGAGAGGCGTCTTCGGGAGGCCTTCCCGACCTTCGCACGATGGTCGATTCGATGCCGATCGGGATCATGGTCCTCGACGCCGACCTGCGCGCCGAAGTGATCAACCAGGCCTTCTACAATTTGTGGAAAATCGATCCCCAGCGCGCCGGGATCGGCTCGGGCTTCCGCGAGTTGATGGAGGCCAGCCGCGCCGCCGATTCCTACGGCGCCGACGACGTTGCCTGGCAGCGTCATACCGCCGAGCGCGAGGCCGAGATCAGGGCCGGCGTCGCCGGCTCGAGACAATTGCCGCGCAATGACGGGCGTACCCTGGTTGCGTCGCTGGCCCCGCTGGCCGGCGGCAAGCGGCTCATCTCCTATGTCGATGTCACCGACATGAAGGATCGCGAGGCCGAGCTGGCCGACGCGCTGGAAAAGGCGCGACTGGCGGAAGCGGTGATCAACGGCGTCAAGGATCCGATCTTCGTCAAGGATGACGATCTGCGCTTCGTCTTCGTCAACGAGGCGTTTGCGGGCCTGTTCGGCCAGACGCCGCAAACCATGCTTGGCAAGCCCGGCGGCAATTTTCTCGCGCCGGCCGAGGTTGCGCTGTTCGAGAAAAGCGAGCGCGAGGTGCTGGCGACCGGGCGGCCTTACGAGGTGGAGGAAAGCTTCGAGGTCGACGGCGTCAACCGCTCGCGCGTCGTCAGGAAGAACCGCGTTAGAATGGTAAGCGGCCGCAACTACGTGGCCGGCTTCCTCTTCGACGTCTCGGACATGAAGGGCCGTGAGACCGAGGCGCAGGACGCCCGCAAACACCTGGCCAGCGTGCTGGAATCGCTGCCGGCCGCCGTGATCATCTACGACCGCGAGGACAATTTCGTTTTCGCCAACCGCAAGATGCAGGACACGCTGCCGGCGTTGAAGCCGGCGTGGCAGCCCGGCCGCACCTTCCGCGACGCGCTGGCACTCGGTCATTCGGCTGGCTATTTCCGCTCGAGCGGCGATCCGCGGGTCGATGCGCTCTATGATGGCGATCTCGATGGCTGGCTGGACAGCATCCTCGCCCGTTACCACCTGCCATACTCATCCTTCGAACGTCTCAATCCCGACGGCCGCTGGTATCAGGTTTATGACATGCGCACCGATGACGGCACGTTCATCGGCGTGCGCGTCGACATCTCCGAGATCAAGAGCCGCGAAAAGGCGCTGCACGATTCGATGCGGCAGATCGACCTGTTCCGGCACGTGCTGGACGAACTGCCCGTGGCCGCCTTCATCAAGGCGCAGGACCTCAGCATCGAGTTCGTCAACAAGGCCTGGTGCGCGATCACCGGGCTCGCCAAGGAAGACGTTATCGGCCGCACCGATCGGCAGCTGTTCGGCGACGGGGATGGAGAAAGCTACAGCCTGGACGATACCGAGGTTGCCCTCACGGGCAGCGTCAGGGAGGTCGAGGAGCCCGTCACCCATCGCGACGGCACGGTGCGGCAGTTGATGACGCGCAAGAGCCGGCTGGTGGCGCTGGACGGATCGGTGCATCTGGTCGGCTCCAGCACCGACATCACCGAGGTCAAGGCGCGCGAGCGGGCGCTGGAAGAAAGCATGCGCGAGAACGAGGTATTCCGCAGCCTGATCGACAACGTGCCGGTGTCGATCTATGCCAAACGCTCCGATCTCAGGCAATTCTACGTCAACAAGGGCTGGTGCGATCTCACCGGCTTCAGCAAGCAGGACGCGATCGGCAAGACCGATATCGAAATTTTCGGGCCCGACGGCGAAGCCTTCGTCAATGGCGACCTCGCGGTGCTGCGCAGCGGCGAAACCCAGGAGGTCGAGGAGACGGTGATGCTCCCGGACGGCAGCGTGCGCCACCAGTTCGCCCGCAAGGGCGCGATGATCGCGTCCGACGGGTCGCTCTACCTGATCGGGTCGACCACCGACATCACCGAATTGAAGCTGCGCGAGGCGGAACTGCGCGAGGCGCGCCAGCGCGCCATACTTGCCGACCGCGCCAAGTCGGAATTCCTCGCCAATATGAGCCATGAGATTCGCACCCCGATGAACGGCGTGCTGGGCATGGCCGAACTCCTGGCCAAATCCGATCTCGATCCGAAGCAGAAGACCTTCACCGACATCATCGTCAAATCGGGCAACGCGCTGCTCACCATCATCAACGATATCCTGGATTTCTCCAAGATCGATGCCGGCCAGCTGGTGCTCGATCCCGCCCCCTTCAATCTCGCCGAGGCGATCGAGGACGTGGCGACGCTGGTGTCGACGCGGGCCAAGGAAAAGGACCTCGAGCTCATCGTGCGCATCGAGCCTGGGCTCGAAAGCCTGTTCATCGGCGATGTCGGCCGCATCCGGCAGATCGTCACCAACCTGCTCGGCAATGCGGTGAAGTTCACCGAAGAAGGCCATGTGCTCGTCGACGTCACCGGCGAAAGTGTGCCGGACGGAACCAGGCTGACGATCTCGGTCACCGACACCGGGATCGGCATCCCTGAGGAAAAGCTGAAACAGGTGTTCGAGAAATTCAGCCAGGTCGACACCTCCTCGACGAGGCGGCATGAGGGCACTGGGCTCGGGCTCGCGATCACCTCGCGGCTGGTCGAATTGATGGGCGGCGACATCGGCGTGGAAAGCGCCGAAGGCAAGGGGTCGACCTTCTGGTTCACGGTCACGCTGCCCAGGGCCGGACAACAGAACGCGCAGCGCATCATGCCGGTGGACGTGACCGGCGCGCGGGTGCTGATCGTCGACGACAATGCCGTCAACCGCGCCATCCTGACCGAGCAGATGACGTCATGGACCTTCGATTCCTGCGCGGCCGAGAGCGGCGCCGAGGGACTGAAAGTGCTGATCGCGGCCGCCGCCTACGGCGTGCCGGTCGATTGCGTCGTGCTCGATTATCAGATGCCCGAGATGAGCGGTGCCGAGATGGCAGGTGTCGTGCGCAACACCGCCGGGCTTGCCGACACGCCGATCATCATGCTGACCTCCGTCGACCAGTCGCTGGCCAACACCAGTTACCGCGATCTCGGCATTGATGCCCAACTCATCAAGCCCGCACGCTCCTCGGTGCTCCTGGAAACGCTGGTCGCCACCATCCAGCGGCATCGCCACGCCACGGATGTCGCCCGGCCGCTTGCTGTCGAGGGAGGCGGCGGGAACAATCCACAGTCACCGCCACCGGCGGCAGGGCAACGCGCGTTGCTGCAGCCGCCGCCGGTCAGGCCTCGGCTTGCCGCGACTGGCGGCGAGCAGCGGCTGGACATCCTCGTGGCCGAGGACAATGAGGTCAACCAGATGGTCTTCACCCAGATCCTCGGCGAGACCGGCTACGGTTTCGAGATCGTCGGCAATGGCCGCAAGGCGCTGGACGCTTTCGGCAGGCTCAATCCGTGCATGATCCTGATGGACGTCTCGATGCCGGAGATGAACGGGCTCGAGGCAACCGCCGCCATCCGCCGGCTGGAAGAGGAAACCGGCACGCATGTGCCGATCGTCGGGGTCACCGCGCATGCGCTCAAGGGCGATCGCGAACGCTGCCTGGACGCCGGCATGGATGACTATCTGCCCAAGCCGATCAGCCCCAGGGCCCTGCTCGAAAAGGTCGAGCGCTGGGTCGGCGCCGGTCGCCAGGCCCGGCGCAACGCGGGATAGACTTTGCGCCTTCGGCCGGATTGCGGCGAGAATCACCCGGGGCCGGCTGCAGCCCTTCGAGCAAGACTATGGTGCGATCGCACCATATCAAAGCCGGCGTCCAGCCGGGACAATGACGGCATCGAATTTCCGCTCTCTCTTGAGTTACGGGCGGGAGCAGCGACCGCCAGTATGAAGCAGCGTCAATCTACCCCAACGGACCTGTTTTTGGCGATGGCCCGGCCAAGACATCCTCTGGCCTCGAGCAACGCGCTCCCGTCCGGCTTTTCTTCGATCAGCGATCCATGCCGAATCCGATGGCTGTTTGGGTGGCCGGATCGCGCAAGTCCCTGATTCCCGAAGGCAAACCGGCGCCATGCCGCAGCCGCTAATCGCCATCGCCTTTCCAAGCGCCGGCGACGCGTTACCGGGCTGACACGAAACTGTCATGCGACTGTTATAATCGAACGCTATTGCCCTCAGCGGGCGCTGGCAAGGAATGGCGCCGAGAGACCATCTTCCGAACAGGAGCAGGCCATATGAGACATTTCATCCGCTCGGCGGCCGTTGCGATCGCAATGGCTGCGGCGTCCACCCTCACCCTTTCCGCGGCAATGGCAGCTGACATCTCCGGTGCCGGCGCCACCTTCCCTTACCCGATCTATGCGAAGTGGGCCGATGCCTACAAGAAGGAGACCGGCATCGGTCTCAACTACCAGTCGATCGGCTCGGGCGGCGGCATCAAGCAGATCAAAGCCAAGACCGTCACCTTCGGCGCTTCCGATGCGCCGCTGAAGGGCGAGGATCTCGAATCCACCGGACTTGCACAGTTCCCGATGGTGATGGGCGGCATCGTTCCGGTCGTCAATCTCGAAGGCATCAAGCCGGGCGAACTGGTGCTCGACGGCCCGACGCTGGCCGATATCTTCGTCGGCAAGATCACCAACTGGAATGACGCGGCGATCGCCAAGCTCAATCCCGACGTCAAGCTTCCCGACCAGGCGATCGCCGTCGTGCATCGCTCCGACGGTTCGGGCACCACGTTCAACTTCAGCTACTACCTGGCCGACGTCAGCGCCGACTGGAAGTCGAAGGTCGGCGTCAACACCGCGCTCGAATGGCCGGTTGGCATCGGCGCCAAGGGCAATGAAGGCGTCGCCAACAACGTCTCGCAGACCGGTGGCTCGATCGGCTATGTCGAATACGCCTACGCCAAGCAGAACAAGTTGACCTATGCCGACATGATCAACAAGGACGGCAAGAAGGTCGAGCCGACGGCGGCGGCGTTCTCGGCGGCGGCGGCCAATGCCGACTGGAGCTCGCAGCCTGGTTACGGCGTCATCCTGGCCAACCAGCCGGGCGCCGAATCCTGGCCGATGACGTCGGCGACCTGGATCCTGGTCTACAAGAAGCCCGGCGACGTGGCGGCGACCGGTGAAGCGCTCAAGTTCTTCGCCTGGTCCTACGCCAAGGGCGACGACATGGCCGGGGCGCTGGACTACGTTCCGATCCCCGACGCGGTCGTCAAGAGCGTCGAGGACATGTGGGCCAAGGACATCGTCGGCGAAGACGGCAAGCCGCTCTATTCCGCCATGTAATCCCTGCTGAACGAGGAGGGCGCTTCACGGCGCCCTCCCTGTCTTCCTTGAAACGCGAGGGCCAGATGACCGCCGTCTCCGAAGCCATGCCATCGTCGGCCGCCATGCGGGCCAGGGAAGCCACGGTCCGACGCTTCGCGCTCACCGATACGATTTTCCGGACGGCGACACGCTTTTCCGCCATCCTCGTCCTGCTCATCCTCGGCGGCGTGGCGATTTCGCTGTTTGCCGGCTCGTGGGAAGCGCTGTCGAAATTCGGGTTCTCCTTCCTGACGACCGAATCGTGGAACCCGGTCACCGAGAATTTCGGAGCGCTGGCCCCGATCTACGGAACCATCGTCACCGCCGCCATCGCTATCCTGATCGCCGTTCCCATCGGCATCGGCATCGCCATCTTCCTTACCGAACTCTGCCCGCGGCCACTCCGGCGCCCCATCGGCATCGCCGTCGAGCTGCTTGCCGGCATACCCTCCATCATCTACGGCATCTGGGGCCTGTTCGTGTTCGCGCCGTTCCTGCAGACGACGGTGCAGCCCTTCATCATCAAGCTTTTCCACGACGTGCCGGGACTCTCCAGCCTGTTTGCCGGCCCGCCCTACGGCATCGGCCTTCTGACCTCGGCGCTGATCCTTGCCATCATGGTCCTGCCCTTCATCACCTCGATCACCAAGGATGTCTTCGACACGGTGCCGGCGGTGCTGAAGGAATCGGCCTACGGCATCGGCTGCACGACCTGGGAGGTCACGCGCCGCGTCGTCATCCCCTATACCCGCGTCGGCATCATGGGCGGCGTCATGCTCGGCCTCGGCCGCGCGCTCGGCGAAACCATGGCGGTAACCTTCGTCATCGGCAACGCCCACCGCATCAGCGCCTCGCTGTTCGCGCCCGGCACGACGATCTCGGCGACCATCGCCAACGAGTTCACCGAAGCCGACGGCGATCTCTATACGTCTTCGCTGGTGGCGCTCGGCCTGATCCTGTTCGTCATCACTTTCCTGATCCTTGCCCTTGCGCGCTACATGCTGCTGCGCATGGACAGCCGCACGGGAGCCTGACCGATGTCGACGGCCACATCGCTTCACAATCGACGCAAGCGCAGGAATGCCGTGATGATGACGCTATGCGTCGCGGCGGCGGGCATCGGCCTGGCCTGGCTGGCGCTGATCCTCGGCGCACTGCTCTATAAGGGCCTGTCGGGTGTTTCGCTCTCTGTGTTCACCGAAATGACACCGCCGCCCGGCGATGCCGGCGGCCTGCTCAATGCCATCTACGGCAGTATCATGATGACAGTCATCGCCGTCATCGTCGGCACGCCGATCGGTGTCCTCGCTGGGACCTACATGGCCGAATATGGCCGCTTCTCGCGCCTCACCACCGTCGTGCGCTTCATCAACGACATCCTGCTGTCGGCACCCTCGATCATCGTCGGCCTGTTCGTCTACGAGCTGCTGGTGCGGCCGATGGGACATTTCTCGGCGATTGCCGGTGCCGTCGCACTGGCCATCCTGGTCATCCCGGTCGTCGTTCGCACCACGGAGGACATGCTCAACCTGGTGCCGAACGCCCTGCGCGAGGCCGGCGCCGCGATCGGCGCGCCGCGCTGGGTGGTCATCCGCTCGGTCGCCTACCGTGCGGCGCTGTCGGGCATCGTCACCGGCATATTGCTGGCCATCGCCCGCATTTCCGGCGAGACGGCGCCGCTGCTCTTCACGGCACTCAACAACCAGTTCTGGTCGAGCAATCTCAACGCCCCAATGGCCAGCCTGCCCGTCACCATCTTCCAGTTCGCTCTCAGCCCCTACGAGGAATGGCAGCAGCTGGCGTGGACCGGCGCACTCATAATCACCCTTACGGTTCTCGGGCTGAGCATCTTCGCCCGCAGCCTTACCGGACGCAGAGAGGACAGATGAAACCGATGTTGTCCACCGAGTTGAATACGCCCGAAGTCGCGGTCGAGAAAGCCAAGATCGAGGTCAAGGGCCTCAATTTCTACTATGGCCAGTCGAAGGCGCTGAAGGATATCAGCCTGTCGCTGCCCGAGCGCAGCGTCACCGCCTTCATCGGGCCTTCGGGCTGCGGGAAGTCGACGCTGCTGCGCGTCTTCAACCGCATCTACGAGCTTTACCCGAGGCAGAGCGCCGAGGGCCAGGTGCTGCTCGACGGCCAGAATATCCTCGACCGCTCGCAGGATCTCAACCTGCTCAGGACCAAGATCGGCATGGTGTTCCAGAAGCCGACGCCGTTCCCGATGTCGATCTACGAGAACATCGCCTTCGGCGTCAGGCTCTATGAGAAGCTCAGCAAGGCGGAGATGGACGGCCGTGTCGAGCAGGCGCTGAAGCGCGCGGCACTGTGGAGCGAGGTCAAGGACAAGCTCAACGCCAGCGGCCTCAGCCTTTCGGGCGGCCAGCAGCAGCGCCTCTGCATCGCCCGCACGGTGGCGGTGAAGCCGGAGGTCATCCTGCTCGACGAGCCTGCCTCGGCGCTCGATCCGCTGTCGACCGCCAAGATCGAGGAGCTGATCGACGAGTTGCAGGCCGATTATACGATCGTCATCGTCACCCACAACATGCAGCAGGCGGCGCGCGTGTCGAAGCAGACCGCCTTCATGTATCTGGGCGAGCTGGTCGAGTTCGACCGCACCGAGAAGATCTTCACGTCGCCCCGCGAGAAGCGCACGCAGGACTATATCACCGGCCGCTTCGGCTGATCCCAGGCATACGAGGACCAAGATCATGGCCGAACACACAGTCGCAGCCTTTGACGAAGATCTCGGACAGATCAGCAGGCTGATCCGCGACATGGGCGATCTCGCCTCATCGATGGTCGGCGGCGCGACCAAGGCGCTCCTGAATTCCGACAACGCGCTCGCCCAGCGCGTCGTCTCCGACGACGCGATCATGGATGCGCGCCAGCGCGAACTCGACGACCGCGCCATCACCCTGATCGCCAAGCGGCAGCCCATGGCGGACGATCTGCGCCATGTCGTCGGCTCGATCCGCATGGCGGGCGATCTCGAACGCATCGGCGATCTCGCCAAGAACATCGCCAAGCGCGTCGGCACCGTCGGCCTTGCCGCCACGCCGCGCGACCTGTCGCACTCCATCGACGCCATGGCGCAGCTTGTGCTGATCCAGGTGCAAGGCGTGATCGAGGAGTATGCGGCGCGCGATGCCGCGGCACTTGCGAAGCTGCGCGCCGACGATGAACGCATCGACGTCAAATACACGTCGGTCTTCCGCGAGCTGCTGACCTACATGATGGAGGATCCGCGCAACATCACCGCCTGCACGCATCTTTTGTTCTGCGCCAAGAATCTCGAGCGCATCGGCGATCACGTGACCAACATTGCCGAAAATGCCTATTATGTGCTGACCGGCACGCAATTGCCCGCCAATCGCCCGAAGCAGGACGAGACGGCGATGTCGGCGCCAGCGGCTTGACGGCAGGGGTGACCAGTCGATGATCGCGCCACGCATCATGGTGGTGGAGGACGAGGAGCCGCTGGGTGTGCTGCTCCGTTACAATCTGGAATCGGAGGGTTATCAGGTAGAGGTGGTGACGCGCGGCGACGAAGCCGAGATCCGCTTGCAGGAGAATGTCCCTGACCTTCTTGTGCTCGACTGGATGGTGCCGGCGGTGTCCGGCATCGAGCTCTGCCGCCGTCTCCGCATGCGGCCCGATACCGAGCGGCTGCCGATCATCATGCTGACGGCGCGCGGCGAGGAAAGCGACCGGGTGCGCGGTCTCTCCACCGGCGCCGACGACTATCTGGTCAAGCCGTTCTCAACGCCGGAATTCATGGCACGCGTCAAGGCGCTGCTGCGCCGCGCCAAGCCCGAAGTTCTGTCCAGCGTGCTCAAGGTCGGCGACATCGTGCTCGACCGTGAATCGCACCGGGTCTACCGCAAGAAAAGCGAGATCCGGCTCGGGCCGACCGAGTTCCGCCTGCTCGAATTCATGATGCGACATCCCGGCCGCGTGTTCTCGCGCAGCCAACTGCTCGACAATGTCTGGGGCGAAACGATCTATATCGACGAGCGCACCGTGGACGTGCATGTCGGCCGGCTGCGCAAGGCGGTCAACAACGGCCGCATGCCTGACGTTATCCGCACCATTCGGGGCGCGGGGTACGCGATCCGCGAAGACTAGGGATATGTCACGCAACGTTCTCGCCTATGCCTGATTTCGCCTGTGCCCCCGGCGCGAAAATTTCCTGGTCGACGAAGGTCAGCGCGCGCATGGCGCAGCCCTCGCGGATCAGCGGCAGTTCGTTCGGCTCGGTGTCGAAGGAAATCGATTTCGAGTGCTGGCCGCCGGCGGTCTGGGCAATGGCCTCGCGCAGAGCCGGCTCGATCAGGTCGAAGGCGGCGGCGCTGACGCCGACCATGGCGACCGGCGCCGGATCGATCAGGGCGAACAGGCTGCCAAGGCCGTAACCCAGCGCCTCGCCGGCCTTGCGGTAGGCTTCGCGCTCCGGCCCGTCCTTTTCGCGCGCCGAGGCCGCCAGGGTGCGCATGTCGGCGTCGCTGACGTCGACGGGCTGGGTGTCCTCGCCAAGCTGCCTCGCGTTGCGCCAAATGGCATAGTTGCCGGCATAGGCCTCGACGCAGCCGCGCCGCCCGCAGCGGCAGAGCGCCCCGCCGGGGCGATGGATCATGTGGCCGAACTCGCCTCCGGATGAATGGGTGCCGGTGAACAGTTCACCCTTCAGCACCAAGCCCATGCCGATGCCGTGCGACAAAAGTATGGCGATGAAGTCGTCGCGGTAGCGCTGGGGATCGCGCCAGCGCAGCGCCACCGCCATCATGTTGCAATCGTTCTCCATGGTGGCGGGAATGCCGAACTCGGCCTCCAGTATGTCGGCGAAGGCGATGTCGGTCTGCGGCGTGATCGGCGACCACAGCATGGCGCGCGCATCCGTGTCGGTGATGCCCTGGATCGCCAGCGCGATACGGGCGATGCTGCCGACGTCGAGGTCGGGATCCTCGAACCGCCGCCTGACGATGGCCACGCATTCGCCGATCAGCGCCTCGCGCGACAGGGTCAGCGTGTCCAGCCGGCGCTGCTCCTCAGATATCACCTGGCCGGCATAGTCGATGACTGCGACGGAGAGGAAATTCAGCGACAGCACAACGGTCATCACCGCCGCGGCTTCAGGGTTGAGGCTGAGGCCGACCTGCGGCCGACCGCGTTTCAGCGCACCGGCCTCGCTCGGCTTGCTCTGCGCCAGGATGCCTTCGCCAATCAGGTCGGAGGAGATCGCCGATATGGTGGAATGGCTGAGCCCGGTGGTCGCGGCAATCTCGGTGCGCGAGGGCTGCCCGGCACGGCGCACGGCCGCGATCACCATCGCCCGGTTGCGTCGGCGCAAATCGTCGTGGCGGATTCCGACCGACATGTTTCTCGCATCCTCCCCGTCGCCGCGTTCTCTCCCCAGGATCCCGACGACCGTCAAATACTGGCAGAACCGGCCTTGGCTGTCATTATTTATTCCGGAGCTCGAAAAAAATTCACGAGGACATCAAAATACATCAGAATCGACGTTGACAGCGTTCCGACGATGGACCAGTGTTTTTTCGAGGCTCGAAAAAATAGAGCCTTTGTGCCGGCCTACGGGCCTGTTTGGTCGCGCCATACGCGGCGCAGGGAGGATTAAGATGAAGAGATTCACAGCCGCCATCCTGGCGGGTGTCGCCATGTCGCTGACGCTCGCGTCGGTCGCGCAGGCGAAGGACAAGGTCATCGGCGTTTCCTGGTCGAACTTCCAGGAAGAGCGCTGGAAGACCGACGAGGCCGCCATGAAGAAGGCGATCGAAGCCGCCGGCGACAAGTATATTTCCGCCGACGCCCAGTCCAATCCCGGCAAGCAGCTCACCGACGTCGAGAGCCTGATCTCCCAGGGCGCCAATTCGCTGATCATCCTGGCGCAGGACGCCTCCGCCATCGGCCCGGCGGTGCAGAAGGCGCTCGACGAAGGCATTCCGGTCGTCGGCTATGACCGCCTGATCGAGAACAAGGACGTCTTCTATCTGACCTTCGACAACAAGGAAGTCGGCCGCATGCAGGCCCGCGAAGTGTTCAAGGTGAAGCCGGAAGGCAACTACGTCTTCATCAAGGGCTCGGGTGCCGATCCGAATGCCGATTTCCTGTTCTCGGGCTCCATGGAAGTGCTCAAGGACGCCATCGACAGCGGCAAGATCAAGAATGTCGGCGAAGCCTATACGGATGGCTGGCTGCCGGCCAACGCGCAGAAGAACATGGAGCAGTTCCTGACCGCCAACGACAACAAGGTCGACGCGGTGGTCGCGGCCAATGACGGCACTGCCGGCGGCGTCGTCGCGGCGCTGACGGCTCAAGGCCTGGCCGGTACCGTTCCGGTCTCGGGCCAGGACGGCGACCACGCGGCGCTGAACCGCATCGCGCTCGGCACGCAGACCGTGTCGGTGTGGAAGGACGCGCGTGAACTCGGCAAGAATGCCGCCGAGATCGCCTCGCAGCTGGCCGACGGCAAGAAGATGACCGATATCGCCGGCGTCAAGGACTTCACAACGCCCGGTGGGAACACCGTCAAATCGCTGTTCCTCACCCCGGTTGCGATCACCAAGGACAATCTCAACGTCGTCATCGACGCCGGCTGGATCAAGAAAGACGAGGTCTGTGCCGGCGTCGCGGCGGGCAGCGTAGCGGCCTGCAACTGATCTTCCATTTCATGCGATGAACGCCGCGGCTGCCAAGCCGCGGCGTTTTTTCAAGAAAATTTGTTTTTCCGCCCCGGGCGGGTAACTTCTAGGCTGGCTTCCGTCATCCCGCATCGGACGGGCAGGCCGGTGGGAGAAAATCATGACCGATACGACGTCCAACCCGCAGGCCGACACCGCGCGTGCGTCGGAACTCGGCGCCGTCGCCCGGTTCCTTAAGGCGACCGAGATCGACACGCGCATGCTCGGCATGATCGGCGCGCTGCTGCTGATCTGGATCGGGTTGCATGTCTTGTCCAGCCTGCGTCTCGGCGTCAATCCGCTCGATTTCGACAGCCGTACCTTTCTCACGCCGCGCAATCTGTGGAACCTGTCGGTGCAGACCTCGGCCGTCGCCATCATGGCCTGCGGCATGGTGCTGGTCATCGTCATGCGCAATATCGATCTGTCCGTCGGTTCCGCCGAAGGGTTGATCGGCATGGTCATGGGCTTCGCCCAGGTGCATTTCCTAGTGCGCTTCGTCGGGCTTGAGCTTGGCAACCCATGGATCTGGGTGCTGGCGCTGGTCATCGGCCTGGTGCTCGGTCTGTTGATCGGCGCCTTCCAGGGCTTTGTCATCGCCTATCTCGAAGTGCCGGCCTTTATCGTGACGCTGGGCGGGCTTCTGGTCTGGCGCGGTGCGGCATGGTGGGTTACCAGCGGCCAGACGGTGGCGCCGCTCAACGCGACGTTCCAGCTGATGGGCGGCGGCCCGGCCGGATCGATCGGCGCGACCTGGAGCTGGGTGGTCGGTATCGCCGCCTGCCTTGCGGTGGTGCTTGCGCTGTTCAACGGGCGGGTACAGCGCAAGCGCTTCCGTTTCCCGCTGCGTCCGATCTGGGCCGAGACGCTGATCGGCGTG
The DNA here is from genome assembly GCF_020165475.1 of Mesorhizobium sp. BR1-1-15. NCBI lineage: Bacteria > Pseudomonadati > Pseudomonadota > Alphaproteobacteria > Hyphomicrobiales > Phyllobacteriaceae > Mesorhizobium > Mesorhizobium sp. BR1-1-15. The sequence continues at coordinate 52,306 of NZ_JAIUIF010000017.1, read as the reverse complement.
CTGACCTGCGCCGTCATCATGGGCGCGGTTTGGCTGGCCAATTCCTATCCGTGGCCAGTCGGCATCGTGAACAGATATGCAGCCGCCAACAACATAACCGTGCCCGAGGGCGGCCTGTTCATCGCCCACGGCATCGCCATACCGGTGCTGATGGCCATCGCCGTCGGGCTGGTCATGACCTTCATCACCAAACGCACCCGTTTTGGTCGCTATGTCTTTGCCATTGGCGGCAATCCGGAAGCAGCCAACCTCGCCGGCATCAATACACGCTGGATCACGATGAAAGTGTTCATGATCATGGGCGTGCTGGCCACGATCGCCGCCGCGATCTCGTCAGCCCGGCAGAACTCGGCCACCAACGTGCTCGGAACGCTCGATGAATTGCTGGTGATCGCGGCGGCCGTCATCGGCGGCACATCGCTCGCCGGCGGTTCGGGAACAATCATCGGCGCCATGCTGGGCGCGCTTTTGATGCAGTCGCTGCAATCCGGCATGGTGCTGCTTGGCGTCGACTCGCCGCTGCAGAGCATCGTCGTCGGCGCCGTGCTGGTCATCGCGGTGTGGCTCGACACCGTCTATCGCAAACGCGTTTGAGGGAGGAGGACAATCATGGCTGACAGGATCGCTCCCGCCGGCAACCCGCTGGTCGACATGCGCAACATCTCAATCGCGTTCGGCGGCATTCGCGCCGTCGACGATGCCTCGATCGATCTTTTCCCCGGCGAGGTCGTGGCCCTGCTCGGCCATAACGGCGCCGGCAAGTCGACACTGATCAAGATCCTGTCGGGCGCCTACAAGCGTGACGCGGGCCAAATCTTCGTCAACGGCGAAGAGGCTTCGATCTCCAACCCGCGCGATGCCAAGAAATACGGCATCGAGACGATCTACCAGACCCTGGCGCTCGCCGACAATGTCGACGCCGCCGCCAACCTGTTCCTCGGCCGCGAGCTGAGGACCGCCTGGGGCACGCTCGATGACGTCGCCATGGAGGCCGAGGCGCGCAAGGTGATGGGCAGGCTCAATCCCCGCTTCCAGCGCTTCAAGGAGCCGGTGATCAAGCTGTCGGGCGGACAGCGGCAGTCGGTGGCGATCGCACGCGCGATCCTGTTCAACGCCCGCATCCTGATCATGGACGAGCCGACGGCAGCACTTGGACCGCAGGAAACGGCCCAGGTCGGGGAACTGGTCAGGCAGCTCAAGTCCGACGGCATCGGCATCTTCCTGATCAGCCATGACATTCACGACGTATTCGAACTGGCCGACCGGGTGTGCGTCATGAAAAACGGCCAGGTCGTCGGCACTGCCCGCACCACCGATGTGACCCAGGACGAGGTGCTGGGCATGATCATCCTGGGCAAATGTCCGCCTGGCGCCATTCCCGGACCAGGCGCGTTGAAGATCGCTGCCTGAAGCCTGCTGGCCTGAGCCCGTTACCGATCTGCCGATCAGGTGATATGCCAGCCGGCGGGATGGCTTGGCCTTGCCATTGTGTTGACCGGGCGACTTGCCCATAAAGGGCTCACATGCTGATAGGCCGCATTATCCGTTGAAGAAGCTTTTTCCAATCGTCGCTTTCGTTGCCGTTGCGCTGATCAGCATGACAATGGCGGGGTTCGCCTATTTCGCGACGCAAGAGGCGGCTCGCATCAAGTTCGACGCGACCGCGGACGATGCGCTCAACCGTATCGAGAGCCGGATCGACCTGCAGCTGTCGCTGCTGCGCTCGTCGCAAGCCTTGTTCGACGCCCGCAATGGCGACATCTCGCAGAGCGAGTTCAAAGCGTTCTTCAATGCCCTCAATGTCGATACCAATTTCGCCGGCCTGCGCGGCATCGGCTTTCTCCGGCTGGTGAAAGCAGGCGACGAGGCGACGGTCGAGCGCGACATGCTGCATGACCAGGGCACCAGGCGTGCGATCTATCCGGACACCACCCAGCCATGGCGGACGCCCGTTGTGCTGTTCGAGCCGCTCGACCCGTCCAATAAGGCCAGCATCGGCTATGACATGTTCACCGAGCCCGTGCGGCGCGCGGCAATCGAGAAGGCAATGGCAGATGACCAGCAGCACGCGAGCGGGCTGGTGCAACTCGGCCAGGACACGGGTGCAGCACAGACCTTCACCGGCTTTCTCGTCTTCGTGCGGCTCAACGTCGAGACCGCACCTGATGCCATAAACGCATCGCGATCCTCGACGGTAGGCTTTCTCTACGCGGCCTTCCGGGCCAGGGAGTTGTTCCAGATCGCGCTCAGCCGCGCGCCGCTGCTGCCGGTCAACACCGAAATCTACGATGGCGGCGTCGATCCGGATCATTTGCTGTTCCGGTCGGAGACGCCGCCCGTGTCGGGCTTTGGCGACAGGCTGTTGGTCACCCGCAAGATCAGCGTGGCGGGCCGTCCGTGGACCGTGCAGTTCAGGCCGACAAGCGCCTTCTCGCAGCCATCGTCGCGGGCCATCCCAGTCATGCTCGGCCTGTTCGGGTTGCTGCTGGCCGGCGCCATCGCGCTTGTCGCGCGCTATCAGGAGCGAGCCTACGAGGCAGCATCGCTGCTGCATGAGACGACGGAAAAGAGCCTGCTCGAAAAGGATTTGATGCTGCAGGAGATGAAGCATCGCATCAAGAATTCGATCACGCGAGTGCTGGCGATCGCGCGCCAGACCGCGTCACGTGCCAGCGACGTCAATGAGTTCTCGGCATCTTTCTCGGCCCGGCTACAGGCAATGGCCGCGTCCCAGGACATGCTGACGCGCTCGCGCTGGCAGAAGGCGGATCTCGGCGATCTCCTGCGCATCGAGCTTGGCCAAGTGTTCGGAAAGGAGCTGCCGGAAGAGCTTTTGTCCGGGCCGGAGGTGCTGCTTGACGAAACCACGACGCAGGCACTGGGCCTCACCTTCCACGAACTGGCAACGAATGCGCTGAAATATGGCGAGGCCGGCAATACGGTCGGCGCCCTCAGGATCGAATGGTCGGTCGAAGGGCGCGGGCGTGACCGGGTCTTGGCTCTGAGCTGGCAGGAAACCGGGCAGAAGAAGGTCGACGCCCCGGCCACGACCGGCTTCGGCACCAAATTGATCGACCTCAATGTCACGCGTGAGCTGCGTGGCACGATCCACCGCGATTATCGCGATGACGGATTGAATGTGGAAATCAGGATTCCGCTGCCGGCGTGAAGGCCATCGGGCCTTGGCGGAATCGCTCCAGGCTTCACGCGGCGGCCAATAAATTGCCGCGCCGCTGCCGGGTTCGCGAATGAGCCCGGCAGCGCGCGATTCAAGTTGCTCGGAGCGGTTCAGCGTCGATAGATCGCCGATCCGCTCCTTGCTCGCAATTCCGGCGGGAAAACCGCTCCGCGCTTTTCCCGCCCGAATTGCCTTAGTTGCAGCGAGCCGTGTAGATGCGACCCCGATGATCGCGATACTGGCAGTATCCATTGCGCAGGTTGCGGACCAGCAGGCCGGAGCCGGCACCGACGGCCGCGCCGATCAGCGCGCCCTTGCCGCCGCCGACCAAGCCGCCCACGCCGGCGCCGATCAAGCCGCCGCCGACGACATCCTGCTCGGTCGAGGTACAGCCGCTGACGGCGACCACGGCAGCCATGGCAATAAGAATTTTCCGCATAGGGTCACTCCTCACTTCGTGTCCTCACTTTAATAAGCTCCAGCCGTCACTTAGCATGAAAAAACGACCTTTGCTGCTCCAATTTATTGTTGGTGAAGAGAGTCTTTTTCTGGGCGCAGCTTTCCGATGCCTCGGCCGCCGAAAAACCCGAGCGATGTGCGCGCGCGAACGTGGGGGCGGGATCAGGCCAGCTGGGACAGGGCGATCAGGACAATTGCCGCGGCCAACGCCGGAGCGACGATGGGCAGGATGCCATGAGCAACCGGCGATGCCGTGGATGTCTCGGGATCCTGGAATTCGCTCATCGAAATGCGAGCGGCCTGCTCGAGTCTGTTGATATCGGCGACCGTCAAGGCGCTCCTCCCCACTATGCTGCGGCAAAGCCCTCGAAAGCATGCTCGTCGGCTCGGCAGTTCCATCGGTATCTGGCAAAAACAGCATCTGCTTCTATGGTGAACAGCCGGTTAAAAAATGGCGGTCGCCTACTCCGTCTCGAAATTGCCGTGCGGAACAACGAGATGGTATTCGAGGCGACCATCCGCGATCTCGAGGCGCGCCGTTCCGTTCAGGGAAGAGGGCACTACGCGTTCCAGTGCGACGCTGCCGAAGCGCTTTTTGCCCTCTTGGTTGCTGTCGGTTCCTATGGTTTCGGCCCAGGTCAGCGACAGGGCAATGTCGCCATCGGCGGCGGTGTCGAGGACGGCGGTCACTTCGACGAAGCCCTCCGGCCGCGACAGGGCGCCATAGCTGACCGAGTTGACGGCCAGTTCATGCATCGCAAGGCCGATATGCAGCGCGGCGTTGGGGTTGAGGTAAGGATTTGCGCCGCGGAAGCGAAGGCTGTGCGACGCGTCCGTCCCGTAGCGGCCGACCTGACCGGCGACGAGTTCGCGAAGGGCAGCACCGCGCCAGTTGGAGGAGGTTACCAAATCCTGGGAGGAGGCCAGCGACTGGAGCCGGCCGCGAAAGCGGGTCAGGAAATCGCCGATGCTGTCGGAATAGCGTCCCGTCTGGGTGGCGATGCTCTGGATGATTGCCAGCAAATTCTTCGAGCGGTGCGTGACTTCGCGCAACAGCGTCGTCAGCGTCTGTTCGCGGCGTCGCTGCTCGGTCGTCTCGACCATGGTGGTGACGACACCTTGCACGTCGCCGGCCTCGCCATGGTCGGCGTCGATCCAGACCTGAAACCAGCGCATGCCGTCCTCCATCGGGACGCCGATCTCGAGGCGCTGCGGATCGCCGCTTGCGACGACGTTGCGCTTGGCAGCGCCAATGCGGTCGGCCTGTGCCGGCGGCAGGATGCCGTCGCCCTCGCTGCTGTCGGCGGCCCAGGGCGCACGCATGTTCCGCGCCCAGACCGTTTTCATGTCGCGGTCCTGGTAGAGGACGGAAATGCCGGCATTGTGCAGTGCATGGAGAAGCGCCCGGCCAAGTTGCATGCCGCTTTCGGCGGGATGCAGGGCGATGACCTCGTCGCCCCGCTCGTTCTTCTTGGTATCTCGAGCCCTGGAACGCATCCGACCTGTTCACCCAACTCAGGCTGAACGGCTCACCGTCCAATGGGTTCCAAGGCAGGTTTTACGGGAACCAGACGCCCAAAAGCGGTCCGCCGGGCGGCGTCCTTGTGGGACACCACCCGGCGGTGGCTGGAAACCGTTTGAGGGGTGCGGCTTCCAGTGTTCGCCTGATAACTCTCAGGCCCGTCTGAACAGGCCGGCGAGAAGCGAAATGATGAGGAAAGCGAGAAAGATGAAGAACAATATCTGCGCTATCCCGGCAGATGTACCGGCAATGCCGCCGAAACCAAGCGCGCCGGCGATGATTGCCACGACAAGAAATACGAGCGCCCAGTAAAGCATGGTTCCATCTCCTTCCAACTATGTGAGAAAAACGTGGGTGGATGCGGTTTGTTCCACTTTTCGCCGAAAAAGACGATCCCCCCACGCACCATCGTGGCGCGGAAAAGCAAGGCGCGGCCAGCGGCACCTTCCGGCTGGTCGCGCCCTGCTTTTGCGCGCGTTTGCGGCGACTTCAGTTGCGCATCGCTATGCGGCTGCTTTCGCCTGCCGGTCGAAGAACAGAGCCTGGCTGATCAACGCCTTGACCATGTCCGGGTTGAACGGCTTCGTCACCAGGAAAGCCGGTTCGGGCCGCTCGCCGGTCAGGAGACGCTCGGGAAAGGCGGTGATGAAGATCACCGGCACGGAAGTCGACGACAGAATCTCGTTCACCGCCTCGATGCCCGAGCTGCCGTCGGCGAGTTGGATGTCCGCGAGCACCATCTTCGGCCGCGTCTTGCCGAACATCGTCACCGCTTCGGCATGGGTGCGGGCGGTGCCGACGACCCGATGGCCCAGGCTCTCGACCATCTCCTCTATGTCCATGGCGATGAGCGGTTCATCCTCGATGATCAGCACGTCGGTCGCCACCTGGCGGGAAATCTCGTTGCTCGCCTGGGCAAGCAGTTCTGAGAATTCCTGTTCGCCGACGCCAAGAATTTCGGCCGCCTCATCCTCGCTGAAACCCTCGACGGCCACCAGAAGGAAGGCCTGGCGGGGAAGCGGCGCGATCGCATTGAGATTGGCCGCAGCGCGCTGTTCCCATGCCGATTGCGCCTGTTCTTGTGGAACGCGGATGGCGACGGACGTGAACAGTTTGGCGAAGACCTTGTACAGCGCGATTCGCTCGCTGGATGCCTCGGGAAAAATGTCGACATCGGCGATGATGGCCTCGAGCATCGCGGCAACCAGCGCGTCGCCGCTCTCCTGCGATCCCGATACGGCACGCGAGAAGCGGCGCAGGAACGGCAGGTGCGGAGCGATGGTGGCGGATAAACTCATGACGGACGTCTCCCTCAGATGACGTGATTGACTAAAAATGCAGGTCAAGCCCCATTGCAAGCCCCAACGACACAAACGCTGGCTTTCGCAAAAAGTTCCGGCCCCGGGAACTAATACGCCTGAACGGCGTTTGAATCGGGGATGGGCAACCAGACGAGGATGCCGCTTGTGTTGTGTTGAGTTATGTTGAGCGGCTATGGGGCTGGATTAAAGGGCGAAATGAAGGAAATGACGAAAGATGTCTTGACTGGCGCCTCAATCAGGCGCCGGAACGGCGTGGGCGACCCGCTCGGGCCGAATTCCGAAATCGGACGCAAACTCAAGCAGTATTACGACGAGCTGGTCTCCGACGATGTGCCGGATCGTTTCGCGCAGTTGCTCAGCCAACTGGAGCGGGCCGAGCCCGCACAGAAAAAGGACTGAGGCATGGCAACGGTCTCACAAGGCTTCAAGACCGATCTGCTTGGGGCAATACCGAGCTTGCGTGCCTTCGCAGTGTCACTGACGCAGAATGCCGACAAGGCCGACGACCTCGTGCAGGAAACGCTGGTCAAGGCCTGGGACAAGCATGAGAGCTTTCAGCCCGGTACCAACCTGAAGGCATGGCTCTTCACCATCCTGCGCAACGAGTTCTATTCGCAGATGCGCAAACGCGGCCGCGAGGTGCAGGACAGCGACGGCATCATGACAGCCAGGCTTGCGGTGCATCCCGCCCAGCACGGCCAGCTCGACCTCAAGGATTTCCGCGGTGCGCTCGAGCAACTGCCCGAAGACCAGCGCGAGGCCATCATCCTCATCGGCGCCTCGGGCTTCTCTTACGAGGAGGCGGCCGAGATTTGCGGTTGCGCGGTCGGGACGATCAAGAGCCGCGTCAGCCGAGCCCGCACGCGCCTGCAGGAGATACTGAAAATCTCCGGCGAAGACGAGTACGGTCCCGATGCGATCTCAGCACAGGTCACGGGCACGGCGGCGCACTAAAAAAGCGTCGCATCGAAACGGCTGACAGAATCGCCATCGCATCCGCTCTGACTCTTACGCGGTGCGACGTCGTCAGGCGGGCGGGACTCGTCCGCAGGCCCGGGCCACCGCTTCCACAAGATCTTCGCCCGAATAAGGTTTGCTGACCAGCCTTATCCCTGGAAAGGCAACCTTGATCTCGTCCGCATCCGAATAACCGGAGGCAAAGACGAAGGGCACGCCCGTTTCACGCAGGCGCGATGCAAAGTCGAAAGTCGGAGTGCCCCCCAGCATGAGGTCGACGATCGCCGCATCGAATTGGGTGGCAACCTGTCGGCCATCGATCTCGGCCAGGTCACGGACAAGCACCACGTCGTCGGCGCCGTGATCACGGCAAAGCTGCTCGACATCCATGGCGATGAGAAATTCATCTTCCAGGACAAGAATGCGCAATCCGTCAAGCAAAGGCGACACAGGCAATGGCTCCTTGAAACGCAGCGAGTCATGATCGCTATTTGACGCGCTGTCATTTAAAAAAGACATGCCACCGCAGCGGCTGAGCCCGCGGCTCTCGAGGAGCGGTCGAAATGTCAATCCAGAACGGCCTTGCTTCCTCCAGCCGCCGGTACGATTGCGAGAATTGCCCACTGCGGCCGCTGCCGGGTTTCCGCAAATTCGAGAGATCGGAACTGGCCTTCATCGACAAATTGAAGAAAGGCGAGCTCGCGGTCGACAAGGGCGCAACGGTGCTGGTGGAAGGACGCCGCAGCGCCCATCTCTACACGGTGCTGTCGGGCTGGGCTTTCCGTTACAAGCTGTTGTCGGATGGCCGCCGTCAAATCCTCAACTACGCCGTCCCTGGAGATCTCATCGGGCTGCAAGGCGGCGTGATGGGCGAAATGCAGCATTCCGTCGAAGCCTTGTCGCCGATGCTGCTTTGCGTGTTCGAGCGGGAGTCCCTGCATGAGCTTTTCCGCAACCATCCGGGCCTGGCCTATGACATCACCTGGATCGCGTCGCGCGAGGAGCGGATGCTGGACGAGAACCTGCTCAGCGTCGGCCGCCGCAGCGCGATCGAGCGCACCGCCTATCTCATCGCCTTCATCGGCAGCCGGGCCAAGGCCGTTGGCCTCAATGGCGGGCGGTTCACCCGGATCGCGTTCACGCAGCAGCACATCGCCGATACGCTCGGCCTGTCTTTGGTCCATACCAACAAGATGATTCGCAAGCTGATGGATCGCAAGCTGATCGCTTGGCGCGATGGCGGCTGCGAGATCATCGATCATGAAGGGTTGAAGCAGCTTGCCGGCTGGGAGGGGCTGGGCAAGGAACGGCGGCCGCTGATCTGACCGGATGCAGGAGGACCCGTTTTGAGCTAGGGTCCAGATCGATGGAACCGGGATGGCCTCTATCCATTGGATTGAGCGTGATCTTTTCGGCAAACCGACACCCGCTTTGCGGGATCATGCCCGTTTATCCGAGGGGCTCGGAACCTTGAGACATGCAGCGCGTTGAAACCAAAGCAATCACAAGGAGTTAAGCAATGGCAGCTGCCGCAGGAAAGAACGCAGGCGAAGTGCGGGCGAACTCGGACCTCGAAGCCGATATCAGGCAGTTGAAGGCCGATATCGACAAGCTGACGAAGCAGCTGGCAAAGACAGGCGAGCATGGATATGGCACCGCCCGCCGTGCCGCTGCCGAAGGTGTCGAGCATCTGCGCGCCCAAGGCGAGGCAGCCTTTGACAGCCTGCGCAGCAACACCAGGGATATAGAGGCGCAGATAGCGGCAAGCGTGCGCGAGAAGCCGGTGACTTCATTGGCGATCGCCGCCGGCGTCGGCTTCCTGTTTGCGCTCCTGGCGCGCCGCTAGTCCCGCTCAAATGGGATTGCTGGCTTCCCTTGTCTCGGGCCTGGCTTCGGGCGAAACCGTTGCAGCCATGCGCCGCGCGCGCACGGCTGCAATTGTCTATGCGCTTGCCGCGCTCGCGGCGCTGTGCGGTCTCGGCTTCCTGATCGGGGCCGGCTATATCTGGGCTGCGGATCGCTATGGGCCGCTCGCTGCGGCGTTGGGATTCGGCGTCGGCTTTCTGATCGTCGCGGGCCTGATCTTGCTGATCTATCGCTTCTCGGCCGGCTCGCGCGCGCGGCGCCGGGCAGAACGGCGCAAGGCGGACATGACGGCAATCGGGGTCACCGCCGCACTGGCCGCTCTGCCGGCGCTGCTCAAGGGAAAGGGCGGCCTCGGGGCCATTCTCGGTCCCGCCGTGGCGTTGGCGGCTTATGCCATCTACCGCGAGAACGTGAAACCAGGTCCCGGCGGGCCGGCTGGCGGCGATCCTGATTGAGGCTGACCGGATGAAGGCTGGGCCCGGATTAAAGCTGGGCCGGTCACTTGGAGAGATCCTCCAGCGGCATGGATATTTCGGCAAAGACGCCTTCCGGCCGGAACTCGTGCGCCACTTCGCTGGAGATGACCTTGGCCAGGCTGCGGCGGATCAGGATCGAGCCGAAACCGTGCCGCTCGGGCGGGGCAACCGCAGGACCGCCGCTTTCGCGCCAGGTCAAGACAAGGCGCCGGTCGCTTTTTCTGCCTTGTGTCTTCCAGCTCAGATCGACCTTGCCGGATGTCGCCGACAGCGACCCATATTGTAGGGCGTTGCTGGCCAGTTCGTGCAAGATCAGGCCCAGCCCCACTGCCTGGTCCGGCGACAGCAACAGATCGGGACCGGTGATCGTCATGCGCAGTTGCTCGGCGGTGTCGAAGGGCCTCACCTCGATCTGGACGAGTTCATGGATGCCGATGCCGCGCCATTCCCGGTCGGACAGGAGATTATGGGCAATGCCGAGTGCCTGGAGCCGGGCGCCGAAGGCTTCCAGGAAAGCGCTCGGCTGCCGGGCATGGCGCACGGTCTGCGTCGCCAGCGCCTGAACGGTCGCCAGCGTGTTCTTGACGCGATGATTGAGTTCGCGAAGCAGCAGCCTTTGCCTTTCCTCCCCAAGCTTGCGTTCGGATATGTCGTAATTGACCCCGAAGATCAGCGTCGGCTTGCCGTCGCCATCGCGCTCGATGACGCGGCCGCGCGTCGCCAGCCAGCGGGGTGGATGGAAGCCTTTCACGCGGTACTCGCCGAAATAGTCGTCGCCGCCGGCCAAGGCGTCGCGGAAGCGGGTTTCGGTCTGATAGACGTCGCGTGGATCTATTGCCATCAGGATGTCGCGCGCCCGCAACCGGTTCGATCGCGGCAGATTGAACAATTCCGGCAGCAAACCATCGCATTCGATCATGTCGGTGCGGATGTCCCAAGCCCAGCTGGCAAGCGATGCCGCGTCGAGCGCTATGGCGCGCCGTTTTTCTTCGCGAACCAGCGCCGCCTCGGCGATGGCGCCGCTGCGCGTCGCATCCTTCAGCGTGAACAGGCTGGCGGCTAGGCCGGCCAGCGCCTTCAACTGGTCGAGCCTGACGCGCGATGGAAAGGGACGGGGCTTGCGGTCGAAAACGCAGAGCGTTCCGATCCTGGCGCCGGCGACGGTCACCGGCGCGCCCGCAAAGAAGCGGATGTGATGCTTGCCCGTGACCAGTGAGTTGGCTTTAAAACGCGGATCCAAGGTCGCGTCGGGTACCACCATCAGTTCGCCGCCCGCCGCAATCGCATGGGCGGAGAAGGAGATGTCGGTTGCGGTCTCGATCTCGTCCAGGCCGACACGCGACTTGAACCATTGCCGCTCGACGTCGACGAGCGTAACCAGCGCGACCGGTGCGCGCATGGCGGCCGCGGCAAGGCGGCTGACGCCGTCGAAGTCGGCGTCAGCCTTCGTATCCAGCGCCTGCAAGCCGTGCAGCACGGCCAGCCGGCCGGCGTCGTTGACGACGTGCAATACTTCGGCCGGCAGGCTCGACGCCGTTTTCGCCGTCTTGTTCACCAGCGTCCCCAACGCCTCTTCGCGAGCCCTCCGACTTCGCCTTGCCGACTTGCCGGCGAAGGGCTTGGCCAAACGCGGAACCTTCGTAGCAAGGAACCGTTACCCGAAGATGTTTTGCCAGAGACGCTCAACGCGTCCACATCGCATCGAGGCCGGCTATGCCCAAGACCATTCCTGAAAACAAAGCGCGTCAGGGACACTGGGGCTGGCACGGCTTGCGGATCCTGATTGCGGGACTTCTCCTGGCCTTTGTCGTTTGGGGCATCGTCGAGATTTACGGCGAGTACACGAAATCCTCGACCACCGAACAAGGCAGCGCTCCGAGCGGCTAGTCTTCTGTTCCTCGTCGGCTGCCCCTGCATCAGGCCGCCTTTGCCCGCATGGCGTGCCGCGGCACCAGCACGTTCAAGGCGCCCGGGTGGATTTCGATGGTAATTTCGTCCTCGAGCTTGATAAGTTCACCGTCGAGGACGGCGCGGTATTTCCTGGCCGCCGACCGGATCTTCAGCACAGCCCGCTCTGTCTGATGGATTTCGACATGTTCATTGTCACGCCATTTGCCACGCGCGACGTTGAAGAAGAACTTGACCAGTTCGGCGCGCTGCCGCGCGACCGTGACATAAATGCCGAGCACGCCGCCCGCCGGATTGTCGGCAAAGGGCAGGTGACCCTCGCCAAACAGGTTGTTGGTGATGCCGACGCCGGTGGTTCGCGCCGTGATCTCGGCCTCGCCAATGGTCAGGGTGACCGTCATCGCCGGCGGATTCTTGATCGTCTGCCAAGCCGCTTTCGCGGATGCCCGCATCTTGCCCAGCCGGGAGCCGAACTCCATGTTCTGGCGTAGCTGCACCATCTTGGCGTGCATGCCGATCGAGAACTGATGCACGAAAGGCCGGCCATTGGCGGTGGCGATGTCCACCGCCATCACCTCGCCATCGGCGAAGGATCGCAAAGCCGCATCGAGCGTCTGCGGGATGCCGAGCCCGCGCGCGAAGAGGTTCATGGTGCCTGCGGGCAATATGGCCAGCGCCTTTTTCTTGCCCATCAGCCGCGCCGCCGCCGCCGATATCGTGCCATCGCCGCCGCCGGCGAGAACCACGTCGATGCCGCGACGCGAAGCCGCGTTGTCCAATGCCGGCACGATGTCCTTGCCGGCAACCACGTCGATATCGATGGAATGGCCTGCCGCCTCCAGCAAGTCGCGCATGCGATCGCGAAAGCCATCCAGGTCGGTGGTACGCAAGGTGCCACCGTCCCGGTTCAGCACCGCCGCAAACCGCATGTCCCCTCCGTGTTCTCAAAAAAACTCCGAGCCGGAGAAGCTCCAGCCGTCGGCTGAACGGCGCAAGTAGCAAAAAGGTTCCGGATGATGCGGCGAATTTCCCTTTGCAGGACGCAAGTTGCGAGCCGCGTGTGCGGAGAATATGCGTCCTGGCTTTTGTCGGAACAATGGGCGCAGTCACGACGTTGTGATCAGGCGAATGCCGCGTTCGCCCGTCGCCGGTGACGGCGGAGGCCGGTGCGGCATGCATGAAATCAGGCACGAGGAGACACCATCATGATCCGCAATCTTTTAGCCACGACTGCTCTTGCCATGTTCGTGGCGACGGGCGCGCATGCGCAGACGACTCCGACACCGGCTGCGCCTGGCGCGGAGCAACCCGCCGCTCCTGTGGTGCACGCCGAGGGCAGCATCGCCACCAACATCATCGGTGAATCGGTTTATAACGGCACCGGCGACAATGCCGAGAATATCGGCAAAGTAACCGACATCGTCTTCGACAAGGACGGTCAGGCCAAATCCATAGTCATCGGCGTCGGGGGCTTTCTGGGCGTCGGGACGAAGAATGTCGCGTTCGATTACGACAAGCTGCAGTGGGCCGAGAAAAACGGCGACCGCTGGCTGGTCGCCCAGACGACCAAGGACCAGTTGACGGCGCAGCCGGAGTTCGACACCAAGCCCTATGCTCCGGCACCGGCCGCATCGACAGCCGCACAGGCGCCGTCCACATCCGCGCCGAGCGATACCGCCCAGGCGCCAGTCGACATGAACGCGGCTCCGGCGGAACCGGTGAAGCGCGCCGACGGCAATCTCGCCACCAATATCATCGGTGAGAGCGTCTATAACGGGACCGGCGACGATGCGCAGAACATCGGCAACGTCAACGACATCGTCCTGACCAAGGAAGGCAAGGCGCAATCACTGGTCATCGGCGTCGGCGGCTTCCTCGGCATCGGCGAGAAGAACGTCACGTATGATTTCGGCAAGGCCCAGTGGGCCGAGAAAAACGGCGACCGCTGGCTGGTGGCTCAAACCACCAAGGAAGAGCTGCAGGCATTGCCGGACTTCAACCGCAAGGCTTATGATCCGGCTCCGGTCACGACGGCATCGAACGCACCTGCTGCGTCCACCCCGGCCGTCGCGCCGACAACCAATACGGCTCCGATGGACAAGACGGCGCAGGCCCCGTCCGCCTCCACGCCTGATGCGACCGCTCCCGACCAGACGAAGACCGCAGCGATCGACAAATCCAAACTGACCGAAATGCCTGTCGGCGAGGTCAGGGGCGACGATCTCAAGGGTACCACAGTTTATGGCGCCAACGACGTCAAGGTCGGCGAGATCGGCGATGTCGTGCTGACGCCCGACAACAAGACCGACGCGGTCATCGTGGATGTCGGCGGTTTCCTCGGCGTCGGCGAGAAGGAAGTCGCCGTCGGCATGGACAACCTGAAATTCATGACCGACAAGGACGGTAACAAATATCTCTACACGACCTTCACCAAGGAGCAGCTCGAGGCCCAGGCCGCCTATGACAAAGGCAGCTATGCGCAGAACCGCGAGCAGCAGCGGATGATCGTGAGATAGCAACAACGGCAGTAGGGCAGTAGGGCAGTAGGGCAGTAGGGCAGTAGGGATTCCCTATTCCCCTACTGCCCTACTTACATAGCCCACAACGCCATCCCTGGTCAGCTCCGCCAGCGCCAGCGACTGGTCGAGATGTTCGGCCCGCCAGGCAAGCAGCCGTTCGGCGAACTCGAGCCTGGTCGGGAGATAGGCGGGATCGGCGGCGAGATTGGCGAGCTCGGCGGGATCCTTCTCCAGGTCGAACAGCAAGGGCGGCAGGCCGCCGCCGAAATGCACATATTTGAATTTTTCCGTGCGGATCACGGCGAGATTGCACTGGCGCGAGGCATGGCCGAAATGCCGTTCGGCTTCGCCTTCCGCGATCGAACGAAAATCGAATTCCCAATGCGCGGCGTCGCGCCAGTCCGACGGCTCCTCGCCGACGATGAACGGCCGCAGCGAGTGACCGTCGAGATGCGGCGCCGGTTCGCCGCCCAGCAGGTCGAGCAAGGTCGGCAATATGTCCACCGCCTCGGTAAAGCGGTCGACGGCCACGCCTGCGGTGTGGCCGTGACGCGGGTCGCGGATGACCAGGGGGATATGATAGCTAGCGTCGAAGAAGCCGCCTTTGCCCAGCATGAAATGGTCGCCCATCATCTCGGCATGGTCGGAGGTAAGCACAACGATCGTGTCGTCCCACGCGCCCGCCGTCTTGACCGCCTGCCAGATACGGCCGAGCTGCGCATCGACTTCCGAGATCATGCCGTAATAGATCGCGCGGATGCGGCGGAAATCATCCTCGCTCCAGTCATGTACGCTGCCGGCGGCGCCAGGTCGAAACTTGTGCTTTTTCTGCCTGCCGAAATCGTAGGCGAGATAGGGATGGCTGTCCGCCTCTTTCTGCCAGCCTGCCGCGCGGCGAAAGCCGGGGCCGTCGGCGGGGTCGTACATCGCGTCGTATGGTGCAGGCGCGATGAAGGGCGGATGTGGGCTGATGAAAGAGAGATGCGCGAACCAGGGCGCGGCATGATCCTGTTCGCCCAGCCATCGGATGAATTCGCCGGCAAGAAAAGCCGTCGGCGTCTGCTCCTTCGAATAGACGGGCGGCGCAGTCGTCACGGAGCCGGCGTCGCCTGCCCCGTTCGCCGGTCGATGGATCGCGGGGGAGCCGGCGTCGGTATCGATGCCCTGCATTCCCAGCCATGACAGCCACTGCTTCTGATGCTCTGGCAGCAATTGGCGCACCGTGAAACCAGGAAGCACGCCTTCATAGCTTCGCAGCCGCGGATCAGCCGGAGCGAGCCGGCGCGGATCCAGCGATACGTCGGTGTAGCCGAACAGCGTCGGATCGTAGCCCAGCGCGCGCGCCGAAAGCGCTATATTGCCGTGACGGGCATCGAGCGGCGTGCCGTTGCGGCAAACCCGGTTATTCATCTGGTAGAGGCCGGTATAGAGGCAGGCACGGGCCGGCGAGCAGGGTGCCGCGCCGCCATAGTGCCGCTTGAACAATACGCCTTCCGCTGCCAATGCGTCGGCATTCGGCGTCTTCACCAGGGGATGGCCGGCCGCCGAAAGGCAATCGCCGCGCCATTGGTCGCAGGTGATCAGGAGAACGTTCGGACGCCTGCCTTTTCCGGTCACTGGCGATAATCCTTGGCTAATGTGCGAGCGTCGCTCATGGAACCGAAATCCCGCCCCGGCGCAAGCCCGGGCTGCTGGTGGTTCGGTGAACAAACTGCTTTCGATTGTTCACTTCCAGAGTACAGTCCATCCCGTCTTTGTCGCCTTTGACGGGAACAGGCCGATGCTCATATTGGCGAGGACAGCGGCAGGGGCCGCAATAGAACAAGGGAGCAGCACTCATGCTCGACCAGATCAAGGGTTTGCATCACGTCACCTCGATGGCCAGCGATGCCCGCCAGAACAATGAGTTCTTCACTGGGAAGCTCGGCCTGCGCCGGGTCAAGAAAACGGTCAATTTCGACGCGCCCGACGTCTACCACCTCTACTATGCCGACGAGCTCGGCACGCCGGGTTCGGTGATGACCTATTTTCCGTTTCCCAATATCGGCAAGGGCCGTCACGGCGTCGGCGAAGTCGGCACCACCGCCTATTCGGTGCCGGAAGGCACGCTCGCCTATTGGGAAAGGCGCTTCGCCGAGGAAGGTATCGCCGGCCTGTCGCGCGAAGAGACCTTTGGCGAGAAGCGTCTGGCCTTCGCCGGACCGGACGGCGACGGTTTCGCGCTCGTCGAGGACAGGGCCGACACGCGCGCGCCATGGGTGAAGGGCGGCATTCCCGCCGACGAGGCGATCCGGGGCTTTCACTCCGTGTCGCTGCGCCTGAAGGATGGCGGCGCCACCGAGGAACTCTTGAAGTTCATGGGCTATGAGGAGCTCGACAAATCCGGCAATGTCAGGCGGCTGGCGATCAGGAACGGCAATGGCGCCGACGTCGTCGACATCGAATCGCTACCCGGTGCCGCCTTTGCCGATCTCGGCGCGGGCTCGGTCCATCACGTCGCTTTCGCCGTCGAGGATCGAGCCAGGCAGCTCGAAGTGCGCAAGGCGCTGATGGATACCGGCTACCAGGTGACGCCAGTGATCGACCGCGATTACTTCTGGGCGATCTATTTCCGCACGCCGGGCGGCGTTCTGTTCGAAGTCGCCACCAACGAGCCGGGCTTCGACCGCGACGAGGACACCGCCCATCTCGGTGAAGCCTTGAAGCTGCCGGCGCAGCATCAGCACCTGCGGCCCTATCTCGAAAAGCATCTGCAGAAGCTGGAAGACTGAGGGGCGGGGTCATGAGCACAGACAGCTACATCCACAAGGTGCTGCCCGGTTCGCCGGGCGGTCCGCTGCTCTTCGTCTTCCATGGCACCGGAGGCGACGAGGGCCAGCTCGTCTCGCTGGGGCGCGATCTCGCGCCCCAGGCAACCATCATCTCGCCACGCGGCGATGTGTCTGAACAAGGCGCTGCGCGCTTTTTCCGTCGCACCGGCGAGGGCGTCTATGACATGCAGGACCTGGCGCGCGCGACTCGGAAGATGGCGGGCTTCGTCAAGGCGCAGATAGCAGCGGCGAAGCCGTCGGCGATACACGCTCTCGGCTACTCCAACGGCGCCAACATCCTGGCGTCGCTGCTGTTCGAAGCCCCTGACCTGTTCGACGCGGCGGTGCTGATGCACCCGCTGATCCCGTTCGAACCGGAGGTGAACGGCAGTCTTGCCGGGCGCCGCATTCTGGTGACCGCCGGCAGGCGGGATCCGATCTGTCCGCCGAACCTGACTTCGCGGCTCGAAGCCTATTTGCGCGCCGATGGCGCCGATGTCACAGTGGAGTGGCATGAAGGCGGGCACGAAGTGCGGCCGAACGAAATCGAGGCGGCGCGGCGGCTCCTTGCCGGCGTGGCCCAAGGAGTAAGTGATGCCTGACCAACTGCCGGAGATCGAACTCGAAGATCGTGGTTCCAAGGGCCGCTACGTGCTGCGTGGTCCGGGCGGCGCCGAGGCGGAGATGACCTTCACCAGGATCGGCGAGCACCAGATCATCATCGACCACACCGAAGTACCCGACGCGTTTCGCGGCCAGGGTGCCGGGCTTCGGCTCGTCACCCGCGCCGTCGAGGATGCGCGCGCGGCGGGCAAGAAGATCATCCCGCTCTGTCCCTTCGCCAACGCCCAGTTCCGCCGTCATCCGGAGTGGGCCGACGTGCTGAAGGGGTAGGATCAGCCGGCGCTTTACCAGTCGGGACCCGCGGGAGTAAAACAGTGTGATAGGCCAGCACGGCTTTGGCATTTGCACGCTCGGCCCATCTTGCCTAAGTAGATATGATATATCGCGGGCGGCGTGCGACACATCGAACCGAATGATCCCTTCATGACCGAAACCGATCTCGTTCCCGTCTTCGACGGCCATAACGACACGCTGCTCAGACTCTATCAGTCGAAAGACCCGGACGTCGAAAAGCTGTTCATGGAAGGGAAATCGGGCGGCCATATCGACCTGCCGCGCGCACGGGCCGGCGGGTTTGCCGGCGGCATGTTCGCGATCTTCCCGCCCCCTGTCGAGAGAGGCCGGCGCGGCGCTGTCCCGTCGACGCCCAGCGATGCCGAGCCTTTGCCGCCCGAACTCCCGCACAGCGATGCGCTGGCCTCGACGATTGCGATGGCCTCGATCCTGTTCAGGCTGGAACGGGCCGGAGCGCTGAGCGTCTGCCGCAATGCCGCAGATGTGCGCGGCGCCATGGCGCGCGACTCGATCGCTGCGGTATTCCATATCGAAGGGGTCGAGGCGATCGATCCCGAACTCACCATGCTCGACGTGCTGCATGCCGCCGGCTTGCGCTCTCTCGGCATCGTCTGGAGCCGCCCGAACGCTTTCGGCCATGGCGTGCCGTTCCGCTTTCCGTCCTCGCCCGATACCGGTCCCGGCTTGACCGATGCCGGCAAGGCGCTGGTCAAGGCCTGCAACCAACTCAGGATCATGATCGACCTGTCGCATCTCAACGAGAAGGGCTTTCGCGATGTCGCCGCGCTCAGCGATGCGCCGCTGGTCGCGACCCATTCCAACGTGCATGCGATCTGCGGCCACTCACGCAATCTCACCGACTGGCAGCTCGGCGCGATTCGCGAAACCGGCGGCATGGTCGGGCTGAACTTCGCCACCGGCTTCCTGCGCGAGGACGGAAAGATGAATGCCGATACCGGCCTCGACATCATGGTGCGCCACATCGATTCCCTGCTGCAGGCGCTGGGTGAGGATGGGGTTGGCCTCGGCTCCGATTTCGACGGAGCCATGATCCCGGCCGTCATTGGCGACGCCGCCGGTCTGCCGAAGCTCATCGATGCGCTCGCCGCACGCGGCTTCGGCCGCGCGCTGATCGAAAAGATCGCCTACCGAAACTGGCTGGCCATGCTGGAGAAAACCATAGGATAGGCAGGTCAGCCGAACCCCATGCGCTTCAGCCAGTCCTTGCCGACGCCGCGGTCGCGGATGATCGGCAGCGGGTTTTCCGAATCGAGCCACGCGCAGATGCGGTAGACCTCAAGCGTCTCGGCGCTCATCTCGCCGCGCTTGTAGAAGAACATGGCGGCGGCATAGCGTGTGCGGCCCGACCATTTTTCGCCGAGTGGCGTGTTGACCAGTTCCCACTGTTCGGCCGCCTCTTCTTGCTGCTTGTCGGCTTCCTCGCCCATGGTCAGAAATCCGCCGGCGGATTGGCGGTGCGACGATCGAGCTTGATGAACGGCCGCGGCACCACCTTGGCCCGCTTCATCAGCTTTTGGTATTGCAGCTCGCGCATGGCGTAGATCTCGACCCAGAGGTCGTCGACGACAGTATCACCATGTGGTCGCGCCAGCGAAGCGATGGCGATGTTGCGCTTGGCCATCGGCGACCACATGGCGGCGCTGACCAGCCCGACCTCCTGGCTTTTTCTGTGATAGACGATGGCGTGTTCGGCCGGGATGTTGCCTTCGATCTCCAGCCCGACCAGCACATGCCGCAGCGTGCGCTTGGCGCGTCCCTCGAAGATGGCGCGACGGCCGTTGAAATGGGCCTTTTCCAGGTCGATCATGAAGCCGAGCCCGATCTCGTCGGGCATGCGCAAGCGGTCGGCACGGATGGCGTGTTCGGCTGTCGTGAAGTCGGCATTGGCGACGATCAGCCCGGCCTCGATCCGGGCGCGGTTGAGCGCGGTATAGCCGATGGCGCGGATGCCGCGCAGTTCGCCGGCCGCCATCAGCCGGTCCCACAGGCTCAGCGCCTTGTCGACCGGCATGAACAATTCATAGCCGAGGTCGCCGGTGAAGCCGGTGCGCGAGATGGTGACGGTTTCGCCATCATGCGGGAATTCGGCGAGGTCGAATGCCTTCAGCTTTCCGACATCGGCAAAACCGGCATCACGCAGCACGGCGAAAGAGGTCGGACCTTGCAGTGCCAGGCCCGCGACGGCTTCGGTCTCTTCCTCCACCGTCACATCGAACCCGATGGCGCTGTCGAGCAGCCAAGGCAAATGCCGCTCCTGCGAGCACAGCCGGAACCGCATCGGCGAGAGCCGGAACAGCGTGCCGTCATCGAGGACGAAGCCCTCGTCGTCGCACCATGCGGTATAATGGACGCGGCCCGGCTTCAGCCTGGTCACGTCGCGCAGCGTGACGCGGTCGAGGAAGGCCTGGGCGTCCGGTCCCTCGACGCGGTACTTGGTCATCGGCGAGATGTCGAAGAGCGCCGACTGGCTGCGAATGGCGAAATATTCGAGCTCCTCGTCCCACAGCGAATGGGGGGCGCGGTAGCCCGCCCAGTTGTACCAATCCTGGGTCTTGGCCAGAGCATCGATGCGCGGCTGGAAAGGCGTGCCGAGACGCAACGTGCGGAAGTGGGATTGGGCGGCGATGCGGGCGGATGATGGTTGCTGATTCATGCTGGCGATCCTTCGCCGTAGAACGCGACTGCCGCCAACTGAAACATCGCCTTACCCCTTCATCGCAATGATGCGTCGAGCGGCGTTCAATCCAGGTGCGCCGGAGACGCCGCCGCCGGGATGTGAACCGGCACCGGCGAGAAACAGCCCGTCGAGCGGTGTGTCGTAGCCGGACCAGCCCGAGACCGGGCGCGAGATCAGCATCTGGTCGGCCTGCAACTCGCCGTGGTGCCAGTGGCCGCCCGGCATGCGGTAGCGCGTTTCGATGTCGGCGGGCGTCAAGAGCTCGGTGTGGCGCACCGTCTTGCCGATGCCTGGCGCGTAGGCTTCGAGCTGAGCCATGATTGCCTCCAGGAATTTCGCCTTGCCGGCGCCCCATCCCTCTTTCAGAGCATAGGGCGCGTATTGCACCACCGCCGACAGCACGCAGGCGCCGTCGGGCGCGAGCGATGGATCGGCGAGGCTTGGCAGCGTGATCTCCATCACCGGTTCGGGCGAGAACGCGCCGTATTTGGATGGATTGAAGGCGCGCTCGACATGATCGGGCGAGGGGGCGATAACCAGCCGCCCCCTGTGGCCGGCGGCATCGGCACCTGTGAATTGCGGCGGCCTGTCGAGCGCCAGGTGAAGCTTGGCGACATCACCCTTCATGCGGATGTTGTTCACCTTGCGCACGAAGCCGGTGTCGAGTTCGCGTGGACCGACAAGGTCGAGCAAAGTCGTCGCCGGATTTGTCGCGGAGACGATCGTCCTGGCGCGCAGCACCTCGCCATTGTCCAATGCGACACCGACGGCGCGGTCTTTCTCGACAATGATCCTTGCGACAGGCGCCGATGTGCGGACGTTCACGCCGGCCTTTTCGGCCGAGGCGCGGATGGCGGCGATCACCGCGCCCATGCCGCCCTTCGGCACTATCTGCGCGCCGGCCACACCGCCGGCCTCGCCGGCCAGCCGGTAATAGAGGCCGAGCAGCGAGGTGGGCGAGCGCGGACCGAGATGGCTGCCGAGCGTCGCGTCGAAGGCAAGCAGCCCTTTCAGCCTGATGTCGGCAAGCTGCTCGTCGAGCAGGTCGGCGACGTTCATCAAGAGCACGCGCAGGAAATCGCGCATGTCTTCCTTGCCGAGCCTTTTCAGCGCCAGAGCGGTCTGGCCGAGCGCCGCCGTCTCCAGCAGCCACATGCCGGCCAGATCGGGCGGACGACGCGAGAGGAAGGGTTCCAGGACGCCGGCGTAGCGCAGCAGTTGCGCGCGCAACTGCTTCCACGCCGATTGCTCCGACGAACTTGCACCGGTCAGCATTTCGCCATAGGCGCCGTGCAGGACCAGCGAGGGGCCGTCCATCGACAGCGCAACCGACGGCGCGAAGTCGTCTGGGGTGATCCGCAAGCCATGCTTCTCCAGCTCCAGCGTCTTCACCACGTCGGGGTGCAGCCTGTTCAGCAGATGGGCGATCGATGAGACATGAAAACCCGGCGCGAATTCCTCCGTGCGCGCGGCGCCGCCGAGATCGTTCCCAGCTTCCAGCAGCAGCACCTTGCGCCCTGCCTTCGCCAGCGTGACAGCAGTGACGAGGCCATTATGGCCGCCGCCAATGACGATTGCATCATATGACGTCATGGGCCGGGCTCATATGTGAGATCGATTTGGCGAGATCGCGCAGGATCTCGGCCGCGGCATTGCGCCCGGGCGCGCCCATGACGCCGCCGCCGGGATGGGTCGAGGAGCCGCACATGTAAAGCCCGCCGACCGGCGAGCGGTATTGCGCGTAGCCCGGCACCGGGCGGTTGAACAGAAGCTGGTCGAAGGTCAGTTCGCCCTGGAAGATGTTGCCTTCGGTGAGCCCGACCTCGGCCTCGATTTCGCGCGGCGTGCGCACCTCCATGTGGACGATGCGGTCGCGAAAGCCGGGCGAGTAGTCGGCAATCTGCGCAATCACGCTTTCGGCGAATCCGTCGCGATCGGCGTCGGTCCATTCATGGCCGTTCACCTTGGGCGGCGCGTATTGCACGAAGCAGCTCATGAAGTGTTTTCCCGGCGGCGCCATCGTCGGGTCGAGCGTCGTCGGGATGACCATGTCGAGGAAGGGGTCGGCCGACCAGCGCCCGGCCTTCCAGTCGTCATAGGCGCGCTCCATCCGCTCCATCGAATCGGTGAAATGCATGTCGCCGCGATAAACCGGCGAATCCTTCGGCAGAGCTGGGAATTCGGGCATCGAGTCCAGCGCGATGTTGACCTTGCCGGACGAACCTCGGATCTTGAAGTTCCTGACCCGGCGCAGGAAAATCTCGGGCAGTTCCTTTTCCTCGACCAGTTTCAGGAAGGTTCGTTTCACGTCGGCGTTGGAGACGACGAGCTTGCCACGGATCTCCTCACCGCCAGCCAGCACCACACCCTTGGCCTTGCCGCGGCTCACCAGAACATGGTCGACCTCGGCGCCGGTGCGAATGGTTCCACCCGACGCCTTGAAGGATGCCGCCAGCGCTTTTGTCACCGCGCCCATGCCGCCGCGCGCATAGCCCCAGGCGCCGACCGAGCCGTCGACCTCGCCCATATAGTGGTGCAGCAGCACATAAGCCGTGCCGGGCGACATCGGACCGAGCGCCGTGCCGATGATGCCGGACAAAGCGAAATTGGCCTTGATGACATCGGTCTCGAAATATTCATCGAGGAAGTCTGAGATCGACATGGTCCAGAAGCGCAGCGTCAGCGCCATTTCCTCCGCCGACAGGCCCGCGAATTTCTTGCCCAGATAAAGGAGCTCGCCCAGATCCCGCGGCCGCAGACTGGTCGGGTCGGGCGCGGTGCGCATCAACAGCGGCTGGATGAAACGGCACTGGCGCGTCACGTCGCGCGCATAACGGTCGTAGGCTTCGGCATCGCGTTTCGAGAAGCGCGCAAATTCGCGCCGGTGTGCATCATGGTCCCGGTAATTGGCGAGATAATCGCCATCCCTGGTGAACACCGCGCCGCCCTCATAGGAGATAACCTGCAGGCCGAAGCGCGGCAGTTCGAGGTCGCGCATGATTTCAGGGCGAAACAGCGAACAGACATAGGAACAGTTGGAATAGAGGAAGCCCGACGTCAATTCCCGGCTGGTGGCGGCGCCGCCGACCCAGGGATTCTTCTCCACCACCAGCACGTCGAGCCCGGCGCGCTGGAGATAGCAGGCGTTGACCAGTCCGTTGTGTCCGCCGCCGATGACGATCGCACCCCAAGCTTTCATTTTGGCCCAGTCTTTCCATGCGATCCGCTGTTCATTTTGGCGTAATCCGTCCCCTCAATGCGCGAAATTTGGCACGGTAGTCGTCGTTTTGTCCAGCCATATTGAATGAATGTTCAACAAATGATGTTGCGTTTTCCCAGACATGGGCTAGGCTTTGCAGGCGTTCGAGACGGACATTCGTCGATTGGGGATCGAGGGTTGATGATCGAAACGGCCGAGGCCGAGCCGGAGTATGACGGAGCCGCCATCCGCTTCCTCGAGGCGCTGTGGGGCGACGGCTACCTGTCGCCGGGCGGGCCCGACGAAGTCGACCGCGTGCTCGAGGGACTTTCGCTCGCAGGCAAGACCGTGCTCGACATCGGCTGCGGGTCCGGAGGCATCACGCTGCATCTGGTCGAACGGCATGGCGCCGCGCACGTCACCGGCTTCGATGTCGAGCGGCCGGTGATCGAAACGGCCAGGCGCCGGGCAGCCTCCCGCGGGCTTGCCGACCGCGCCAGCTTCATCCAGGCGCCGCCTGGGCGGTTGCCTTTCGAGGATCAGTCGTTCGACGTCGTCTTCTCCAAGGATGCGCTGCTGCATGTCGCCGACAAGGATACGCTGTTTGCGGAGATATTCCGCGTGCTCAAGGCCGGCGGCGCCTTTGCGGCATCAAACTGGATGATCTCGCATGACGGCGAACCATCACCGGAGATGAAGGCCTATGTCGCCGCCGAAGGGCTGTCCTTCGCGATGGCCTCGCCGGCGCGCTACGCACAGGCGATGCGCTAGGCGGGCTTTGCCGAGATCGCGGTTCGCGACCGGAATCCCTGGTACCGCGAGGTGGCGCGGGGCGAACTGGAAAGGCTGAAGGGGCCGCTCTATCCGACGGTCGCGGCGGCAGTGGGCGCCGCCTATGTCGACAAGAACATACGAACCTGGGAGGCCATGCAGAAGGTGCTTGACAGTGGCGAGCACCGTCCCACTCATCTTCGCGGGCAAAAACCGAAGATGGTCGGCTAGCCGGCGATGTGGAGCATGACCGCACCCATGAAAATTGCAGCACGCCAAGAGCAGTCCGCCGAGGCATCGAGCGAACCCGAGAAACGCGGGCGTAAGGCTTCCAAGGAGGTCAGGCAGCTTCAGCTGATCGAGGCGACGATCGATTCGTTGGCCAAGCGCGGCTATTCGGAGACGACGATGGCCGACGTCGCCGATGGCGCGGGCCTGTCGCGCGGCATCGTCAATTTCCATTTCGAGAGCAAGGAAAAACTGCTGATCGCGACCTTGCAGCATATGTATGACGAGTACTCGGCGCATTGGCGCAATGCCTTGGAGAAAGCGGGGAACGATCCCGCCGACCAGTTGCGGACCCTGGTCGCGGCCGATTTCGACCGTTCGATCTGCAACAAGCGCAAGCTGGCGGCTTGGTGCGCCTTCTGGGGCGAGGCCAAGTCGCGGCCGACCTATCAGGCGCTGAGCAGCGCCCGCGATGCCGTTTACCAGAACATCTTCATCGAGCTTTGCGCGACGCTCAAGCAAAGCGGCGGCTATGCCTATGAGCCGCAGGTCATGGCGCTGGCGCTCAGCGCGATGCTGGAGGGACTGTGGCTGCGCTTGATGATGGGCACCGAAGACACTACCCGCGAGAGCGCCTTGCAGGCAGCCAACGAATTCCTGTCGGCCGCATTCCCTAAACATTACCAGGGAGCAGCCGCCACCCGTCGCAAGGCATGAAGCAATCGATAAAATAAAAGAGGATGGAACAGCAATGAAGACATCAATCCAGCGGCTGACATTGGCCCGACGCCTGACATTGACCCTGGCATTGACCGGCGTGCTGGCGGCCTCGGCCGCAGCCCTGGCGGTTGCCGCCGACAAAGACCTGGTCGTGTTCGACTGGTCCGGCTATGAGGATCCGAGCTTCCATCCGAAATATGTCGAGAAGAACGGCGATTCGCCGACCTTCGCCTTCTTTGGCGACGAGGACGAGGCGTTCGAAAAGGTGCGCTCGGGTTTCAAGGCCGATCTCGGCCATCCCTGCTCGCAGAGCGTGGTGAAATGGCGCGAGGCCGGCCTGCTGCGGCCGCTCGACACATCGAAGATCACAGGCTGGAAAGATCTCAATCCCGGAATCATGGCGATGAAGGATCTCGCCACGACCGCGGACGGCAAGGCCTGGTTCATGCCCTGGGACTGGGGCAACACCCAGCTCACCTATAATTCCGAAAAGGTCGACGCCAAGGACGTGCAGTCGCTGAAGGCGTTCGCGGATCCGAAGTTCAAGGGCCGGGTGTCGATCGGCGACAATGTCGACGACGCCTATGCGCTGGCGAGCCTCGCCATCGGCGTCAAGGACTGGACCAAGATGACCGACGACCAGTTCAAACAGGCGTCGGATTTCCTGCGCCAGGTGCATAAGAACGTGCGCTCCTACTGGACCGACACAACGGACGTGGTGCAGCTTTTGAGCGGCGGCGAGGTCGATCTTGCCTGGGCATGGAACGACGCCACCGTGGAATCGGTCGCCGCCGGCGTGCCGATCAAGGCCAAGAAGGACACTAACGAAGGCATTTCGACCTGGGTCTGCGGCTATGTGCTGTTCAAGGACGCGCCCGGCAATGTCGACAAGGCATATGATTATCTGAACGCCGTCAACGATCCCGAAACCGCCAAGGTGCTGGTCAAGGACTGGGGCTATGGCCAGGCCAACGCCAAGGGCATGGCCGGCGTCGATCAGGCCGTGCTGAAGGAAAAAGGCTATGACGACGTGCAGAAATTCGTCGACAAGACGCTGTTCCAGTCGCCGGTGCCGTCGCAGCTCAAGCTCAAGATGATCGCCGAGTTCGAGAAGATCAAAGCTGGATATTGAGCCGGTTCGGCCGCCCGCCCGTCTGCGGAGATGGTGGGCGGGCGGGCTCGCCAAGAGAGGCGAATTCTCATAACCTCGCGGCAGCCTTTCGCGACGGGGGAATTCGCACCATGAAGCCAATGCTACGCCGCCTTGCCCTTGCCGTCGCCTGCGTGATCGGCGCCGGCACCGTCTATGCCTGGGCGGAAGGTGGCGGCGACCTCGTCGTGTTCGACTGGTCCGGCTATGAGGACCCGCTGCTGCACCCCGCCTATGCCGCCAAATACGGCGCCGAGCCGACCTTCGCCTTCTTCGGCGACGAGGACGAGGCCTTCGAAAAGATGCGAGCCGGCTTCAAGGCCGACATCGCGCATCCCTGTTCGCAAAGCGTGGTCAAGTGGCGCGAGGCGGGCATGCTGCAGCCGCTCGACACGTCGAGGATAGCAGGCTGGAAAGACCTCAATCCCGGCATCATGGCGATGAAGGATCTCGCCACCACCGACGACGGCAAAGCGTGGTTCATGCCATTCGACTGGGGCAACACCTCGCTTCTCTACCGCACCGACAAGGTGACGCCGGAGCAGGCGCAATCGCTCAGGATCTTCGCCGACCCGAAGTTCAAGGGCCGCGTCACCATCGGCGACAATGTCGACGACGCCTATGCGCTGGCGAGCCTGGTCATCGGGCTGAAAGACTGGACAGGGATGACCGATGCCCAGTTCCAGGAGGCGTCCGCCTTCCTTCGCGACGTGCACAAGAACATCCGTTTCTATTGGACCGACGACACCGATCTCAACCAGGCCTTCATCGGCAATGAGGTCGATCTCGTCTGGGGCTGGAACGAGACCTATGTGACGCTGAAGGGGCAAGGCCTGCCGATCGCCATGAACCGCGACAGCAAGGAAGGCATCTCGACCTGGGTGTGCGGCTATGTGCTGATGAAGGACGCGCCGGGCAAGCTCGACCAGGCCTATGATTTCCTCAGCGCGGTCAATGCGCCGGGGGTGTCGGACTATATGGTCAAGACCTTCGGCTACGGCCATGGCAACGGTGCCGGCATGGCCGCGGTCGATCACCAGGTGCTGGCCGACCGCGGCTTCGACAATCTCGACAAATTCCTCGACAAGACGCTGTTCCAGCAGCCGGTGCCGCCGGCACTGAAGCAGCGCATGGTCGCCGAGTTCGAGAAGATCAAGGCCGGCTATTGAACAGCGGATCCGCAAGAGCCGATGTCGTCATCATCGGCGCCGGCTTCTCCGGTCTGTCGGCAGCGCTCGAGCTGAAAAAGGCCGGCGTCGATTTCGTGCTGCTCGAGGCGCGCGACCGTGTCGGCGGGCGCGTCGAATCGGTGGAGATCGGCTTCGGCGAGCGCATCGACAGTGGCGGCCAGTTCCTGTGCGAGGACATGCCGGAGCTGATGGCGCTTGTCGACGCGCGCGGCAGGACGCTTGTCGAAACCCATGTCGAGGGCGCGTTTGTCGCCCAGCCGCCAATCTCCGCCGCCGAGGCGAAGCGAACCTATTCTGGTTCGATGGCGATCCGCGAGCGGATGAACGCGATCGCGCCGGACGATCCCTCGATTGCCGGGCTGACGGTTGCCGCCTGGCTCGACCGGCAGGATGATGCCGATGCCGTTAAGGCAGCCTTCCGCTCGATGATCGAAGGCCTGTGGTGCCTGGCGCTGGAGAAACTGCCGCTCTGGCACCTGATCGACAATGATCGGCGCATCACCAATGAGGTGCCGGAGCTGCAGTATTTCCTGCGCGAGACGATGCAGTCAGTGGCAGAGGACCTGGCCAGCGATCTCGGCGACCGGCTGCGGCTCAACGCAGCCGTTTCGTGCATCGAGCATGGACCGCAAGGCGTTCGTATCGTCTCGGCGGCGGGTGTCATTGAAGCGCGGGCGGCACTTGTCGCGGTGCCGCCGGTCATGGTGGCGAAACTGGGCTTCGCACCCGCCTTGCCCGAATCCCTGGCGAAGGCACTCGGCGTCTGGGAAAGCGGCGCCGTGATCAAGGTGCTGGTGCGCTACCCCGCTGCCTTCTGGCGCCGCCGCGGCTTGAGCGGCATGGTGATGTGGCGCGACCCGCCGGGGCTGTTCGCCTGCGATGCCAGTCCGGATGAAGGCCACGCGGCGCTGGTCGTCTTCGTCGGCGGCCCGCTCGCCCTGCGCTGGGGTGAGCTCGGCGAGGCGGCACTGCGCGCCGAAGTGACCGGGAAACTGGTGGAAGCCCTCGGTCCCGACGCGGCCGAAATCGCGGGTTTCAGCCAGCGCGACTGGACGCATGACCGCTGGAGCGGCGGCGGCTACAGCGACCTCATCGTCGACGTCGCGGCGACCGATGCCGAACCTGTGCTCCTGGCCGGCGCGCCGCCTGTTCATTTCGCATCGTCGGAGCTGTCGCCGTCATTTCCCGGCTATGTCGAAGGGGCGATCGTTGCCGGTCGCATAGCGGCGCGAAAGATCATCGCGGACCGTCAATCCGCCACCGCCACCAGGGCTTCGGGATCGTAGGCGAGGCGAATCGAAGTGCCGACCGGAATATCGTCGGCGCCGAAATCGTTGGTCTCGGTTACCGACAGCGGCTTTTCCAGGCCGGGGATCTCGACGATCAAATGGGTGATCTCGCCAAAATAGTGGCGTTCGACCACCTTTCCGGCAACCTCGAACTTGGCCGTCGCATTGTCCCACAGGACGCGCAGGCGCTCCGGGCGGATGCCGAGCGTGGCGCCGCCGCCATTGCGCACGAAGGCCTTCGGCTTGTCGGTCTTCACACGGCCGAAGCCCAGCGTGTCGACGACCAGCGAGGCGCCGTTCTCCTCGACGATCTCGGCCTTGACGAAATTCATGCCGCCGAGGAAGTCGGCGACCTGGCGGTTGACCGGCCGCTGGTAGATCTCCTTGGGCGAGGCGACCTGCGCGATCCTGCCGCCGAACATCACGGCGATGCGGTCGGACATGGCCAGCGCCTCATACTGGTCGTGGGTGACCAGCACAAAGGTGATGCCGACAGCCTGCTGCAGGCGGCGCAGTTCGACCTGCATCTGCTCGCGCAGCTTCTTGTCGAGCGCCGACAGCGGCTCGTCGAGCAGCAGCACCTTGGGCCGCATCACCAGCGCGCGGGCGAGCGCGACGCGTTGCCGCTGGCCGCCGGACAGTTCGGTGGCGAGCCGCTTGCCGAGACCGGTTAGCGACACCTGCGCCAAGGCCTCCTCGACGCGGCGCTTCTCCTCGCCGCCCTGCAATTTCAGCCGCTTCAGGCCATAGGCGACGTTCTGCTCGACATTGAGATGCGGGAAGATCGCATAGCTCTGGAACACCATGTTGGTCGGTCGGCGATTGGGCGCAATGCCTTCCATCGGCTGGCCGCCGACCGAAATCGAACCGCTCGTCGGGTTGTCGAAGCCGGCGATCATGCGCAACAGCGTGGTCTTGCCGCAGCCGGACGGGCCGAGCAGCGAGAAGAATTCGCCCTCGCGAATGGTCAAGGACGCATCGTCGAGCGCCTTGAAGGCGCCGTAGCTGCGGGTGACGCCGTTGATCTCGATCATCGTCCGTTCGGACAGGGTTCGTGCGGATGGGGCCTGCTCAGGCATAAAGCCCTCCCTCGTTCTGGGTGCGTCTGGCGGCGCGGCGGCGCAGGATTTCGGCGACGGTCATCAGCAGGAAGGAGGCGACCAGCAGCAGCGTGCCGAGCGCGAGCACGCCCGGCAGTTTCGCCGCGAAGCGCAACTGGCCCCAGATATAGATCGGCAGCGTCGCCTCGGTACCGGTCAGGAAGAAGGCGATGATGAACTCGTCCAGCGAAATGGTGAAGCAGACCAGCAGGCTGGAGATGATTGCCGGCGCCACCATCGGCAGCGTCACCCGCCGGAAGGTGCCGAAGGCGCTCTCGCCGAGGTCGGCCGAGGCCTCCTCGAGGCTGCGATCGAAACCCTCGAAGCCGGAGGTCAGCACCGTCATCGAATAGGGGATGCAGACCAGGACATGGCCGAGCACGACGGTAAACAGAGAGAGGCTCAAGCCGAGCTGCAGCATCACCAGCAGCATCGAGATGGCGACGATGACTTCCGGCAGCACGAGCGGCGCCATGATCAGACCGTTGATGGCCCGCCGGCCGGGATAGCGGTAGCGGGTGATCGAGCGGGCAGCGAGGATGCCGAGAACCGTCGAAAGGACGGACGCCGAGACGCCGACGATCAGGCTGTTCCAGGTGGCGTCGAGCAGCGCCGGCGTGTTGGGCAGGTCCTCGTACCATTTGAGGGTGTAGCCGGTCAGCGGGAATTTCGGTGTGGCCGCAGTGTTGATCGAAAAGATCGGCAGGAAGATCACGGGCAGATAAAGGAAGCCGACATAGAGGAAGGCGTAGGCCGACAGCCAGCCGCCCGGCAGCAGACGTCGCGCCGCGCTCATCGCGCAAGCCTCTGGGCGGCACGGATGACCAGCACCGTGGCGCCGGCCATCAACGTCACGACCAGCATGGTGGTGACGGAAAGGGCGGCGCCCAGCGGCCAGTTCGAGGCCTTGCCGAACTGCGCCTGGATGGCGTTGGCGATCATGACGCCGTCCTTGCCGCCGACGAGTTTGGGGGTGACATAGTCGCCGACCGTCGGGATCATCACGATCAGCGCCGCCGAGATGATGCCTGGCGCCGACAGCGGCAAAGTCACGCGAAGGAACGAACGAAAGGGACCATCGCCGAGATCCGTAGCCGCCTCCACCAGGGTCCGGTCGATCTTCTCCAGCGAGACGAAGATCGGCAGGATGGCGAAGGCCGCCCAGGCGTGGGTCAGCGTGATGATGACGGCGCTCGAATTGTAGAGCAGCGCCGTCGACGGCTCGTTGATGATGCCGAGGCCGATCAGCCCGGAGTTCAAGACGCCGTTATAGCCGAGAATGACCTTCCACGACATCACGCGCAGGAGATAGCTGGTCCAGAACGGGATGGTGATGAGGAACAGCCACAGGCTCTTGTGGCGGCCGCCGTGGAAGGAAATGAAATAGGCGATCGGATAAGCCAGGACGACGGTGAAGAAGCTGACCGTCAGCGAGATATACAGCGAGCGCCACAACAGATCGCGATAGATCGGCTCGGTCAGGGCGACGCGGTAGTTTTCCAGCGTGAAGGTGCGGTCGATGGTCAGATAGTTCTGCGTCCAGAAGGAGTGGGCGATGACCACCAGGATCGGCAGGACCAGGAGGATGAGCGCGTAGAGAAAGGTTGGGCTGATCAGGGCAAAGCCCTGCACGGGTTCGGATTGCAGAAGGGCATTTCGTCTGGCCCGCGTCATGCGCAACGGGGGCGACCCTTCCACCGCCGCCGTCATTGCCAGACTCCGGGGGGCAGGGCTCCGGCTGTGATCTCGGTTGCTGGCCTGGAGCGTCCCGCCATGCGGTATCCCGTTGGACTGGCGCCGGCTGTTTGTTCCCAATTTTGTTTTGGAGCGCGATCGAACGCAAAACCGGTGACCAGTTTTGCTGATCGCGCTCCGAGCTTGCCGGCTTTCTTTCATCATGCCCGCATCCGCGGATTGAAATCAAGCGCTATTTCTGAGATATTGATTGAACGGACATTCAAAATTGTGGGGAGTATGCCGGAAATTTCCGGCATTGCCGGCCAAATTTCGAAATCCTGAATTCGACAAGTGATGTGGAGACGACAATGGCGGCTGCGAGGGACCTGAAGGCGAGCGAAATGGCCGGAGCCGGAGCTGCCGATGCCGTCGAGTTGGCCAGGCGCCATCTCGTCCAGCCTTGGCCGTATGCCGGTTCGGTCGGCGCGGAAGCGCGCGCGCTGATCGGCGAAGGCGACGGCATCTACATCACCGACGGCACCGGCAAGCGGTTGATCGACGGGCCGGCCGGCATGTGGTGCGTCAATGTCGGCCATCGGCGCGAGGAGCTCGCCAGGGTGATGTACGACCAGGCGATGGCACTGTCCTACAACACGCCGTGGTACACGATGAACGCGCCGTCGGCGGAACTTGCCGGTCGCATAGCAGGTCATGCGCCCGGCGATCTCAGCCACGTCTTCTACACCACAGGCGGCTCCTCGGCGGTGGAGACGGCGCTGCGCTTCATGCAGTTCTACAACAATGTGCGGGGCCGGCCGGAGAAGAAGCTGATCCTGTCGCGCGGCGGCGCCTATCACGGCTCGACCTATCTGTCGGCCTCGCTCAATGGCCGCCCGCGTGACCGCGACTGGATGGACGGCGCCGACGAGCTGGTGATCAAGCTGTCCTCGCCCGATCCGTTCCGTCGTCCGCAGGGCATGAGCATGGCTGA
Source organism: Mesorhizobium sp. BR1-1-15 (assembly GCF_020165475.1). NCBI lineage: Bacteria > Pseudomonadati > Pseudomonadota > Alphaproteobacteria > Hyphomicrobiales > Phyllobacteriaceae > Mesorhizobium > Mesorhizobium sp. BR1-1-15. The sequence goes on along the minus strand of NZ_JAIUIF010000017.1, from coordinate 19,358 downwards.
TTTCACCGACTTCCTCGTCGGTCAGTTCCGCGACACCGTCGCGCGAGTCGGTGCTGACCGGATCGGCGCTTTCGTCGGCGAGCCGGTGCAGGCCTCCGGCGGCGTTATCGTGCCGCCGGACGGCTACCTCAAGCGCATCCGCGAGATCTGCCGCGACAACGACATCCTCTATGTCTCCGACGAGGTGGTGACGGGCTTTGGACGGCTGGGCCATGTCTTCGCCTCCGGCGATGTGTTCGGCATCGATCCCGACATGATCACCTTCGCCAAGGGCGTGACGTCGGGCTATTTCCCGCTCGGCGGCGTCATCATATCGGAACGGCTGCTGGAGGAACTGCGCCGGTCGAACCATCCCGACGCGATGTTCGGCCATGGCCTGACCTACACCTCCCATCCCGTCGGCTGCGCAGTGGCGCTCAGGAATCTCGACCTTCTGGAACAGGGCGTACTTGCCCATACGCAAGCGGTCGCGCCCTACTTCCAGGCGCAGCTGAAGACGCTGGAAGAATTGCCGTTGGTCGGCGAGGTGCGCGGGCTGGGATTGATGGGCTGCGTCGAATGTGTCGCCGACCGCGAAAGCAAGGACCCGCTGCAGCTCGACAAGGATGTCGGCAAACGCATCGACGCGCATTGCCACGAGCTCGGCCTGCTGGTGCGGCCGCTGATCAACATGTGCGTGATGTCGCCGCCGCTAGTCATCACGCGCGAGCAGATCGACGACATGGTCGGCATTTTGCGCGAGGGCATTTCGCGCACGATGGATGATCTCAGGAAAGAAGGGGTGTGGCGGGGATGACGTTCTTTCTTCGCCCCGCATAGGAGGGGGAGAGGAGCGCTCTCACCGATGGTTTCGCCAATTATCGGCGTCGCCTATCCACGCGACCGCAGCGCGTCGTTCAAGTTCCACATGTCCTTCTCCTCCGGCGCCGTTTCGAGCCCAAGCACGGGGATCTGCCTGCGCAGATGGTCGTGGTGGGTGCGCACGCCGTATTCGAGGTCGGAGAGGTAAAAACCCTCGAAGGCTTCCGACAGCATGGATTCGTTCGACCACACCGAAAGCTGGACATCCTCCGACATGGTGTCGCGGTCGATGCGGAAGGAGAGATAGCGGGCCGCAGCCTGCTCGCGGCTTTCGTCGCGATAGCGGTAGATGGCGCCGCGCAGCAGGGTCTCACCCGTCGAAAGCGGGAATTCCTGATAGAACTGCACCGATTCCGGCATCACCGAGAGGACGGCATTGGGGAAGATGCCATAATAGACCCAGGCCTTCTTCAGATAGTCCGGCAGATGCGCCGGCTCCGGCGCGATCTTGACGTAGTTCCTGACGCTCCAGCGACGGCCGGCATGCGGGTTGTAGCTGGCGAAGGAGCGCGACACGCCGTTGACGAAGGGTTCGTCGAAATAGGTCGCGCCATAGAGGTCCTGCAGAGCCGGGTGCGCCATGGCGACGTGATAGCCCTCATTGTCGACGTCGCGCACCGACTTCCAGTTGACCGGAGTTTTCTGGGTCCAGATGCCCCAGGAGGGCACCATGTCGGCGGCCTTGTAGTGCGAGAATTCGGGCTCGATCGGCTTCATCAGCTCGGCGACGGAGGGCTGCGGGCCGCCAGCGCGGAAGCGAATGAAGATAAAGCCCATCCAGACCTCCAGATCGAGCGGCATCAGGCCGAACTCGGTCTTGTCGAGATCGGGAAAGGAACGCGGGCGGGCAGCGCCGCGCAACGTGCCGTCGAGATTGTAGACCCAGCCGTGGAACGGGCACACTAGCGCGTTCTTGCAGTTGCCCTGGCTGTCGGCGACGACACGGCTGCCGCGATGGCGGCACATATTGTTGAAACCGCGCACGACGCCGTCCTTGCCGCGCACGATCAGAGCGCGTTCGCCGACGACGTCCATGGCCAGGTAATCGCCGGCGTCAGGGATGTCGCTGACATGTCCGGCGATCTGCCAGTGGTTGCGGAAAACGTGCTCCTTCTCGAGTTCGAGGAGGGCATCGGAATGGTAGCTCCAGCCAGGCAGTCCCCGCCGGTCCCAATCGTTGGGAATGGCCACGTCACGGAGATGCGGGTTCATAAAACGTCTCTTCTTTTTATTGAATATCCGTTCAATATAATCATATTTTTCATTGAAATGCAATGGCTTGGGGAAACAAGCATATTTTCGAAAGAAAGTTGGCGCGCCGATTTCAATCCAATCCGATGCAATGGCTCGCCCCGAAAACCCCGGAGAATCCGGGCGTTAGCCCGGGTTTCAAAGCTTGGTTCCGGCGTGTTTTCGAAGCAAATCCTGCCAGGAGGGAAGCCGAGACAAAAGGGGCGTCGCCGCACGTCTTGCCCGCTTGCCGGTCCGCCGAGCCGGGATCGGCTGCGCGAGATGCCCACTTGATGTGGTCTGGCCACGGGGCCGTTTCAAGGCGGTTACAATATCAGATTCACGCCAGCTTTCCGCTGATACAGAGCGCGACTAAGTTCGTTTTATCAAAAAAAGAAAGTCAACGAAGGGGATGATGATGCATGCGAAAGTTCAGATTGCCAGCAATGACCGCCGGTCCCAGGCTCCGGAGCGCGTTAGCCGCCGCCCGAAGCTGGCATTGCGCCGGCGCGCCAGCGACCACCCCATGGCGATGTTCATGGCGCTGGCTGCTTGCGCCTTCGCCGGCATGGCGTTCGCGCCGACGGTCGGCCCGGCCTTTGCTTCGCTCAATCCACCGGCCAACGTCGTCGGCGGCGCAATGACCACCACCAGAACCGCACGCCTGCCGATGCCGATGATCGACTTTGCCTGCAAGGGGCAGGCCTGGGGCGCCGAGAGCGCCGATTGCCTGCGGGCCATAGCCGAGCAGTCCGGAGCCCACAAAGCCCGTGCGGTCCGGATGATCGCCAATGCCGCGCCGCTGACCAATACGCCGAATATTTTCTGAGTTCGACTGAAACATGGTTCCGAAGCGGCTCCGCTTTGGAACGTGCCGCGGCGCTCCCCGAGCGCGTCCAGCGCTCCCTTCGGCTCCCGCCGCATGTCGGCCGGGGGCTTTTTTTACCGGTTGGTGCGGTCTATCCCTTCGAAACTACCTGGTCGGCAATGGCGGACAGGACGCTGCGCACATCCAGCGTGCTGAACGGTTTCTCCAGGATCTGCGGGCGCTGCAAGGGCGGCAGCGCCTCGATTTCGGCCTTGGCGCCGATCAGGTCGCCAGTGACCAGCACGAAACGCCGCGCCAGTTCCGGTCTTTCGGCAAGCAACTCTCGATAGATGGTCATGCCGCTTGTTCCAGGCATGCGCAGGTCCGAAAAGACGATGTCGGGCGGCATGTGGCCAGCCAATATGGCTGTGGCCGTGTCCCAGAGGGGCGCGATCCGTGACTTGATGCCCATCAGTTCGAGTATGTCGGAGAGCGAACCGGCGACGTCGGGCTCGTCATCGATGATCAAGGCGTGGCGCAGCCCGCTCGATCGCGGCTGGCCCTCGCCGGCGATGGCGACGCCGGCTACAATGGCCGGCAGCTGGACGACGAAACGGGCGCCACTTGGCAGCACTTCCTCGAACCAGACATTGCCATTGTGCCGCTCGATGATCGATTTCGAGATCGACAGGCCGATGCCGGTTCCGACGCCGACCGGCTTGGTGGTGAAATAGGATTCGAAGATGCGGGACCGGATCGCTTCCGGTACGCCAGGCCCATTGTCCTCGACCGAGAAACCGGGATCGCCGCGCTCGCTGCGGAAGGTCCGCACCTTGATCAGCCGGTCGCCGCCTATGCCTGCCAGCGCATGCTGGCTGTTGATGAGGAAATTGGCGGCCACCTGGGTGACGTGATCGGCATCGGCCATGGCCAGCAACGGGCCAGGCGCGAAATCGGTGTCGATGATGATGCCGCTCGAGCGCGCGCCGTAGGCGGTCACCTCGAGCGCCGCGCGGATCACCTGGTTGAGGTCCGTCTCGGCCCGCTCGGTCGGATGCAGCCGGACCATCGACAGGAAGCTCTTGACGATGCGGCCGCAGCGCTCGGCGGCGGCGCGAACTTTCTCGGCGCGAACCTTGGTCTGCGGATCGGAGGCGAATTCGTGCAGCAGCGTCGACTGGGCGACAACCACGGCCAGCGGGTTGTTGAGCTCATGCGAGACGCCCGCAAGCAGCGAACCCATCGCCGCCATCTTCTCGTTCTGGTGCAACTTCTCGCGCTGCCGATTGATCTCCTCCTCGGCGCGCAGCTTGTCGCGCAGGTCCCGGATGGAGCCGAAGATCAGGCGGCGGTCGGCGACCCGCATCTCGGTTGCCGTCAGTTCGATGGGGAAAATCTCGCCGGCGGCGTTCTGGGTCACCGTCTCGAGCCGCTGTCCGACCATTGGCGCGCCGCGGCCGGACATGTATTCGGCCCCCGACGCATAGCCCTTACGGTAATAGATCGGCACGATGGTGTCGAGCAGGTCCTTGCCGAGGATATCGCTGCGCAGGAAGCCGAACATCTTCTCGGCGGCCGGATTGAATTCGACGATCGAGCCGGTCTCGTCGATGACGAGGATGGCATCGAGCGAGGCTTGCAGCATGGTGCGGCGGATGACCTCGCTGGCGTGGGCGTCGGAGGGCGAGCGTTCGATCGCGTCGCCGATGGCCAGCGCGATGATATGCAGCGTCGCTTCTTCCTCATCGGTCCATTCGCGCTCCTCGATACAGTCATTGACCGCCAGCGTCCCCCACAGGTGGCCATGCGCGAATACGGACACCGACAGGAACGATTTAATGCTCTGTTTCTCGAAGTCGGCTCTCAGGAAGCCCTCGAGGTCGCGCGTATGGCCGGCGAAAATCTTGCCCTGCCGTTCATCCTCCTGCAGCCGTTCCAGCAGCGGATCGGCGTTGATGATCGACTGCACGATCACCGTCGGCGAGGCCAGCTCGCCACCGACCACGGGATCGATCCAGTAGGCGGCCACCGACTGGGCAAATCCCTGGCCGGGCAGTTCGCGCAGGCGGAACAGGATGCCGCGCTGGCAGTCCATTGCGTGGCAAAGCGTTTCCAGTATGGCTTCCATCTCGCGCTGCCAGTCGCCGGCCTCGCGCAGCCGCCGCACCACGCGCACGGCCGCCATCGCCGCGCCTTGCCGGCCGTCTTGCATGTCCGTGCCTGCTGCTTCAGCGGTCATTTTCAGCCATTGTTGCGGTGCCAAGCGGATTTCATGCGCCGCGTCTCAAATCCTTGTTTTTATGCGTTGTCCCAAAACCAAGAGCGTTTTTGGGCGACAAGTATTGCGACGGATCCGTCCACAGACCAGCACAGGCGCGGGAGCAATCCCCCGCGCCCACTTAGTGGCCGTCGCCGGCCGGCAGCGAGAAGATATAGCCTTCGCCGCGCACCGTGCGCAGGAATTTCGGGCTGGCCGGATCCGTTTCTATCTTCTTGCGCAGGCGCATGATGCGAATGTCGACCGCGCGCGAGGATTCCGGATCTTCGGTGAGGCCGATCGCTTCGGAAATGGCAGCACGTGTCAGCAGCCGGTTGGCGCGGGTCAGGAAAACCTCCAGCACGTCGAACTCGCTCTTGGCCATGTCGATCACCGCGCCGTTGGCGCCGGTGACCAGCCTGCCGTCGAGATCAGCCTGGAAGGAGCCGAAAGCGACGGAGCGGCGGGGATCGCTCGCCTTTTGGCCGTGCATCGGCGCGTGCTGCGGAACCCGGCGCAGCACGCTGCGGACCCTGGCCAGCACCTCGCGCAGCTCGTAGGGTTTGACGATGTAGTCGTCGGCGCCGAGCTCAAGTCCGACGATGCGATCAAGCGCGGTGCCGGCGGCGGTGGCATAGATGATGCCGATCGGCAGTCTCGAGCGCAACCAGCGGCCGAGCGATAGCCCATCCTCACCCGGCATGGCGATGTCGAGGATGGCGAGGTGGAATGATTGCGTTTCGACCAGGCTGCGCGCGGCGGCCGCGGTTTCGGCGGTCGCCACGTCATAGCCGGCGGCGCCGAGATATTCGGCGACCGCCTCTCTTAGATCGGGCTCATCCTCGACAATTAAAATTCTTGCCCGCACGATGCGCTCGCTCCCACTTTCGGTGGAAAGTAGATTGGGTATAAACATGATGTCCAGCACTCATATCGGGTTGCCAGGAAATGGTTGGAAAACATGGCTGCACGCGCCGTTATCGGGCTTATCTGCGTCGCCGACGTGGTGGCGACCGAACTCGCCGATCACCTTGAGCGGCGAGGCCACGACGTGCGTCAGGCGCGCCAGCCCTGGGAAGCGGAATCTATGCTGGCGGGAAAGGGCGTCGACGTCGTCGTCGTCGGTGACAGCCTCAGCCAGGCGGAGGGACGTGATCTGCTCAGGCGTTATGGCAGCCAAGGCGGGGGCGGTGAAGGCGGACCGGATTTCATCCTGATCTGCCGGCCGTGCGACCTCGTCGACAAGGTGCTGGCGCTCGAGCTCGGTGCGGCCGACGTCATCGAAAGTCCGCTCAATGTCAGGGAACTCGCCGCCCGTGTCGGCGGCCTGCTGACGCGGCGGGGCAGGGCCGCCCAGGAACTGATCGTGTTGGAGAACGCGACCGTCGATTTGAGGTCGGCCATCGTCATGCACCGCTCGGGCACGGAGGAGCAGCTTTCGCCCGGCCAGGTGGCGCTGCTTCGGCTGTTCCTGGCCAGTCCCCGCAAGGTGCTGACGCGCGACGACATAATCGCGGCGGCGCCGGCCGAGAATGTCGACGCTTTCGACCGCTCGATCGATTCGCGCATCGTGCGGCTGCGCCGCAAGCTCAATACGGAAGCTATCATCACCATACGCGGCGCCGGCTACCGTTTCGATCCGCCGGCGCAATTCGCCGATTGACGGCTGGGCGCTCACGCAATTCCTCTGGTTGAGCATCGGATTTCCAAACCGGTTTTCACCTCGGGCCCGATTGCCCTGCGCTCAGCGCACCACCAGTAGCGATGGCCCCGGCGGCATGTCGCTGCCTGCCACGAACTCGCCTGCATGCGCGCGCTCTTTCAAGAGCACGGTGGCGAGCCCGGCAAAGCCGAGCAGGCCCTGTGCGTAGAGCAGTGCCGAAAGCACCGAAGCTGCAAGTTTCGTTTTCATTGCGTCAATCCCCAGTAAATCATGTTGCGGCAGCTTGTTTTCCGAAGACCAACGCCCGTCTTGGGTGGGCGCGTGACGCCTCGGCATACTTCAGGAACTCCCGAAGTGCCCGCGCCGTCTACGGAGCCCCCCGTCACGGCGCGGGCCTTCGGTCCTCTCAGCAGCAAGTTGCCGGAGGGGCCGCGCAATGCCAGCAGCTGAAGGCCAACCCGCCAGTGGGCCTTGAGCCGGACGATGCGCAGGCTGGAACAATCCAGACCGTGGCACAAAACAGAACGGTATAGAGGGTTGAGATCTCACTCGAACTCATCGCCGCGAGGCGGGCCATGGAACCGTCGGCAACCGTGCCGGCGCCGCTAGTGGCTGCTGCTGCGATGCTGATCCCGAGAAACCAGGACCGCATGTTCGTTTTCGTTCCCGTGGTCGTTGCCGTCTGCTTTCGTTACGTCAACTCTGCCGGCGGCCTGTATCCGCTTCATGCCGCCGAAAATGCGCTTTGTTGCAGATTCTGTTTCGAAATAGGGCTCCAACCTTTCAAGTTTGGCCAATCCGAACTTTCGTTTCGGGCTGGATACCTATGTGCCTACTCCTGTCCAGGGTGACAGCGTCAATGTCCGCCATTTGGGAACTTTGGCCCGTTAACCAGAGGAAACATATTCGAAACACAAACGAGCATTTCACGAAATCTCTCCGAAACATGATGCATCGATAAGCCGCTCATCGAATTTGGGGCCGGCCAGCCCGGCAGAGAGAGGGACATCATGCATACTGCTATTTCCGCCAAGCTCATCAACATAACCGCCGCCGCTGCCCTGACGGGTGCGGCGCTTCTGTTCGGCGCCGGCACGGGTACCGCGCATGCCGCCAACAAGATCGTGGCGCGCGTCTCGCTTTCGCAACAGGTCATGGAAGTCTCGGTCGACGGCCGCCCGGCCTTCGCCTGGAAGGTTTCCACCGGCGACAGGGCGCATGTGACGCCGACCGGCTCGTTCAAGCCGACGCGCATGCATGAAATGTGGTATTCGAAGAAGTACGACAACGCGCCGATGCCGCATTCGGTGTTCTTCAGCGGCGGCTATGCGGTGCACGCCACCTATGCCATCAAGCGGCTTGGCCGGCCGGCCTCGCATGGTTGCGTGCGGCTACATCCCGACAATGCCGCCGATTTCTACCAGCTCGTCGAAACCTTCGGGCCGGCCAACACCAGCATCGTCATCGTCAAGTAGCTGGCTGGCAACGGATCGGCACAGCAGCCATATCCGTTCAGGGCTCCCGCCGGAACATTTTCCCGCGGTAATCGAGCACAGCCAAAAAAGAGGCCGGGACGTTTCCGGCCTCTTTCTTTGTTAGTTTTTGTTAGTTCGGCAATGCCGTTTCCATCAGCTCGGCAATGCCGGCATCAATTTGGGATCCGGCTTCTCGGCCAGCTGGGGCAAGTCCTTGCTGGCAATGAAGGTATAGAACATGGGCACGACGAAGAGCGTGAACATGGTGCCTACCAGGATGCCGGTGAAAATGACCAGGCCCATCGAATAGCGGGCAGCGGCGCCGGCGCCGCTGGACGTGATCAGCGGCACCACGCCAAGCGCCATCGCCGCCGTCGTCATCAGGATAGGCCGCAGCCGCACCTTGGCCGAAGCGATGATGGCGTCGCGTCGCCGCATACCGTGGATCTCGCGCTGCTGGTTGGCGAACTCGACCAGCAGGATGCCGTGCTTGGTGATCAGGCCGATCAGCGTGATCAGTCCGACCTGCGTGTAGATGTTGAGTGTGCCGAGGCCCAGATTGAGCGGCACGATGGCGCCGAAGATCGACAGCGGCACCGCCATCATGATGATCAGCGGATCACGGAAGCTTTCGAACTGCGCCGCCAGCACCAGATAGATGACGATGACGGCCGCCCCGAAAGCGATCAGGATCGTGTTGCCCTGTTCCTTCTCCTGCCTGGACTGGCCCGAATAGTCGATGAAGAAGGTGTCGGGCAGGCTCTCCCTGGCTATGTCCTCGAGGACTTTCAATCCATCGCCAGTGGTGACGCCGGGCAGCGGCAGCGCCGAGATCGTCGACGAATTCAGCTGGTTGAACTGCTCGATCGCGGCCGGCGACGCATTGGTCGAGATCTTCACCACCGCCGACAGCGGCACCATCTCGCCCGTTACGCTGCGCACGAAGTACTCGCCGAGTTTTTCGGGATTGTCGCGGAATTCTTTCGGCACCTGCGGGATGATGTCGTAGCTGTTGGAGTCGCGGTCGAACTGCGCCACTTCGGCGCCGCCGACCAGCAGCGTCAGGGTCCGGCCGATATCGGCGATCGGCAGGTTCAGCGCCGCGGCGCGGTCGCGATCGATGGTCACCGTCACCTGCGGCGCGTCATAGGCCATCGAATTCTGCACGACGATGAAGCGGCCGGAGGCCTGTGCCTTGTTCTTGATCTTCTCGGCCACGTCGTACACTTCCGAGGAGTCGCCGGTCGATCGCACCACCAGGGCGATGGGCAGGCCGCCGCCGGAGCCCGGCAGCGTCGGTGGCGCAAAGACGAAGGCCTGGACGCCCGCCACCTTGGCGAGACGGGCTGTGATGTCGGCCTGCAGCTCCTTCGAGTTGCGCTTGCGCTCCGCCCAGTCCTTGAAGGCGAAACCGACGAACGCACTGTTCGTCGTGCCGCCGAACGCGACGGCCGAGAACTGCGCCCGCGTTTCGGGAATATCCTTCACCAGACCGAGCATCTGGTTGACGTAAGTTTCGGTGTAGTCGGATGTCGCGTAACGCGGCGCCGTTACAAGCGAGAGCAGGAAGCCCTGGTCTTCTTCCGGCGCCAGTTCGGTTGAGGTCTTGGTGAACATGAAGCCGGTCACCCCGACAAGCGCCAGCACGATGATCAGCGTCAGCGGGCGATAGTTGAGCGACCCCGTGACGGCCCGCTCATAGACGTGCTCGACCCGCGCGAAAGTGCCGTCGACAATGCGCTGGAAACGGCCTGGCGTGCCGGACTTCAGCAGGCGCGCCGACATCATTGGCGTGATGGTGATGGCGATCACGCCCGACAGCACCACCGAGCCGGCGAGCGTGACGGCGAATTCGCGGAACAGCGCGCCGGTCAGGCCGCCGGTGAAGGCCAATGGCGCGAACACCGCGGCCAGCGTCATGGTCATGGCGACGATGGCAGTGGCGATCTCGCGCATGCCGTTGAAGGCCGCCTGCATCGGCGACATGTGGTCTTCTTCCATGTGGCGGTGGATATTCTCCACCACCACGATGGCGTCGTCGACGACGAGGCCGATCGCCAGAACCATGGCGAGCAGGGACAGAAGGTTGATCGAATAGCCCACCGCGAACAACAGGAAGCAGACGCCGATCAGCGACAGCGGGATGGTGACGATGGGCATCATCACCGAACGGAAAGAGCCAAGGAACAGAAGGATAACGACGACGACGATGGCAACGGCCTCGCCGATGGTCTTGAACACTTCGTCGATCGAGGCGCTGATCTGCCCGGTCGCGTCGTAGACGATCTCGATCGTCATGCCTTTCGGCAACGTCTCCTGGATTTGAGGCACCAGCTTGGTGAGCGCCGCCGCCGTGGTCAGGGGATTGGCAGCCGGGGTCGGGAAGATGGCGAGGAAGGTGCCTGGCTTGCCGTTGAAGGAAACCCTGGTGTCGGTATTCTCGGCGCCCAGTTCGACGCGGGCGACATCGCGCAGCCGCACCACATTGCCGTCGGTCGAGCGCAGCGGCAGTTCGGCGAAGGCTTCCGGCGTCTGGAGCGTCGAGCGCACGGTGATCGAGGAGACGACATATTCGTTCTCGGTGTTGCCGGGCGCCGACAGGAAGTTGGAGTTGTTGATCGCCGTCAGCACTTCCGATGCGGTCACACCGCGCGCGGCGAGCCTGACCGGATCGATCCAGACCCGCATCGAATATTCCTGGGCGCCGAAGATCTGCACGTCGGCGACGCCTTCGACCGTCGACATGCGGGGCCTGATGACGCGCTCGATATACTCGGTCAGCTGCTCCTTGGTCATGTTCGGGTTCTGCATCGAGATGTACATCATCGCGAATTGCTGGCCCGTGCCCTTGACGATGACGGGATCCTTGGAGGCGTCCGGCAAGGTGCCGCGCACGCCCTGGACCTTGGACAGCACTTCGGTCAGCGCGACGTCCGGGTTGGAGCCGAGCTTCATCTGCACAGTCACGGTGCTGGAGGACGGTCGGCTCGACGACGTGACGTAATCGATGTTCTCGGTCGAGGCGACGGCGCGCGCGATCGGAGCGGAAATGAAGCCCTGGATCAGGTCGGCGCTGGCGCCCGGATAGGCCGTCGTGATGGTGATCGCGGTTTCGTCAACCTTCGGATACTGGCGGATCGACAGGCTGAATATGCCCTGGAAACCCAGGAGCAGGATCATGCATGCAAGGACCGTGGAGAGGACGGGCCGGCGAATGAAGAGATCGGAAACGCTCATTGCTGGTCGGCCTGCTTGTTCGCCGATTTGGTTGGGTCGATGGTGTTGTCGACGTTGACGGACATGCCGTTGAAGAGGCGATTCTGACCTGCCGTGACAACCTCATCGCCCGCCTTGAGGCCTTCGACGATCTCGACCATGCCCTCGTTGCGGCGGCCGGGCTTGACGAATACCTGCGACAGGACCAGGGCAGGCTGCTCGCCCCCCGCGGCCGGCTTGGCCTGATCGGCGGCGGCCTTGTCCGCTGGTTTTGCCGCATCGGCGGCAGGCTTCGCGGCTTCGGCCGGTTTGGCATCGGCCGCGGGCTTGGCGTCCGCCGGCTTGTCGGTCGCCGCCGCGGCGGGGTTTGTCTCCGGCTTGGTCGGCTGCGCCTCGGCGGGCTTTGCCGGGTGCACCACGAATATGTAGTCGCCATAGAGGCTCGTGGTCAGCGCCGTCTGCGGCAGCGCCAGCACATTCTGCTCCTCGGGCAGTTCGACACGCACTTGCACGAACTGGCCGGGGGTCAGCTTGCCTTCGGGATTGGCGACTTCCGCCCGGATGTTCACCAGCCGGCTGGAGGGGTCGATCTTGGGATCGATACCGCGAATGGTCCCGGCAAAAGGCATGTCGCCGCCGCTGAGGCCCAGCCGAACCGTCTGCCCGATCTTGAGCAGCGGCAGTTGCTGTTCGGGAACCGTGAAGTCGACCCGCATCGTGTCGAGATCCTGCAGCGTCACCACGGCGGTGCCGGGCGCCAGATATTGGCCTAGATCGATCTTCGGGATGCCGACGGTTCCAGCAAAGGGCGCCGTCAGCTGCTTCTGGTCGAGCACTGCCTGAAGCCTGTTGACCTGGGATGCCGAGGCGGACGCGGCCGCACGTGCGGTGTCCAAGGTCGAGTCCGAGCCGACACCGCGCTTGGTCAGTTCGAGTGCACGGGTCAGCGATGTCTGATCGAGCGCCGCCTGCGCCTTCTGTGCCGCGAGATCGGCACGCTCTACGGCGTCGTCGAGCTGCAGCAGCACCGCATTGGCCGCCACTTTCTCGTTGGCATGGAAGGGGATCTCCTTGACGATGCCGGCGGTCTCAACCGTCAGGTCGACACCGCGCACGGCGCGGACCGTGCCGATCGCCTCGATGCCCGGCGTCCAGTTCGACGGCTTGACGATGGTTGTCGACACGGTTGCCGCTGGCGGCTTCATCGTGGCGAAATATTGCTTGATGCCGTTGTCACGCAGGAAATTGAACCCGACGATGCCGCCGACCACGATGACGAGCACGGCCAACACAAGAATGATGATAACGAAACGGAGTATGCGCTTGAACAAGGAAGTCCCCTCAGTCGAAATCCGGCGCGAAGCGCGGATATCGGGACACATATCGACTGCGGGCCCCGATTTCAAATGACCGCGGTCTTACTGTACCGTCTGGACGGTCTTGTCAATTGGGCCTAAGCTTGCGATGGGAGGCGCCATGAAAGCCCAACGAACGAACTCGCGCGAGAGGATTCTCGCTGCGGCGGCGGACGTCGCACGGGAATCCGGTCCCGGTAGCCTGTCCCTGGATGCCGTCGCCAGCCGCGCCGGGGTATCAAAGGGCGGACTGCTCTACAATTTCCCGACCAAGGCCAAATTGATGCAGGGCCTGGTCGAAGGCTATCTGCGCGAATTCGAGCAGGCGCTAGAGACCGCCAGCAGCAACGACAATGGCGCAAATCCGCTCGCCGTCTACATCAGGCTTTCGGCCAAGGATTGCGAGGACAAGCAGCCATCGGCGTCGTGGATATTTTCGGCGATCGCCGAGGATCCGGACTTCATGTCGCCGATAAAGACGTTCAAGCGACAACTCTTCCAACGACTGAAGAGCGAGACGCCGGATCTCAAGTCGCTGCTGGTCTGCTATCTCGCCATCGAGGGCCTGCGCAGCATGAACCTGTTCGACGCGGACGTGCTTTCCCCAGACGAGCGGCAATTGCTGGTGTCGTCGCTGCTGGAAATCGCCGGGTCGCCCGATGTTGGCCCTGCCCGGGCCAAGCGACCCTGACGGACCATCAGGGCGGTTCGGTTTCCAGGCAATTCCGGAGGAAAAACCGCGCTCGCGCCGGTGATCGGCGCGTCGTCGAGGTACATCGAGTGGACATAGTCGCCATGCTGGCCTTGTAGCGCACCGGAATGACGTGACCGGTCTCGGTGTAGTCGCCGAAGCCGGTCGAGTCGGGCATGCGCGGATATATGGCTGTGGCATCGTCATGTTGCGGCGCACAAGACCGCGCCCTATCTTTCGTGTTCCCTCCCACCATATCGAGATCACCCATGGGTTCCCTGTCTTCGAAGAATGCGCTCGTCACCGGCTCGACCAGCGGCATCGGCCTGGCCATCGCCCGCGCCTTCGCCGCCGAAGGCGCCAATCTCACCATCAACGGCCTGGGCGACGCCACGACCATCGAGCAGGAGCGCGCCGGCATCGAGAAGGATTTCGGTGTCAAATGCCGCTACTCCGACGCCAACATGATGGACGGCGCGGCGGTCAGCGCCATGGTGCATGAGGCGGAAGAGGCGTTCGGCAGCCTCGACATCCTGGTCAACAACGCCGGCATCCAGCATGTCGCGCCGATCGAGGAATTCCCGGACGACAAATGGGAAGCGATCATCCGCATCAACCTCGTGTCGGCCTTCTACGCGATAAAAGCGGCGCTGCCTGGCATGAAGAGCCGCAAATGGGGCCGCATCATCAACACGGCTTCGGCGCATGCGCTCGTCGCCTCGCCGTTCAAATCCGCCTATGTCTCGGCCAAGCACGGCATATCAGGCCTGACCAAAACGGTGGCGCTGGAAGTCGCGCAGGACGGCATCACCGTCAACGCGATCGCGCCCGGCTATGTCTGGACGCCGCTGGTCGAGAAGCAGATTCCCGACACCATGAAGGCGCGCGGCATGACCGAGGAACAGGTCAAGCGCGATGTGCTTCTGGCCGCACAGCCGACAAAGGAATTCGTCGCCGTCGAGGACCTTGCCGCCCTGGCGCTGTTCCTGTGCTCGGATTCAGCCAGGCAGATCACCGGCACGACCTTGCCGATGGACGGCGGCTGGACGGCACAGTAAAGCCCAGGCGAGGCGTTCTGTTCCCGGCTGATGCCGCAGGCGCCGGCAAGCGGTTGCAAGAGGCACCGGACCGGTCGGTCCTCCTGTTTATGCACCACCCGCCGTTCGGCATCCACATGCCGGTGCTCGACGAGGTCACGCTAACCGACGCCGATGCCCTTCAAGAGCTATTCCAACGCCATGGCAGTGTCCGTCACATCTTCGCCGGACGTGTCCACCGGCTGATCGCCGGCAAATGGCGCGGCATTCCGGTCAGCACCATCATCCATTTCCACGATTTTCCGGTTGGCTAGCACTTAAGCAGGGGGCGCCCCTTCTCTCGCCATCAAGCGCGCTCACGGTTGAAGTTTTTCCGGGCCCGAATGCGTCGAACCGTCGCGAGCGTTTGGTTGTCGGATTTGCCGGTTTTCCCACCTTGCTCGTGATGCTGGAAAGGGTACAAAAGTGCTACGAATCTGGACATTAGTCTTGACAGAAATACAGATGTTCAATACCCGTCAGGTGATTGAATAGCAGCATTACGGGAGGAATGAGCGGTATGGCTTCCAATGTTTCGTTGACGGGCCTTGCCCGTGATCTCGAGGTGCGGGCCAAGTCGGGCAAGCCAATCCGCATCGGCTTGATCGGTTCGGGCGAGATGGGAACCGACATCGTCACCCGCGTCGCCCATATGTCCGGCATCGAGATCGGCGCCATTTCCGAGCTGAACCTGCCCGCCGCCAGCAAGGCCGTGGATATCGCCTTCCAGGAAACCGGGCATGCGCGCGAAGTGTCGAACGCCTCGGCGATGACGGCCGCCATGGAGGCCGGCAAGGTGGCGGTCACCAACGACGCCAGCCTGGTCATCAACAATGACCTGATCGACGTCGTCATCGACGCCACCGGCGTTCCCGCCGTCGGCGCCGAGATCGGCTTGCGCGCCATGGAGCACGGCAAGCACCTGGTGATGATGAATGTCGAGGCCGACGTCACCATCGGCGCCTATCTCAAGAGCGAGGCCGACCGGCTCGGCGTCACCTATTCGCTGGGCGCCGGCGACGAGCCGTCTTCCTGCATGGAGCTTATCGAATTCGTCTCGGCGATGGGCCATCCGATCGTCGCCGCCGGCAAGGGCAAGAACAATCCGCTCAACATCGACGCCACGCCGCCCGACTATGAAGAGGAAGCCAAGCGCCGGCACATGAATGTGCGTATGCTGGTCGAGTTCGTCGACGGCTCCAAGACCATGGTCGAGATGGCGGCGATCGCCAACGCCACCGGGCTGGTGCCCGACAAGGCCGGCATGCATGGTCCGGCGGCGACGCTCGGCGAATTATCCAAGGTGCTGGTGCCGCAGAAGGACGGCGGCGTGCTGTCGAAGGTCGGCGTCGTCGACTATTCGATCGGCAAGGGTGTCGCGCCCGGCGTGTTCGTCGTCGCCGACATGTCGCATCCGCGCATTTCGGAGCGCATGGAAGATTTGAAGATGGGCAAGGGCCCGTACTTCACCTTCCATCGGCCCTACCATCTGACCTCGCTCGAAGTGCCCCTGACCTGCGCCCGCGTCGTGCTCTACGGCAAGGCCGACATGGTGCCGCTGGCAAAGCCGGTGGCCGAAGTCGCAGCCGTGGCCAAGAAGGACATGAAGCCGGGCGAGAAGCTCGATGCGATCGGCGAATATTGCTACCGCGCCTGGATCATGACGGCGCCGGAAGCACATGCCGCCAGGGCCATTCCCTGCGGTCTGCTGCAAGGCGGTTCGGTGACGGCGCCGATCAAGAAGGGCGAGCTCATCACCTACGCCAATGCCGCCCCGGCTCCCGGCTCCAAGATCGCCGAACTGCGCGCGCGCCAGGACAAGCTCGTCTACGGAACCGTGGAGGTGTGATCATGGCCGCAGCCAGCAAAGCCGTCGCGGACAGCCGCGCCAACCTGCCCTTCGTCTATCGCCAGTACAGCGCCGAGCAGCTCAGACAGGTGCTCTACAAGATGTACCTCATCCGCCGCTTCGAAGAGGGCGCGGAGGAGAGCTACACGCGCGGCCTCATCCACGGCACCATGCATCTGTCGATCGGGCAGGAAGCCAGCGCCATGGGCATCTGCATGCCGCTCGGCGAGGATGACCAGATCACCTCGACGCATCGCGGCCACGGCCACTGCATCGCCAAGGGCGCCGAGGTCAAGCGCATGTTCGCCGAGTTCTTCGGCAAGACCACCGGCTACTGCAAGGGACGCGGCGGCTCGATGCACATCGCCGACGTGGCCAAGGGCAATCTGGGCGCCAATGGTATCGTCGGCGGCGGCATTCCGATCGCCGTCGGGGCGGCGCTCTCCTCCAAGATGATGAAGACCGGCAAGGTCGTGGTCTCCTTCTTCGGCGACGGCGCCAACAATGAGGGCGCTTTCCACGAGGCGCTGAACATGGCGGCGATCTGGAAGCTGCCGGTGATTTTCGTGTGCGAGAACAATGGCTACGGCATGTCGACGTCGACGGCCCGCTCGACCGCGGTCAAGAACATCGCCGAGCGCGCCGCCGCC
The DNA here is from genome assembly GCF_020165475.1 of Mesorhizobium sp. BR1-1-15. Taxonomy (NCBI): domain Bacteria; kingdom Pseudomonadati; phylum Pseudomonadota; class Alphaproteobacteria; order Hyphomicrobiales; family Phyllobacteriaceae; genus Mesorhizobium; species Mesorhizobium sp. BR1-1-15. Next base: position 2,227 of record NZ_JAIUIF010000017.1, on the reverse strand, counting down.
TATTCGATGCCCGGCGTCATCGTCAACGGCAACATTTTTTCGGAGGTCGCCGAGGCGTCCTACAAGGCCGTCGAGCGCGCACGCGCGGGCGAGGGGCCGACGCTGATCGAGTCCAAGACCTACCGCCATCGCGGCCATTCCAAGAGCGACCGCAACCGCTATCGCACCAAGGAGGAGATCGAGGACTGGATGTCGAACCGCGATCCGATCACCCTGTTCGAAAGCGAGCTGCGCGACTTCGGGTTCATTGACGACAAGGGCATCGAGGCGATCCGCGAAGCGGTGGCCAAGGAAATCGCCGACGGCATCGAGTTCGCCAAGGCGAGCCCGTCGCCTGATGTCAGCGAGACCGGAAATTACGTGTATACGGAGCAGGTGTGATGGACGCGATGGTGCGTGAACTGAGCTACGCCCAGGCGATCCAGGAAGCCATGGCGATCGCCATGGACATGGACGAACGCGTCTTCCTGATGGGCGAGGACATCGGCGTCTATGGCGGCGCCTTCCAGGTGACCGGCGATCTGGTCGAGCGCTACGGCGCGGACCGGGTGATGGATACGCCGATCTCGGAACTGGGCGGCGCGGGTGTCGCGGTGGGTGCGGCCCTCACCGGGATGCGGCCGATCTTCGAGTTCCAGTTCTCCGACTTTGCCACGCTCGCCATGGAGCAGATCGTCAACCAGGCGGCCAAGATGCGCTTCATGCTGGGCGGTGAGGTTTCCGTTCCCGTGGTGATGCGCTTTCCCGCCGGTTCCGGCACCGGTGCCGCCGCGCAGCACAGCCAGAGCCTGGAGGCCTGGCTCGGCCATGTGCCGGGCCTAAAGGTCATCCAGCCGGCGACGCCGCACGATGCCAAGGGCATGCTTTTGGCTGCCGTCGCCGATCCCGATCCGGTGATGATCTTCGAGCACAAGCTGCTCTACAAGATGAAGGGCCCGGTTCCGGAAGGCTACTACACGGTGCCGATCGGCAAGGCCGATATCCGCCGCGAAGGGCGCGATCTCACCATCGTCGCCACCTCGATCATGGTGCAGAAGGCGCTCGACGCCGCGGCCGCGCTGGAAGCGGAAGGCATCGACGTCGAAGTCGTCGACCTCAGGACGATCCGGCCGATGGACAAGCAGACCGTCATCGACAGCGTCAAGAAGACGTCGCGGCTGATGTGCGTCTACGAAGCGGTCAAGACGCTGGGCATCGGCGCCGAGGTCAGCGCCATGATCGCCGAGAGCGAGGCGTTCGACTATCTCGACGCGCCGATCGTGCGGCTGGGCGGCGCGGAGACGCCGATCCCGTACAATCCGGAGCTGGAGAAGGCGACGGTGCCGCAGGTTCCCGGCATCATCACCGCCGCCCGCGACCTCGTGAGAGGGGTTCGCTGAGACATGCCGACCGAAGTCATTCTTCCCAAGGTCGACATGGACATGGCGACCGGACAGATCTCGCGCTGGTTCGCCGAGGAAGGCGCCCGGGTCAAGAAGGGCGACGTGCTGTTCGAGATCGAGACCGACAAGGCGGCGATGGAAATCGACGCGCCGGCCAGCGGCATCCTGCGCGATGTCTCCGGCAAGGAAGGCGTCGATATCCCCGTCGGCGCGCCGGTTGCGTGGATCTATGCCGATGATGAAAGCTACGGGGCCAAGCAGGACAAGGCGCCAATCTCCCCCCTTGAGGGGGAGATGTCGACGAAGTCGACAGAGGGGGTTGCCTCAGAAGGCACCGCCAAGTCCTTGAGCACCACTCTGGCGCTGAGCCCGGTCGAACCGACCCCACCCGACCGGCCTTTGGCCGGCCACCCTCCCCTCGAGGGGGAGGGGAAAACCCGCGCTACACCCTTGGCGCGTCGATTGGCTCGTGAAGCAGGACTGAATCTCTCCGGCATATCCGGCACAGGCCCACATGGCCGCGTCGTGAAGGCGGATATCGATGCGGTACTCTCCTCCCCCCTCGAGGGGGAGGTGTCCGCGAAGCGGACGGAGGGGGTCGTCTCAGGAGGCACCGCTTTTGCGCCGAGCCCCGTCGAAGCGACCCCACCCGACCGGCCTGCGGCCGGCCACTCTCCCCTCAAGGGGGAGGGGGACGTGCTGCGCCTGTTCGAGGAAGGCTCCTATGAACTCGTCCCGCACGACAACATGCGCAAGACCATCGCGCGCCGGCTGGTCGAGGCCAAGACCACCATCCCGCATTTCTACCTGACGCTCGACTGCGAGCTCGATGCGCTGCTTTCGCT
>NZ_JAIUIF010000016.1:0-148693 GCF_020165475.1 Mesorhizobium sp. BR1-1-15 | reverse complement strand
CTACTCCCCTACTCCCCTACTCCCCTACTCCCCTACACATTGAGCAACAAATACTCCCTCTCCCAAGGACTGATCACTTCCATGAACGTCTCGAATTCCGCCCGCTTGATCGCCGCATAGGTCGCGGCGAAGGACTTGCCCAAAAGCGCGCAGAGTTCCTCGTCGCCCTCGAACAGGTCGACGGCTTCGAGCAGGCTGCGCGGCAGGTCGATCTCGTCGGCATTGGCGGTGGTCAGCACCGGAGGTTCGGCCTTGATCTTGTTGGTGATGCCGATCAGCCCGCAGGCGAGCGAAGCGGCCATTGCCAGATAGGGATTGGCGTCGGAGGAGGGGATGCGGTTTTCGACGCGGCGCGCCGCCGGATCCGAGCGCGGCACGCGGAATGCCGTTGTGCGATTATCGTAGCCCCATTTGTTGTTGACCGGAGCCGAGGCGGACTGCGTCAGCCGGCGGTAGGAATTGACGTAGGGCGCAAACATGACCAGCGCGTTCGGCACATGCTTCTGCATGCCCCCGATGAAATGGAAGAAGTCCTCGGTTTCCGAGCCGTCCTCGGCCGAGAAGATGTTCTTGCCCGTCTTCTTGTCGATGATCGACTGATGGATGTGCATGGCGGAGCCCGGCTGACCCTGGATCGGCTTGGCCATGAAGGTGGCGTAGATTTCGTGTTTCAGCGCCGCCTCGCGAATAGTGCGCTTGAACATGAACACCTGGTCGGCGAGTTCGACGGGATCGCCGTGGCGCAAATTGATCTCGAGCTGGCCGGCGCCCTCTTCATGGATGAGCGTGTCGATCTCCAGGCCCTGGCTTTCGGAAAAATGATAGATGTCGTCGATCAGCTCGTCGAACTCGTTGACGCCGGCGATCGAATAACCGGCGCCGCCGCCGATCGCCCGCCCCGAACGGCCGACGGGCGGCGTCAGCGGGTAATCCGGATCCGGGTTTTTGCGCACCAGATAGAATTCGATCTCGGGCGCCACCACCGGTTTCAGCCCGCGCCTGTCATAGGCGGCCAGAACACGCTTCAACACGTTGCGCGGCGTGAATTCCACCGAACGGCCGTCCTGGTGGACGAGGTCGCAGATGACGGCCGCCGTCGGGTCTTCCTCCCAAGGCACCACCGTCAGCGTCGACAGGTCCGGCATGAGCTTGAGGTCGCCGTCGTCCTCCGGATAATGGAAGCCGTTGCCGTCTTCGGGATAGCCGCCTGAGATGGTGGTCATGAATACGGCTGAAGGCAGCGCCAGCGAGGTGTTGGAGGTGAATTTCTTTGACGGCATCATCTTGCCGCGGGCAACGCCGGCCTGGTCAGGTGTAATGCATTCGATGTCTTCGATGCCGCGCCATTCCAGCCATTCGCTGACTTCCTTCCAGTTCTTCACACCACGCAGGTTTTTCACGAAGGCAGGCGTGCGGGCGCGCCCTCCGCGGTTCGACGGACGGACTTCCTTTTTTGCAGGCGGCATCATTCACCAGATTGGGTTGCGGATTTAGGAGTATAGCTGTGCCCGGCGACCGAAGGGAAGGGGAGCAGCCGGCATTGGCCGTTGCGGTTGAAAATCGCGGCTGCGAGATTAGGTTCAGCCTCGTTCACACACGAGAAGGCGTCGATGCAGAAGACCGGCGAACTGACCACCATAGGCTTCGATGCCGACGATACGCTGTGGCAGAACGAACAGTTCTTCCGCATGACCGAGAAGCGCTTTGCCGCCATGCTTGCCGATCACGGCGAAGAGGAACATATCTCGGCACGGCTGCTGGAGGCGGAGAGACGCAATCTTGCCGTCTACGGTTTCGGCATCAAGGGCTTCACGCTGTCGATGATCGAGACGGCGATCGAGGTCACGCAAGCCCGCGTCCCGGCTTCGGTCATATCGGAGATCCTCGGCGCCGGCCGCGAGATGCTGAGCCACCCGATCGAGGTCTTGCCGCATGCGCGCGAGACGGTGGAACGGCTCGCCGGCGCCTATCGCCTCGTGCTGATCACCAAGGGTGATTTGTTCGACCAGGAACGCAAGCTGGCCGGGTCCGGCCTCGGCGATCTGTTCGACGCGATCGAGATCGTCAGCGACAAGAACGCGGCTACTTATGCGCGCGTTTTCAGTCGCCATGGCGACGGCCCGGCCAGGAGCATGATGGTCGGCAATTCGCTGAAGTCCGATGTGGTGCCGGCCATCGAGGCCGGCGGCTGGGGCGTTCATGTGCCGCATGAATTGACCTGGGTGCTTGAACATATCGAAGCGCCGATTGCCGAACCGCGCTTCCGGCAGATCTCCGATCTCGGACAACTGCCCGAACTGATCGAAAGCCTCGCCGGATAGGCTTGCTTGCCGCCTTCAGCGGTTGACCAGCCGATCAATCACCGGCTGCAAGCGCTCGGGCGTAATCGGTTTGGCCACCACCGCGTCGACGACGTTTGAAAGGCCAAGGCTCTCCGGCGTGCCGTTCTTGGTTGAAAGCAGTACCACGGGAGGGAGCGATTTACCCGAAGCCCGCCGCAACATCTCGATGCCGGGCATCAGAGTGTCGCAGTCCCTGTTATCGGCGCCGCCGTCCAGGACAATCACGGCCAGGGCCAGCAAGCGCAAGGTCTTCGCCGCCATGTCGGGTGATTCCGAGATCGGCTTGAGCCCGGACCGCTCGACGATCTTGGAAATCACCACCCGATTGATCGGCGACTTGCCGACAACGAGCACCTGCGAGGTCTGACGGATCGTCTCCGTGGCTGAATCCCGGCTCACCAGATTCGGATGTCTCGCGCTTTCGTCGTCACGCTTCACTGGGCACCCAAGTCAGCCAAGAAACTCGTCCCATTTCAATGCAGAGTTGAAATCAGGCGACAATTGGCGTGAGATCGCGGTCCCTGTCAAGCCGAAATAAAAAGCTGGGGAAAGCATTCCCGCAGCAGTCAATTCAAGCAACAGTACTGTACTGCTCTGTCCATTCCTTGGTTGCATGAAAATAAAATTCACCTGCGCATACACGGCGCAGGTGAGAGGCGGGCCTGCGCGATCTTCGATCAGCCATGGCTTTGCTGCGTGACGATGACCGGGATCAACAGGTCCCCCCAATTGCCGTCGCCGCCATGGTGTCGTGCCGAGCGCACCAGCTCGACCGAGACGCCGGCTTCCACCGCCTTCATCACCGACTGGTTGAGCCGGTGCAGATCGTTGGCCAGCATGCGGATCGTCGCTTGCTGGTCGATGCTCATCGTGGTCGACTGCTCTTCGGCCCGTTCCTTGACGCGGCTTATCGATGCCATTGGTCTTCTCCTTGCTGTATGCCCTTGGGCGTTTGCCGAGATCCCTGGTTTGCTATTCCGCAGCCGGTTTGAACTGGGCGTGCTCGGTCGATTCATGCATGGCCGTGGTCGATGACCGTCCGCCGGTGATCGCCATCGACACGGCATCGAAATAGCCGGTGCCGACCTCGCGTTGGTGCTTGGTCGCGGTGTAGCCGTTGGCCTCCGCCGCGAACTCGGCTTCCTGCAACTCCGAATAGGCTGCCATCTGCCGCTCCTTGTAGCCGCGGGCGAGTTCGAACATGCCGTAATTGAGCTGGTGGAAACCGGCCAGCGTGATGAACTGGAACTTGTAGCCCATGGCGCCGAGCTCTTTCTGGAACCTGGCGATCGTGGCGTCGTCGAGGTTCTTCTTCCAGTTGAACGAAGGCGAGCAATTATAGGCCAGCAGCTTGCCGGGGTGATGCCTGTGCACGCCCTCGGCAAATCTCCTCGCCTGCGCCAGGTCGGGCTTCGAGGTTTCGCACCAGATCAGGTCGGCGTGGGGAGCGTAGGCGACGGCGCGCGCGATGCAGGGCTCGATACCGTTCCTCACCTGGTAGAAGCCTTCCACCGTGCGGCCGACGTCGTAGTCGACGAAGGGCTGGTCGCGCTCGTCGATGTCGGAGGTGAGCAGCTTTGCCGCTTCCGCGTCCGTGCGCGCCACGACCAGGGTGGGCGTGCCCATCACGTCGGCTGCCAGGCGTGCGGCATTGAGGTTGCGGATGTGGGCCGCGGTAGGGATCAGCACCTTGCCGCCGAGATGGCCGCACTTCTTTTCCGACGCCAATTGATCCTCGTAATGGACGCCGGCGGCACCTGCCTCGATGAACGCCTTCATGATCTCGAAAGCGTTGAGCGGCCCACCGAAGCCGGCTTCGGCATCGGCGACAACAGGTGCGAACCAGGTATCGACCGAAAGCCCCTTGCCTTCGGAGGTCTCGATCTGGTCGGCGCGCTGCAAGGTGCGGTTGATGCGCTTGACGAGTTCGGGTGCCGCATTGGCCGGGTAGAGCGACTGGTCCGGATACATGGCCGAGGCGGTGTTGGCGTCGGCGGCGACCTGCCAGCCAGACAGGTAGATCGCCTTCAGCCCGGCGCGCACCTGCTGCATGGCCTGGTTGCCGGACATGGCGCCGAGCGCGTTGACGAAGTCCTCCTCGTGGATGAGCTTCCACAGCCGGTTGGCGCCCATTTCCGCCAGGCTCTGGCGGATCTGCACCGAGCCGCGCAGTCGCGTCACATCCTCCGGCGAATAGGGGCGTTCGATGCCATCGAAGCGGCCCTCGGGGGCCGAGGGGACGAGGTTGTAAAAATCAGTCATGCTCTACTCCGGAGGATTGTTTCTTTGCGGCTCGGCGCATTCCTCGCCGCGTTCGAATGTGACCGAATTTACAGTGCGAGGCGAAAAGAACCATGGAAATCGAAGAATCAGGCCATCAATAAGGGAAAATCTGTATTGTGTTTGACAGATAGGCGAGGTAAATTTGTAATTATTGTAAAAATCGCATGGAAGCGTAGCAGCGACGGCAATGTAAATTCCTGTCAAGGAGCCCTATGGCCGACCAGAAGATATTTGCCGGACCGCGTATCCGCCGCATCCGCAACGCCAAGGGCCTGACCCAGACGGCAATGGCCGAAGGCCTCGGCATCTCGCCATCCTATCTCAACCTGATCGAGCGCAACCAGCGGCCGCTGACGGTGCAGTTGATCCTGAAGCTGGCGTCCGTCTACAAGGTCGATCCGCATGAGCTGCAGGGCGAAGCGGGCGGCTCTGTCGCGGCCTTGAGGGAAGTGTTTGCCGATCCGCTGCTGGCTGGCGAATTGCCGGGAGACCAGGAACTGATCGAGCTTGCCGAAGCCGCGCCCAATGCCTCCGCGGCCGTGATAAAACTGTTCCGTGCCTATCGCGAACAGGCCGAGCGCCTGTCCGATCTCAACGAGCTTCTTGCGCGCGAGGGGCGGGTGACGGCGCTTTCCAGCGCCCGCCTGCCGATCGACGAGGTGCATGAGATTTTCGAGCGTCGGCCGAACCATTTTGCGCATATCGAGGAAGAGGCGGAAGCATTCACTTCGGTGCTCGATCCCGGCGATGATTTGTCTGCTGCGCTGAAGGGCTGGCTGAAGCGCGAATACGGCATCGTCGTCAAGGTGCTGCCGGTCGCCACCATGCCGAACTGGCGCCGCCGCTACGATCGCCATTCGCAGCGCCTGTTCCTGTCCGAGCGCCTGTCGCCGTTCGACCAGTTACGCGAAATGGCGATGGAGGCATGCCTGATCCGCATGACCGTCGCGATAGCCGGCGAGATCCAGGCGTTGAAACTGTCCACAGATGAGGCCCGCCGCCTCGCGCGGTTCGAACTCGGGCGCTACGCGGCGCATGCGCTGATGATGCCTTACCAGGCTTTCCACGCGGCGGCCGTTCGTGCCCGCTACGATATCGACGTGCTGCGCTCGCGCTTCGGCGTTTCCTTCGAGCAGGCGGCCAACCGGCTGGCCACGCTGCAGCGGCAAGGCGCCTCGGCCGTGCCGTTCTTCATGCTGGAGATCGACAATGCCGGCAATCGCTTCCGCAAAGCCGGCAGCCTGGGCTTTCCGCAAAGCCGCTTCGGTGGCGCTTGTCCCAAGCTTCCCGTGCACGTCGCCTTCAGCCAGCCCGGCCAGATTTTCGTGGAAGCGGTGGAAATGCCCGACGGCGCCGAGTTCCTCTGCATCGCCCGCACGCTGGAGGGGCCGCAAGGCGCGTTCTCCGAGCGGCCGCGCCGTACTGCGCTGCTGCTGGGGTGCGACATCGGCTTTCGCGACGACATCGTCTACGGTGCGGCACTTCCCGGCCCGACGGCCGGAAAAGGCGGAGCTGGCGCGGTAGCGGCGACGCCGGTCGGGCCCGCCTGCCGGCTTTGCGAGCGCGTCGGCTGCCTGACGCGCGCCGAGCCGCCGGTGACGCGCCCGCTTGGCCTCGACGAGATGGTGACAGGCCTGAGCGCCTTCGATTTCCAGTGACGCTTCGCAAGGCGGACTTGCCACAATCGCCGGCGGTCTCTGGATCACGCCGGGCACGCGCCTTTGCGTTACGCGAATGAGGTACGTTTTTGTCGTCCCTTGCGCATTGTGCCGTTCTCAAACATCGACAGTCGTACCCATGACCGACACAGCATCATCGCCGATCGCTCGTTCATCGACCGTCCCGCAGCGGGAGGAGCGCATCGGCTTCCTGCTCGTGTTCCTGTCGGCATTGATGTGGAGTTTCGGCGGCACGATCGCCCGCTTCATCACCGCCGGCGACAGCTGGACGGTGGTGTTCTGGCGTTCCGTGTGGGCGGCCGCCTTCCTGCTCTGCTTCATGGTCTGGCGTGACGGCTGGCGCGGCATGCTGAGGTCGTTTCGCGGCATGGGCCTGCCTGGCCTTGCCGTGGGCTTCTGCTTCGCCACCGCGTCGACCTCTTTTGTCGTGGCGCTTGCCTACACCACCGTCGCCAACATCCTGTTGATGCAGGCCGGCGTGCCGCTGCTTGCGGCGCTGTTTGCCTGGGCGCTCTTTCGCGAAAGAGTGGCGGTCGCGACCTGGCTGGCGATTGCCGCCGTCATCGCCGGTGTCGCCATCATGGTGTCGGAATCGCTCGATGGCGCCGTTTCGCCCATGGGCGACGGGCTGGCGCTGCTGATCGCCGTCATGTTCTCGATCGCCACGGTCATCACCCGGCGCTTTTCCAGCGTGCGCATGACGCCGGCGACCTGCCTCGGCACGATCCTGGCGGCGGGTTTTGCCGCCTCGCAGGCTTCGACCTTCGCCGTATCGGGCATCGACATGGGTTTTCTCTTCGTGTTCGGGGTGGTTAATCTGGGCCTTGGCCTCGCTTTCTTCGCCACCGGCGCGAGGCTGATCCCGGCCGCCGTCGCCGCGCTGTTGGGTACGTTCGAGCCGATCCTCGGGCCGATATGGGTGTGGCTGATCCACTCCGAGGTGCCGTCGGGCCGCACCATCGTCGGCGGCGCGGTGGTGGTCACGGCGCTGCTCGTCCATATCGGACTGGAGTTCAAGCGACAGACGCGGCCAGTCAGGGCAGGGGTCACCGGCGTGCCGTCGCCGAATTGATGCGGCGCCCTAGCTTTGCCATTGACAAGTTCGCTGCCGCGCGGGCAGGCTGGGACCACGGCAACAACAAGACAGGCTTATCTTGCCAAGTCTCCCCGGCGACCCGATCGAGACCGGATCACATCCCAGTATTTCTGCCTGCGCGGCGGCGAAAGCTTCTGACGATGCGGCGACTCCTTCCAGCCCAGGACAGTGGCGCGCGAGCATCGCTTGCGACAGCCGGCGGCGCGGCAATTGGCGCTTGTCGCCTCCTGGAAAGCTCAATAGTCTGAAGCAAATGCCCGGCCGCGCGGATACCGCGACGCGCCGGCGATGGAACACTCACCAAAGGAGAATAGCATGATCCGCAAAGCGCTCTGGCTTTCGGCGACTTCGGCATTTCTGGCGCTCTTTACGCTCGGCGGCCACGCCGAGGACCGCGTCGTCAATGTCTTCAACTGGTCGGACTATATAGACCCCACGGTCATCGACGATTTCACCAAGCAGACCGGCATCAAGGTGGTCTACGACACGTTCGATTCCAATGAGATCCTGGAAACCAAATTGCTTGCCGGCGGCAGCGGCTATGACGTCGTCGTGCCGAGCGGCAATTTTCTTGCCCGCCAGATCCAGGCCGGCGTGTTCCAGAAGCTCGACAAGTCGAAACTGCCGAACCTCTCCAACATGTGGGACACGGTTTCGGAACGGACCGCCAAATACGATCCCGGCAATGAATATTCGATCAATTACATGTGGGGCACGGTCGGCCTCGGCTACAACATCAAGAAGGTGCAGGCAGCGCTCGGCACCGACAAGATCGACAGCTGGGACGTGTTCTTCAATCCGGAAAAGCTGGCCAAACTGAAGGATTGCGGCGTCTATGTCCTGGATTCGCCGACCGACATCTTCCCCACCGCCTTCAAATATCTCGGCATCAATCCTGAGACCACGTCGCCGGACGATTTTGCCAAGGCCGAGGAATTGATGATGAAGATCAGGCCCTACATCAGGAAGTTCCATTCCTCCGAATACATCAACGCTCTGGCCAATGGCGATATCTGCCTGGCGGTTGGCTGGTCGGGCGACGTGTTCCAGGCGCGCAACCGCGCCGAGGAGGCCAAGCAGGGCGTCGAGATCGGCTACGCCGTGCCGAAGGAAGGCGCCGAAATGTGGTTCGACCAGATGGCAATCCCTGCCGATGCGCCGCATGTCGCCGAGGCGCATGAGTTCCTGAACTATATGATGAAGCCGGAGGTGATCGCCAAATCGTCGAACGCCGTGCTCTATGCCAACGGCAACAAGGCTTCCCAACAATTCGTAGACAAGGCGCTTCTGGAGGATCCCGCTGTCTACCCGGACGCCGCGACCTTGCAGAAGCTCTTTACGATCTCGCCCTACGATCCCAAGACCCAGCGCGTCATTACGCGCACCTGGACCAAAATCGTCACCGGTCAGTAGTCAGTCCGAGGAGGCCCGGCAGTCACCCTGCCGGGTCTCCTTCTTTTCGATGGGGCAAAACAGCAGCGGAGTGGCACATGAAATCGCTTGGCAGCATCCGCAGGGATTTCGCGCCTTGGAACGATCCGAACGCCAAGCCATACATTCAGTTCGACAACGTCTCCAAGAAGTTCGGCGACTTCACCGCCGTGAACAATCTCTCGCTGACCATATTCGAGCGCGAGTTCTTCGCCCTGCTCGGCGCCTCCGGTTGCGGAAAATCGACGCTGCTCAGGATGCTCGCCGGCTTCGAGGAGCCGACGGCCGGCCGCATCCTGCTCGACGGCCAGGATCTGCGCGGCATCCCGCCTTATCGCCGGCCGGTCAACATGATGTTCCAGTCCTATGCCCTGTTTCCGCATATGACTGTGGAGAACAACATCGCCTTCGGCCTCAAGCAGGAAGGGATGGCCAAGCCAGACGTCGAAAAGCGCGTCGCCGAGATGCTCAAGCTGGTCAAGCTCGAGCAGTTCGCCAAGCGCAAGCCGCACCAGCTCTCCGGCGGCCAGCGCCAACGTGTCGCGCTCGCCCGTTCGGTCGCCAAGCGGCCGAAGGTGCTGCTGCTCGACGAGCCGCTCGGCGCGCTCGACAAGAAGCTGCGCGAGGAGACGCAGTTCGAACTGATGGACCTTCAGCAGGAACTCGGCCTCACCTTCGTCGTCGTCACCCACGACCAGGAAGAGGCCATGACCATGGCCGACCGTATCGCCATCATGGACAAGGGCGAGGTCATGCAGGTCGCGACGCCGGCGGAAGTCTACGAGGCCCCGGCGTCGCGCTTCGTCGCGCATTTCGTCGGCAACGTGAACATGTTCGAGGGCAAGGTTGCCGAACGGACGGACAAGACGGCGCGCATCACCGGAGCGACCGGCGCCCAGATCCTCGTCGAGAATGCCGGCAATGCCGCCGCCGCGGGCGCCGATATCGTCTTCGCGATCAGGCCGGAGAAGATCAAGGTGTCGTCCAAGAAGCCGGCCGATGGCGTCAATGCGCTGGAGGGCGAGGTTTACGACATCGCCTATCTCGGCGACATGACCGTCTATCACGTCCGGCTGGACGACGGCCAACTCGTGCGGGCAAGCGCCTTGAACGCGGCGCGCATCACCGAGGACCCGCTGACCTGGAACGACCGCGCCTGGGTCTCTTTTCGGCCGGATGCCGGCGTCGTACTGACGCGGTAGGGGGCTGACATGTCCGACATCGCCGCCACCGACGCCGCCCTACCGGCCGCGGCAAAACCGTTGCTGGCGCGGCTGGGCGCCGGCTTCGTCAACCGTCTCGTCATCTTCATTCCCTATCTCTGGCTGCTGTTCTTCTTCCTCGTCCCCTTCATCATCGTCTTCAAGATCTCGTTGTCGCAGACGGCGATCGCCATGCCGCCCTATACGCCGGTGCTTGATTTCAGCGATGGCGTCTCCGGCTTCTTCGCGGGCTTTCGCGATCTCAACTTCGACAACTATGCCTGGCTGACGCAGGACGCGCTCTACTTCAACGCCTATGTCACCAGCTTGATCATCGCGGCGATCTCGACCGTGCTGACGCTGATCGTCGGCTATCCCATAGCCTACGGCATGGCCCGCGCGCCGGCGACGATCCGCCCGACCTTGCTGATGCTGGTCATCCTGCCGTTCTGGACCTCGTTCCTGATCCGGGTCTATGCCTGGATCGGCATCCTGAAGCCCGAGGGGCTGCTCAATCAGTTGCTTCTGTCGCTGCATCTGATCAACCAGCCGCTGGTCATCCTCAACACCTATACGGCGATTTTCATCGGCATCGTCTACTCCTACCTGCCGTTCATGGTGCTGCCGCTCTATTCGTCGCTGGAAAAAATGGATTATTCGCTGATCGAGGCGGCCAAGGACCTTGGTTGTCCGCCGACCAGTGCATTCTGGAAGATCACGTTCCCGCTGTCATTGCCCGGCGTCATCGCCGGCTGCCTGCTGGTGTTCATTCCGGCGGTCGGCGAATTCGTTATTCCCGATCTGCTTGGCGGTTCGCAGACGCTGATGATCGGCAAGACGTTGTGGAACGAGTTCTTCGCCAATCGCGACTGGCCGGTCTCTTCAGCCGTTGCGGTCATCCTGCTGCTGTTGCTGACGGTCCCGATCATGATCTTCCAGCAAGCCCAGGCGAAGGCGCAGGAGCAGGACAAATGAACAGCAGCTGGAGCCGCTTCAACATCACCTCGATCGTGCTCGGTTTCGCCTTCCTCTATCTGCCGATCGTGCTGCTCATCGTGTTCTCCTTCAACGAATCCAAGCTGGTCACCGTCTGGGGCGGCTTTTCGACCAAATGGTACGTGTCGCTGTTCCACAATCAGGGCCTCATGGACGCCACCTGGGTGACGGCGCGCGTCGGCGTCATTTCGGCTACGGCGGCGACCGTGCTCGGCACGTTGGCGGCGCTGACGCTGACACGCTACACGCGTTTCCGGGGCAGGGTGCTGTTCTCCGGCATGGTGTTCGCGCCTTTGGTCATGCCCGAAGTCATCACCGGCCCGTCGCTGTTGCTGCTCTTCGTCGCTGTCGGCCTCGACCGGGGCTTCCTCACCGTCACACTCGCACACACCACCTTGACGATGTGCTTCGTCGCCGTCGTCGTGCAGTCGCGCCTTGTGTCTTTCGACCGCTCGCTCGAGGAGGCGGCGATGGATCTCGGCGCGCCGCCGGTCAAGACATTCTTCCAGATCACGCTGCCCGTCATCCTGCCCGCGATCGTGTCGGGGTGGATGCTTGCCTTCACGCTCTCGCTCGATGACCTGGTCATCGCCAGCTTCACCTCGGGGCCGGGTGCGACCACGCTGCCGATGAAGATCTACAGCCAGGTTCGTCTCGGCGTGACGCCGGAGATCAACGCCGCCTGCACCATTCTGATCGCGGTCGTCGCGGTCGGCGTCATCGTCGCTTCGCTTGCCAATAAGCGTCGCGAGGTCCAGCGCCAGCGCGACGAGCAGGCCGCCCAACGCGGCTGAGCATGATCCCGAAAAGTGGGCACCGGTTTTCGGGCGAGATCATGCCCGAATAGGCTGAGCATGATCCCGAAAAGTGGGAACCGGTTTTCGCGGACAAACGGTTCCGTTTGTCCAGAGATCATGCTTGAACAACGAGGCCGAAAGGCTGCTTATTCGCCCGACACGCCGCGGTTGATCGGCGAAATGAACGGCGTGCTCCATGTCCCCCCAACGAAGAAGGACGATTGCTTGGGGCCTTGCTGGCCGTTTGCCTGCGTGGCGACCTGGTCCGGCTGGATGACACCGCCGGACAGCGCCAGCCCCCGTCCCGCATAGGAGGCGATGCCGGAAAGCCAGATCTTGTACTTCGCCGAATTGGCCTCGGCCTTGTCCAGCCTCGCCACGCCTTTCGAGATGGTGGCCTTCAGTTCGGCGCCATCGATCGGCAGTGTCCCGTCCGAGACGTCATCGAGCGCGAAGAAGCCGCCCTGTTCGGTACGCTTGAGAAAGGCCGGCAGGTTGAACTTGCTGAGCGCGCCTGGCCCGAACGTCGCCGAAACCGAGCCGTCGGCGGTTTCAAAGATCGAGTCCCAGGTCCTGCCGGGCCCTTTGAGGATGACGGACACGGTCCCCGTGCCGACCGGCACCAGCCGCGTCATCCCGGCCGCCGTGCCGAAAGCGCCGCCATCGATATCGGAAGCCAGCAGCCGGATCTCGACCTGGCTGCCCTCGGGCTTGCGGTCGAAGCGAAGGCTGCTCTGGATGTTGCCGCCAAAGGCCGAGGCATCGGAAATGTCGAAAACGGACAGGCCATCCTTGACCTGCGCCGTGGCGGCGACGTCGGCAAGCTGGATGGAGCCTGCCGTGGCGTGCGCCGCCGACAGCCTGAGGTCGAGATTGACCCGGTCGGCGAAATTCGTGTCGACTTCGCTTGGACCTGCCCCGCTTGCCGGCCCGAGCGGCGTGAAGGCGGACAGGAACGACCTCAGATCGAGCGTGTCGAAGGCGAGCGTGCCGGAGATCACCGGCTGTGCGTCGCCAAGCGACAGGTCCAGCGCACCCATGCCTGGGTTATTGTCGAGGGAGAGTGCGGTGTTCTCGAATTTGACGCGCCCCGCCGTCGCGGTCACCTTGCTGGAGATGCTGACGGAGCCGATCGCGGCGCCCGGCGCGATATCGGCCTGCGACCATTCGAGCACACGGCGCAACGAGGGCGCTGAAAACTTGGCCTGGCCGTCGAAATAGGCGTTTTCGGACATGCTGGCCGTGCCGTCGAAGGAGAAGGTGGCGGGCGCCGCCTTGAACGACAGGGTGAGCGGCGCCATGCCGCCGGCAAATAACACCAGCGGCTTCGGCGATGCGGCATCCACGGCGACGCTTTCGCCGCGCCAGATGCCGGTCGCCGAGAGCGTCGCATTGCTGTTCATCGCCGCCCATGTCGCCTGGCCGCTCAGGCTACTCAGCACCTCTTCGTCCTTGCCGTTGACGGACGCCACCATGCGGCCGTCCCTGAACTCCACCGTGCCGAAAGTGTCGGCCGGTAGCTTGTCAAGATCGGGTTTGGCGGGGTCCGCACCGACCACGCCGCGCGCCACGTCGATGGCGCGTGCGATGCGGCCGCCGGTCGGAGCGGTGGGCAGGAACAGGCCGCTCGCCGTGCGCTGGACCCTGATCGTCGGCCGCACCAGCCGCGCCGTGGAAAACACCACGTCGCCGCGCAGCGCCGCCATGGCCGAGAGGTCGACCTCGACCCGTTCGGCCTCGACGACCGGCGGTGCGTCGACGTCGGTCCACTTCGAAAGCGTCACATCCGTCAGGATCGCCCGGAAGTTCGGCCAGACCTCGATGCGCGGCGAGCCTTCGATGGCAACCCGGAAACCGCTCCAGGCACTCAATTCCCAGGCGATACGATCGCGCACGATACGCGTCGAAGCGATCAGCGGCAGGGCGGCGACCACCAGCGCGATGACGATCACGGCAGCGCCGATCGCCCATGTTCCGCGTCGGATCAAAGATGATGGCATATCGCCCCGTATGCTTTCGTTCCGACAAAAATCGTCCGGCGGGTGTAAACCCGGTCGTCACCACGACTTCCAGTCGTCACTACGACTTCTAGTCGTCACTACGACTTAGGGTCGAGGCATTTCAAGTCTTTATGGCCCGGCGATGGCATTTGCGCACATCTGGACGCCTCGGCCGAACAAAATCTTGCTCTGCTGCGGCGCAATATGCATAAGCGGTGGCGATCCTGGGAGGACCCATCATGGCTGCCGAAGTACCACTCTGGACCCCGACGCAGGACCAGATTGACGCTGCGCCGCTGACCGCCTTCATGAAGGCCGCCGCTGCAAAAAGCGGCATATCCGTGACTTCCTATGCCGACCTTCACCGTTGGTCGGTGGCGGACCGCGAAGCGTTCTGGAGCCTGGTCTGGGATTTTTGCGGCATCGTCGGCGACAAGGGCAGCGCCGAAAGCGAGCGTGTGCTCGTCGCTGGCGAGAAGATGCCGGGAGCGGCCTTCTTTCCCGACGCGATGGTGAATTTCGCCGAGAACCTCCTGAAGAAGACCGGAGCAGGAGAGGCGATCGTGTTTCGCGGCGAGGACAAGGTCGAGCGCCGGCTGTCCTGGAACGAACTGCATGCGCTCACCTCGCGCTTCCAGCAACTCTTCTTGTCGCTCAAGGTCAAGAAAGGCGACCGTATCGCTGCGATGATGCCCAACATGCCGGAAACAGTCGCCGCCATGCTCGCGACCGCCTCTATCGGCGCGGTGTGGTCGTCCTGCTCACCGGATTTCGGCGAGCAGGGCGTTCTCGACCGGTTCGGGCAGATCGAACCCGTCGTCTTCATCGTCCCCGATGGTTACTGGTACAACGGCAAGGCGATCGAGGTCGCCGACAAGATCGCCGCGGTGGCCGCAAAGCTGGGCACTGTCCGCAAGGTGGTGGTCGTTGACTATCTCGGCACCTCGGCCGATGTCGCTGATACGATCGAAAAGGCCGTGGCGATGGAAGAGGCGCTGTCGCCCTTCGCGGTCAGGCAGGTCACCTTCGAGCGGCTGCCGTTCGCGCATCCGCTCTACATCCTGTTCTCGTCCGGAACGACCGGTATTCCCAAATGCATTGTCCATTCGGCCGGCGGAACGCTGATCCAGCACCTCAAGGAACATCGCCTGCACGCAGGCCTGCTCGACGGCGACCGCTTCTTCTATTTCACCACCTGCGGCTGGATGATGTGGAACTGGCTGGTGTCGGGCCTCGCTTCGGGCGCGACGCTGCTGCTCTATGACGGCTCGCCCTTCTACCCCAACGGCAATGCGCTGTTCGACTTCGCCGACGCCGAGAAGATGACCTTCTTCGGCACCTCGGCGAAATTCATCGATTCGGTACGCAAGGCCGGCCTCAAGCCGATCCAAAGCCATGATCTGTCAACCGTGCGCGCCATCTCCTCGACGGGCTCGCCGCTGTCGCCCGAGGATTTCCGCTTCGTCTACGACGGGATCAAGAAGAATGTGCATCTGGCATCGGTCTCCGGCGGCACCGACATCGTTTCCTGCTTCGTCCTCGGCGTCCCGACTGAACCGGTATGGACCGGCGAGATCCAGGGACCAGGCCTCGGCCTTGCTGTCGACGTCTGGGACGACGACGGCAAGCCGGTCAGGCAGGAGAAAGGCGAACTAGTCTGCACCAAGGCGTTCCCGGCAATGCCGATCGGCTTCTGGAACGACCCCGAGGGCAAGAAATACCGGGCTGCGTATTTCGAGCGCTTCGACAATGTCTGGTGCCACGGCGACTTCGCCGAGTGGACCGCTCATGGCGGCATGATCATCCACGGCCGCTCCGACGCGACGCTCAATCCGGGTGGTGTGCGCATTGGTACGGCGGAGATCTACAATCAGGTCGAGCAGATGCCGGAAATCCTGGAGGCGCTCTGTATCGGCCAGGATTTCGACAATGACGTGCGTGTGGTGCTGTTCGTGCGGCTGGCCGCCGGCGTTCAGCTCGACGAGGATCTGGAGAAGCGCATCCGGGCGAAAATCCGCGCCGGCGCCAGCCCGCGCCACGTGCCGGCCAGGATCGTGGCCGTGTCAGACATTCCTCGCACCAAATCGGGCAAGATCACCGAGCTTGCGGTGCGCGACGTCGTGCATGGCCGCGCCATCAAGAACAAGGAGGCGCTCGCCAATCCCGAGGCGCTCGAGCTGTTCAGAAACCTGCCGCAATTGGCCGAGTGACCGCCCCGCCCGGCATGGTTAATCAAATCTGCCGCGCGAATTTACCTAGATTTCACGAGTGGTACACATTCGTAAATTTTTTCGGGACCTGGTAAGGACTTGTTAAGGCCCGGCGTCGATAGTCGCACGTAACTTGAGGGAGAAATCCCGTTCCTCAGCCCCCGGAGGATCTGAATTCGCTCAAGCCCCCGTTGTGACAGCAAATCCCATCTTTCAAGGCGTCCTGTTGGGCGCCTTTTCTTTTTCAGGCGGTTGGATGGACGGGAGCTTGCCTATTCCGCAAGCACGCGCGTCGACGGGAACGCGATCTCGACCAGGGTTCCTTCGCCGGGCGTCGAGGTGATGATAAAACGGGCGCGGTTCGCTTCAACCATCGCCTTGGTCAACGGCAGGCCGAGACCGGTGCCGTCGCCGCGCCCCCGTTTCAATGCATTGATCTGTTTGAACGGCTTCAACGCCTGCTCGATCTCGGCTTGGCTCATACCGATGCCGGTGTCGCGCACGCGCATGACGACATCGCCTGATGTCTCATAGGCGGTCGAGACGATCACCTGGCCGCCGGCCTGGGTATAACGGATGGCGTTCGACAGGATGTTGAGGGCAATCTGGCGCACGCTGCGCAGGTCCGCCACCACTTCCGGCAGTCGCGACGCGAAGCTGGAGCGAATGATGACGCGCTCGCGGTTGGCCTGCGGCTGCATCATCGCCACCGTCTCGGCCAGTGTGTCGTTGAGCGACACCGCTTCATAGGCCATTTCCTGCTGGCCGGCCTCGATCTTGGAGATGTCGAGAAGGTCGTTGACGAGATCGAGCACATGATTGCCCGATCGGTTGATGTCGCGCAGGTAATCGCGGTAGCGGTCATTGGCCACCGGCCCGAATTTCTCGTCCACCATCAGTTCGGAAAAGCCGATGATGGCATTGAGCGGCGTACGGATCTCGTGGCTGATGCGGGCGAGGAAATCCGTCTTCTGCGAGGAGGCGCGCTCGGCCACCGCACGCGCCTGGGTCAGGTCCTCCTCGGCCCGCTTCCACTGCGTGATGTCGCGCACTACCGCGCAAAAGCCGCTGTCGTTGGGCAGCCGGCCGATGGTCATGAACAGGGGAATGAAGCGGCCCTGCGCCTCGCGGCCGATGACTTCGCGGCCGTCGTTCAGGACGCTCGCCACGCCGGGCTCGGACAGGCCGTCGAGATAATCGCGCGCCGCGCGCTGGCTTTCGATGGCGAACAGCGAGGCGAACGGCTTGCCGGTCACGTCGTCGCTGTCGAAGCCGAACAGCGCCTCGGCTGGACGGCTTATGGAACGAATCGCGCCGTCACGGCCGATCAGCACGACGCCGTCGGTGGCGGTATCGATGATGGTGCGCATCTCGGCGATGCGCGCCTTGAGCTCGGAAATATCGGGCTGCGTCTGCTCGTCGCCGGCCGCATGCAGTGCCGCCGGTGCCTCATCCTCGCCCGAACGGCGCACCACCAGCATCAGCGCCTTGCCGTCGCGCCACGGAACCGAACGCAGGATAGCCTCGATTGGAAATTCCTGCCCGCCATGCGTCTTCAGCCGCAACGCCCGGTCCGCGCCCTCGGCGGCGCCGTCATGGCCATAGGGATCGGCAAACAGCGCGCCCAGCCCGCCGGCGTCCGCCAGTTCATCGAGCGTCTCATAGCCTGTCAGGACGAGAAACTCCTCGTTGGCGTAATGAAGTTCATCCCCGGAATGGATGAGCAGCGGCACGGGCAGCTTGCTCAGGAGCGAGGTGTCGGGAGCCTTGCTCTCGTCTCCGACCGCAAAGGCCGACGGCACGAACCCTTCGAGCTTGAACGGAGGCACTTTGAGGCGTGGCCGCTCGACCGGAGCCTCCACCGCGTCGCTGGTGCCGGCGGCCCCCTCGGCGGTCGCGGCCTGCTCATCGGACGCGGACGCTTCCTCGTCCCCGACCCAGTCCTCACTGTCCTCGGCATCGCGAAAATCGGCCGATGTCATGCTCTCGTCGTCGGCAATGTCATCGTTGGTGCCGGCGACGGCCGGTTCGCCTGTCGCCGCGACGGGCTCTTCGCTCTCCCGTTCCGTCCGCGCCGCCGCCGGTTCGGAAGCCGGGGTCTCGTCATTGTTGTCGGCGATCGGCGCTGGTTCCTCGCTCCGCTCGGCATAGTCGAGCAGCGAACCCGTCACTCCGGCCACCGTGTCGGCGGGCTCCTCGTCAGCCGTTTTGTCCGGCCGTTCGCCATCAAGCCGGGCGAGATCCTCTGCATCCTCGGCATCGACATCGGTTTCGGACGGCTCAGCCGGTGCGGCTTCGCCCTTTGGCGCAAGGTTTTTGCGGGCGTCCGCTGGTTTCTCGGACGGCCCCGCCGGCGTTGCCGCCTCCGGTTGCCCGGCATCGTCCGGACCCGGTCTTTCGGCCTCCGGCTCGGCCGGGCTGCTTTCCTTCTTCAGCCGCTCGCCGATCTCGCGGAAGGCGCTGCGTTCCAGGGTCGACAGACCCTTGTCGTTAGCCGGCTGGCGATGTTCGGCCAGACGGATCACCTTGTCGGCAAAGCGGCGTTCAGGCTTCGGCACGATGGTCAGCGCCGGCACCTCGCCCCGGAACGGGTCCGATGGCTTCAACTCCTCGGTCTTCGGTTCCTCGGGTGCGGGTTCGACCGGTTCCGACGCCGGGGGTGCCTCGCTGTTGGGCACCAGCGCCATGCCGATCGCTTCAGGATCGACAACGGCGTCGCCGGCGCGGGCGACGCCGAAACCGCGGAAACCCTCGAAGGCACGGCTGCGGCCATAGACGGGCAGGGCCGCTAGGTCGACGGGGATCTTCAGGTCCGTGCCGACGACCGGCCACAACACGGAACGGCCGGACCAGGTGTCGCGCCGCTCCAGGAGACCGGCGATCTCGCCGGACGCATCCAGCCCGAAGGCCGCCGCGACGTCCCTGAAGCGCCTGCCGATGACGTCCGCGGCCGGTTTGCCGACGACGTCGGCGAATTCCGGCGACAGCGCGCTGAACCTGCCCTCGGCGTCGGTTCGCCAGACGAAACGCAGCGGCGCCGCCGTGCGGTCCACGGTCCTGGCGGCCGGGGCTGCCGGAACAACTGGAGCCTGGGCATCGTGCTTCGCGTCCTCGGCTGGACCTTCGGCGGCAGCCGGCGAAGGTGCAGCTTCGGCATCCGGCGCGGCTGGGCCGCGCGCATGCCTCCGGTCCTCGCCGGCATTGAAATACCAATGGTCGTGCTGTGCCGGCGTACCGCTTGCCGCCGGTTGTCCGGGTTCTGCCGACGCCAGCTCCTGCACGGCCGCTTTGGCAGCGGCTTGTGCCTCCGGTTCCGAGATGTCCTTGGCGACGCCCTGTGAGCGGTCAGATCCTTCGGAACGCTCGGCCGCTGGAATTCCCTCCGCCAGCGCACCGTCGTCGAGTCTGTTTTCGTCGATCACCACCAGCAAATGCCGCTCAGGCGTCAGTCGGGCGAGGCCCGCCGGATAGGATGTGCCGCCGCCCGGGACCAGGCGCTTGACGATGCGGTCGCTCTCATTCGCGACGTCGGCCACCAGCGCGGCCAGCGTCGCGGGCTCGATGCCGAGCTGCGAAAAGCTCTCCGATGCCGCTTCGACATTGCCGCTGGCGTCGATGAAGGCG
Source organism: Mesorhizobium sp. BR1-1-15 (assembly GCF_020165475.1). Taxonomy (NCBI): domain Bacteria; kingdom Pseudomonadati; phylum Pseudomonadota; class Alphaproteobacteria; order Hyphomicrobiales; family Phyllobacteriaceae; genus Mesorhizobium; species Mesorhizobium sp. BR1-1-15. The sequence continues at coordinate 129,033 of NZ_JAIUIF010000016.1, read as the reverse complement.
ATGAAATGACCATCTTCCGTGAAGCCGCTGATGGCCCTGCCGGCGATTTCGGCCGCACTGCGCGAGCCGGTCTGGGCCGCCGGCACCGCCAGCATGATGGCGTTCTCGCCGTCGGGCAGCGCCACAGCACTTGCAAGGAAACCGATGGCGCGGCTGGACATGCCGGTCGCCAGCCTGACCGTGATGGTGCGGTCGCTGCCGATGTCGGGAAATCCACTGGTTGCCATGATCTGGCGGCGGGCGATCAGCGGCAGCCGTGCCTCGGCGCCGATGATGCTTTCGATGTCGGGGTAGCCGAACACCGCGGCACCCGGTCCATTGGCCCAGATCACCTGCTCCAGATTCGCCGACAGGATCGCGATCGCGTCGCCGGCGGCGAAGCGCTGGCGGACCGCGTCGAGCACGGCGACGTCAAGAAAGGAATATTCGGACGGCATGCGCTGGCGAAATCCTCATGCAGCGGGCATTTTTGCAGTTAACGCTTTGTTAATAAAAGCCGGCGGCGCGAAGGTCCACAAGCCAGAACGTGCATAGGCCTGAATTTCGGCTCTTGGTTAACGGCCGAAACGGAATCTATGGTGCAGTGCAACAAAGATATTGCAATGCACAAAAATTGCCTTTATATTGCCATCATACATGAACGAGACGGCTTTCCGTCAAAGCCGCTACCGCTGAAAAGGATGGAAAATGTCCAGGACTAAGACTGCCGAGACCATCGAAAACGTTGAATTCCCGAGCTTTGACGCTTCCAAGGCCACCGACCAGATCCGCGCTTTCGCCGAGAAGGGCGTCGAGCAGTCGAAGGAGGCTTACGCCAAGCTCAAGACTGGCGCCGAGGAGACCCAGAAGGCCCTGGAATCCACATACGAGTCCGCCAAGACCGTTTCCAGCGACCTGTCGCTCAAGACCGTTGCCGCACTGCGCGCCAATGCCGAAGCGGGCTTTTCGCATCTCGAGGCGCTGATCGGCGCCAAATCGCTGTCGGAAGTCGTGGAGCTGCAGACCGCGTTCCTGCGCAAGCGCGTCGAAATGACCGTCGAGCAAGCCAAGGAGTTCCAGACCGTCGCCTCCAAGGCGGCCGAGGATGTCTCCAAGCCGATCAAGACCGTTTTCGAGAAGGCGATGAAGGACATCAAGGCCGCCTAATATTTGCGCATGATCAGAAGATGTAACAAAAGGTCGCATTTTCTTCGAAATGATCGTGTGTATGATGGCAGCCATCAACGAATACCCGGTCGGCGGAACCTCCTCCCTCCGCCTCCGGGGTGACCAGCCAGCACCTCCTCCCGCTGGCTCGTAACAGGAAAAGGCCGGCACCTCCTCCCGCCGGCCTTTTTCTTGTCCGCAGATCCGCTTCCATGTGGGCAAGTGACCTTTGCTTTGCAAAAGCCTTGAATTAAAATCCATAAGCCCGTAAGGACGCATCGCCGAACGACAGAGCACTCGAGGGGACTATGTTCCGCCGATCCCGCTCAGGCAGACGTGCCGTTGTAGCTCAGCTGGTTAGAGCGCCGGATTGTGGATCCGGAGGTCGCTGGTTCGATCCCAGCCAACGGTACCATCGGCTTTCCTCTAAACAACTGGTTTGCTAATAAAATTTTGACCGTGGACTTCCGGGCTTGCTCTGTAAAGCGACAGCCTGCTCAGGCTGTCGAAACCGCCGAAGTGATCCATGTGCATATGCGTCACGAAGACGTGCGAGATTCGCAGGATTTCGCGCAGCGAAAGCGTCGAAAGCTCTCCGAGAAAAGGATGGCCCTGTTGCGGAAGCGGAAATCCAGTAGCAGGCCCGGATCGGAAAAAGGTTCGTTTACCAAGCGCGGCTGGACAAAAAGCGTGACTGGGAGAAGACCGCCGCGAGCGATGCTGGCTTCCTCCGTTCAGCTTCTCTTTGCCCGACCGGCATATTGGTCGACCGCGCCGGCCATCTGGAGCATGAGTGTGTCCATGGAGATGGAATTCCCGCCATAGGGGTAGAAGTCGGATTTATCGCCTTTCTTCCATTTCTCCCGCAGCTCGGGTTCGGTGATGTCCCAGTCGCGATAGGTCCTTCGCGCCAGTTCGCGCAGTTCTGCGTGCAATTCGGCGGTGGAGGGGCGGCCCCAGTAATAGTAACCGTTGTAGACCTTGAAGACTTCGAGGTCCCGCCCGAGCACGATCGTGTGCGGGATCATCACGTCGTGCGTGGTGTCGGTGTATTCCTTGATGTCCAGGTCCTTCTGCACGAGCCGTTCCTCGTCATAAAGAAAGGGCCAGGGCGCGGAGGTCTGCTGGCGGTAATTGTTGGTCGTATGCCAATCATCCGTGGTGATCGTGACGAGCTGTGTGTAGCCGACGACCAATTGCGAGTGAAACCGCACCAGTTCGAGCATTTGCTGCCGGTCTTTCGGACAGAAGAACCCACGCGTCAGCATCACGATCATCAGCTGGTCGCCCTGCAGGTCCGACAGCCGCCGTGGTGTCTTGGTGTGGTCGGGAAGAACGTAGTCGGGGAACTTCGCGCCAGCCACAATGTCTTGTCTCATTTTCAGTCGCTCCCATCGATCCGGTTCTGTAACTCCCGAACAAAAGACTCCCCCCCATGTTCCTTGATTCCAGGCAAGCCGATATGACGGCCGTCTGCCGTCGAACCGGCGACCCCATCGAGAGCGCATCCAAGTCGAGTTCGCCATCGACGATCGGCTTGCCGCCCTTTTCCAAACTCGAGCTTCGACCGGTTTTCGGTACCTGCTTTTGAGTTCGTCAATCACTCCCTTGATCATCGCTAAACGGATTTCCGCGTAACCGCCGTGTAGCGCGTGATGGCACCCTCGTCGGGATCCTGAAAATGCACGGTAGCGTCGGCTGCGGCCGAGAATCCGCCGCTTTCAAAGTGTCGGCTCGGGAGAACGTGTTGTAGCCCGGCAAAACCGCAGCGCTGATCCGTTCAGCGAATTCCGCTGGCCAGTCACCTGGCCGAAATACGGACGCGCCGGTCACGCCATGCGTGATGACCTTGGTCATTGCCAGACGGGTAGGAAGCACGCCGCCAAAGAAATCTTTTGGGCCTGCGAGGGACGCTGCGGATGTTCCGATGATCCACACCTTTGGGCTACATGCCCTGCAAAAGTTCGAGATCATCACACATGCGGTGTAACGAACCAGGTCATTGGCCAGAAGCTGAGGAGGTGCCAGTATATGGACCAGCGCACGCTTTGCGCGGTTAGGCCATGGCCGTCCTCTAAATCGCGAGATTGCAGATAGGTCCCATCATGCCCCCTGCTTTTATGACATCGAAGTTGGCAACCGTCGTGGCGATGATTGCTACCGTCGCCATTCTTTACGTCGCCAAGGAGGTCCTGCTGCCATTGGCAATAGCGGTCCTTCTCACATTTGCGTTGGCGCCGATTGTTTCTTTGCTCCGAAAGTTGAAGCTGCCGCGAATGATCGCTGTGCTTGGCGCGGTTGCATCGGCCTTCGTCCTCGTGTCGCTGTTCAGCCTGATCGTTGCCACGCAGGTGAGCCAGGTCGCGCAGGACATTCCGACATACCAATCCAACATCCTCGAGAAGATTCGGACTTTGAAAGAAACAGGATCCGAAGACGGCCTTATCAGCCGGCTCGGCAAGGTGTTCGAGCGCGTCAACACTGAGATAAACAAATCCCAATCCAGCGGGCAGGCAGATGTGGAGCAAACCACGAAGCAGCAGGATCCGCTTCTGGTTCAGATATTCTCGCCCCAGCGTCCGATAGAGACGCTGAGGAACATCATCGAGCCGCTGATCGGACCACTCGCCACGACCGGCCTTGTCATCATCGTGGTGATTTTCATGCTGCTCGAGCGTGAAGAATTGCGGGATCGATTCATCCGCCTTGTGGGCTACAGCGATCTCCATCGCACGACCCAGGCATTGCAGGATGCAGGCAGTCGCGTCGGACAATATCTGCTCATGCAATTGGTCGTGAACATCGTCTACGGCGTGCCCCTTGCGATAGGTCTTTGGTTTCTTGGCATTCCCAATGCCCTGCTATGGGGCATGTTGGCCGTTGTCTTGCGTTTCGTACCCTTTATCGGTCCGGTTATCGCGGCGGTGATACCTTTGTTTCTTGCCTTCGCAGTGGCTCCCGGCTGGAGCTTACTGGTATGGACTGGCGCTCTCTTCATCTTGGCAGAGCTCGTAATCAGCAACATCGTCGAGCCCTGGCTTTACGGCTCGCACACGGGCCTCTCGCCGCTGGCGATCATCGTAGCCGCCGTTTTCTGGGCCTGGCTATGGGGCCCGGTCGGCTTGGTGCTGTCGACGCCGTTGACCGTCTGCCTTGTCGTGCTTGGACGGCACGTGCCCCAATTCGAATTCCTGCAGATCCTGTTTGGCGATGAGCCGGTGCTTGACCCGAAGGAGCGTCTGTACCAGCGGCTTCTTGCCGACGATATCGACGAAGCCACCGACAACGCGGAAGAAATGCTCGAGGAGAAATACCTGATCGAGTTCCACAGCACGGTTGCCATTCCGGCGTTGCTGCTTGGTGAACAGGATCGGGCTCGGGGCGCGCTAACGGCAAGTCAGTTGGCGAACCTTGCCGAAAACGCCCGCACCCTGGTGGCCAATCTCAACGAGATCGCCGCGGAGGAAGAAGAAGAGGAAGAAGAAGAGCACGCGGAAAAAGAAGGCGCGAGCGCAGATCCGGGCGAAGAGGATGAGGATCAAGCCGAGTTTGCGCCTGATCTCCCGGATGGTGCTGGGAAGTCAGTGCTGTGTATCGGCGGGCGCGGAGACCTCGACGATGTAGCCGCTGCGATGCTCGCGCAGGTCATTTCGATCGAGGGTGCGGATTGCGCGGCCGCGAGCCACCGTGACCTCCTCCCCGCGCGGATCCGGAAACTTCCGCTTGAAGCTCGCGACGCAGTCGTCGTGGGCTTCCTCAACCGCGATTCGTTCAAACACGCGGTGTTCGTCGTGAGGCGCTTGAGGCGACTCGCACCGCATGCACGCATCGGAATCGCGCTCTGGCACGACACCCATGACAAGCCCAGGGAGGATGCGGCGGGCCTCGCCGAGCAATTGGAAGCGGACTTTGTTGCGTTCAACGTGGTCGACTGCGTGACGGGTGCGCTTTCAAACGAAGAACCGCGTCAAGTGAAAAAGAGAAAGCAAAGAAATCTAAGGCGGCCTCGCGCTCGTCAGGGCGTGGCGGCGACGGTGCAATTGGACGATTCGTTGGCTCAGCCGGTGCGGTGATCGTCAACGGCACGGCCTCTTTTTGGACCAACTTCGGCTACCTGATAATGATCATGTGAGCGGTACCTCTGGCACCGGCAGGTAGTTTCGAAAGTTCGCTAGCAATCGCGCATCCACAGCGAACATCCGGGTGTTCGCTCTCCGTTCGACCTTAAGCAGATTCTGAAACAGCTCTTGTTCCGGCCCCAATTACGGAATCCTACCTATCTGTTACATTCGACGACGCGCGCTTTCGACGGTGTTCGAGCAGGAAGGGCGGTGCCGGATTATCTGCTGCCCGGCTTTCGCTGGGCCTGAAATCTAAACGGAGACGGGTGCGATCAACTCCAGAGAAACGAGTTCGCGCGCGACTTCGTCCCAGTCGGCGCAGATGGTTCGGGCGCCGGCCACGCGCAGTTTCTCGGTATGCCCCGGATAGGTGTGGCCGCCGCCGATGAAGCCGATCGCCGTCATGCCGGCGGCGACTGCGCCCTGCACGCCGAAAGGCGAGTCCTCGACAACCGCGCAGTGCTTCGGTTCGATGCTCATCTGATCCGCGGCGAACAGGAAGATGTCGGGGGCGGGCTTCCCGCGCGCGACCATTGACGATGAGAATATGTTCTCGCCGAAGAATCTCGCGAGCCCTGTGACCGAAAGGCTGTGATGTATCCGTTCCAGCGAGGAGGATGAGGCGACGCAGCGGGGATTGGACAGCTGTTCAAGGAAGGGCTTCAGGCCCGCCATCGGCTGCAGACTTTCGGTGAAGAGCGCTTTCACCTCGTCCCATAAATCCGTGGTCTGATGCTCCTCAAGACGATGGCCGGTCGTGAGCCTGATGCGCTCCAGGATGTCGGTCTGCTTCATGCCGACGCATTGCAGGACCGCCTGCGGGTCGAGTTCCATGCCGTGTTTCGAATAGACCCGCCCGTAGGCAAGCGCCGCCAGCGGTTCGCTGTCGACCAGCACGCCGTCGCAGTCGAATATGATCAATGTGTCTTGCATGCTCGCTCCGGTTTGCGCGCCAGGTGTCACAGGCCGCGTAGCGCTTCAAGAAGTTCGTCGTGAATGAGCCCGTTCGAGCCGACCTTCTGCGTGTCCTCGTCTGTGGAGTCGACACCTGAAAGCGTGGTGACCTTGCCTCCTGCTGCGCGTAGCAGCGGCATGGCAGCCGCGTAGGACACGACGTCGGCCTTGATCGAAACCGCCGCATCGAGCTGGCCGGCGGCGACCATCGAATATTCAAAGGCCCCTGAGACGATAACGCGCACGCCGCGCGCGCCGACGCCGAGCCGCCGCACGATCTCTGCGGTGCGCGCCACCTCCTCGGCCGAAAAGTGCGACGTCAGCACGACGGCAATGACCGCATCGGCCAGTCTTGCAGTTGTCGACACATTGGCCGTCTTGCCGTTGACGGTCGCGATCCCCTCGCAGGTGTAGTGCGCCTCGAAGCCGGCGGCGGGCGCGACGGTCAGGCCGACCTTCGTCGCACCCTGCTCCTGATAGGCCATGGTGACGGAGAACCACGGCAGGCCGGACGCGTAGTTTATCGTGCCGTCGAGCGGGTCGACGATCCAGCGGCTTTCGCCCAAGATTCCCGTCGTGCCGGCTTCTTCCGACAGGATGGAAGCTTGCGGCGTAAGCGCGCGCAGCCCGTCGATGACAATGCGCTCCGAAGCGAGATCGGCGGCGGTGACAATGTCCAGCCCTTCCTTGCGAGTGACGTCGAGGCGCTCCTCGCGCATCGACATCAACGTCGCGGCTGCCTTGCGTGCGACGGCATCGGCGTCTTTCAGGATTTGACGGTAGTCGCTCATGTTTCGTTTTTCCCGGGGTAGTCGACATCGGTGATGAAATCGTGGGCGGGGCCAAAATCGCCGATCGGGACGACGTGCGAAACGATACCGGTCTGCGGCGACCAGGCGTGCAGGGCGAAAGCCGGCGGTTCGAAGATGAAGCGATTGGGCTCGCCCGGACGAAGATCGAGCGCGACCTGGTGCGCGACGCCCGGCGCGACGAAGCCGACCGTGCCGGCAAAGCGCGTGGTGATGGGCCGGTGATAGTGCCCGCAGGCCACCCGCTCAATTTCGGCGTGGGACCTGATCATGTCGCGGAAGCCGTCGCCGACGACGCACATCATGATGTCCATGCCGTGCACGCCGACGGGAAAGGGCGGATGGTGCATGAAGACGAAGGTCGGGCGGCCGTCGCCCTCGGCGAGACGCTCACCGAGCCAGGCTTCGCGCCGCTCGCAGATCGCACCACCGTCCTCGCCCGGCTGCACCGTGTCCAGCCCGATAAGGCGGACCGGAAGGTCCTCGATCGTATAATGCAGGAAATCCGGCGACTGGCTCAGATAGGGGAATTTCGGCGCCATCACCTCGCGCATTGTCTCACGCCGGTCGTGGTTGCCAGGAATGACGAAGACGGGCATGGGCAGGGCCGACAGCATGTCGGCGACCAGCGCATACTCTTCCGGGCGACCGCAATCGGCGAGATCGCCGGTGACGAGGACGCAATCGGGCGCCGGATCGAGCGCGGCGACGGTCGCGATGGCGCGACGAGTCATGGTGTTGGTCTGGAGACCCTCATAGGCCATCTGGCCGTCGGGTCGGATATGAAAATCGCTGATCTGTGCAATGAGCATCGGGAGGTCCGGCAGTGTGAAGGGAGGGCTGACACAAGAAGGGCGCCACATCGGCGCCACCTTAAAAAGGGCGCGCCAGCCGAAGCCGGCCGGCGCGCGTGGCATGGCGACTTATTTCATGAGTGCCTGTGTTTCGGAGACGAGGCTGTCGAGCCCGTCCTTGATGGATACGTCGCCGCTCATGACCTTGCTGATGATCTCGCGCTGGGTGCGCCAGATGCGGACCGTGTTGCCCGCCGAATAGCCGGGCCACGGGCGCGACAGTGCCATCTGCTTGGCAACGGTGGCGTAATTCGGGTTCGCTTCGTAGAACGGGCCGAGATAGTCGGTCCCGGTGGCGGCCTTGTTGGTCGGGAGGTAGCCGCTCATCTTCACGACCTGCTCCTGCGCCCTGGGGCCGGTGACGAATTTAAGGAATTCCCAGGCCGCCTTCTGCTTTGCCGGGTCGGAGGCAGTGATCACCGCCGCGTTGCCGCCTGTGGGCAGGCCACCCTTTTCCTTGTCGTCGACCGGGAAGACCGCGGTACGCAGCTTGAATCGGTCGCCGATCAGTTCGGTATCCTGGCTGAGACGGGCAGGCGTATCGAAGAAGATGCCAATCTGGCCGGCGATAAAGGCCTGGCGCGACTGATCCCAGTCGATCAACGGCATGCCGGCATCGGTGACGAAGCTGCGGAAATATTCCAGCGCCTTCAGGCCGTGCTCGTCGCCGAAGGCCACTTTGCCGTCCTTGGTCAGCTCGCCCCCACCTTGCATCAACATGGCGTCCCAGAGCCATTCGTCGGGCCAGTCATGAATATTGTAGGCGAGGCCGGCGATGCCGGAACCGGTGGCCTTGATCTTCTTGGCGAGTTCCATAATGCCCGGCCAGTCGGTAGGCATGTTGTCGGGATCGCCGCCGGCCTTTTTAACCAGGTCGGCATTGTAGAACATGATCGGCATGGAAGCGTTGAAGGCCAGTCCGTAGAGCTTGCCGTCCACCCGGCCGAGGTCGAGAATGTTGTCGGCGTAGTTGGCGTCGCGCCATTCCTTCGACTCAGCGTCCATCATCGTGCCGAGGTCCAATATCTGGTTGCGCGCCTTCAGCTTGCCGACCAATTCATGCAGGACGTGATAGCCCGAATAATAGACGTCGGGCAGGTTGTTGGTGATGGAGGCCCGCAGCATGGCTTGGTGGCCTTCGTCGTAGCTGGCCGCCGGCGCGCGGAACTGGATCTTGATGTCGGGATGTTCCTTCATGAATTCCGCGGCCAGCGGCTCATGGAACTTCGCGAAGGCCGGGAATGCGTAGTAGACGTCGAGCGTCACGGGAGACTGGGCCAGCGCTGTCGACGCCGCTCCCAGCAATACGGCCGAGGCCGCGATGATCTTTGACAGGAATTTCATTAAGGCTTTCCTCCGGTTATGCGATTTGCCCGATGCTCTTGAGGCGATGATGCCGCCTTGCCCCGCAAAAGGTGTGGGGGAACGGCGCGACCGGGCTTCTAGCCGCGCCAGTTGTCAGTTTTATTTCACGCCGGTCATCGTGACGCCCTCGATGAAGCGGCGGCGTGCGAACAGGAACGCGAGCAGCAGAGGCGCGGTCAGGATGGTCGCGGCGGCCGTCAGTGCGCCGTAGTTGGTGCCGGCTTCGGCGTCCGAGAAGAACATCATGCCGAGCGGCGGCGGCGCCAGGTTGACGTCGGATATGACGATTAGCGGCCAGTAGAGGTCGTTCCAGTGCGCGACGAAGGAAAACACCGCGAAGGCGGCGATCGCCGGCATGGCGCTGGGCGTGACGATGCGCCACACGATCTCGAACTCGCTCATCCCGTCGAGCCGCGCGGCATGAATGATGTCGTCGGGGAAGGAACGGAAAAACTGCCTGAACAGGAAGATCGCGAAGACTGAGAGGAAGAAGGGCACCATCATGGCGAAATAGGTATTCAGCAGGTCCATCTTCGCCAGCGCGATGTAGATCGGCAGCGCCGGCACCTGTTCGGGCACGCATAGGCCGAGCAGGACGAGGACGAAAAGCAGGTTGCGGCCCGGGAACTTCAGCTTGGCCAACGCGTAGGCGCATGGGATGGCGACCAGAAGCTGGATGATGAGGATGCCGCCGCACACTATGACGCCGTTGAGAGCGAAGCGCAGCAGCGGCGCGCTGGTCAGCGCCATCGCATAATTCTCGAAGCCGTAGAAATGCTTCGGCCAGATCCTGAGCTGGGCGTTGAACACCTCTTCCGGCGGCTTGATCGAGGTCACCAGCATCCACAGGAAAGGCAGGAGAATGAACGCCGCGCCGGTGATCAGGATGCCGTGAGTGATGAACAGAGAGGCGAAGCGTCGGCCGGCGGAGCCAGCTGGTGTGGTTGTTGTGCCCCCCATCGCGGGAGCAGTGATGGTTGTGTCGGTCATCAGTAATGCACCCTGCGGTCCATGACGACGGTCTGGAGGATCGAGAAGACCAGAATGAAAATGAGGAAGATGAAGGTGAGGACCGACGCATACGCCATGCGGAAGTACTGGAAGCCTTCGAGGTAGACTTTGTAGAGCAGGACCTCGGTCGATCCCACCGGACCGCCATGGGTCAGCACCGCCACCGTGTCGAACACCTTGAAGGCGGTGATCGAACTGGTGACGATGACGAACATAGTCGTCGGTCCCAGCAGCGGCCACGTGATCGTCAGGAAGCGGTCGATTTCGCCGCCGCAGCCGTCGATCTCGGCGGCTTCGTAGAGGTCCTTTGGAATGGTCGAGAGGCCGGCCAGGAACAGGATCATATTGAAGCCGACCAGTTGCCAGATGCCGATCACGGCAAGCGTCGGCAGCGCCAGCGAGGGATTGCTCAGGAAGGCGACCTCGCCGATGCCGAGCCAGCGCAGCACCGCGCTCACCGGGCCGAGGCTGGGGTGCAGCAGGAACTGCCACACGGTCGCCATGGCGATGAAGGTCGAGGTCACAGGCAGGAAGTAGATGATTTCGTAGAGTGAGCGGGTGCGCTTGCGGCGGTGAACGAGGACGGCGACGAGCAGCGACAGGATCACCGAGCCGGGCAGGACGATCGCGACGTAGACGAGCGTGTTCTTGAGTGCGCGGCGGAATTCCGGATCGGTCAGCGCGTCGGTGATGTTTTGCAGGCCGACATAATGGACATCGACCTCGCCGAGCTCGTAGTCGGTGAAACTGAGATAACCGAGCACGCCGAGCGGCACGAGAATCGTCAGCACCAGCAAAAGCAGGGCAGGCAGCGCGAAGCCGCCGGCGACCAGCCTCTCGATGAAGGCCTGCCGGGCACCGGGCCGGGCGGGCGGAGCGGGTACCGCGGTCAGGCTCATGATGCGCGCGCTCCCTCTGCGAGGCGCAGCTTTCCCTTGGCGGCGGTGGCCGCGTCTTGGGAAACTTGGGGTTCCACGCGGTTTCCGGCGGCATCGAAGACATGGCAGGCCGAGGGATGGAACAAGAGTTCGGTGTTCTCGACCTCACCGTCCGGCACGCCCGCGCCTATGCGCGAGGTCACCAAGATCCCAGGGAGCGAGGGAACATCGAAATGCAGGATCTTCTCGGAGCCGAGATGCTCGCTGCGCCGCAGCTTCGCCGGAAGCGGGACCTGGTCCGCCGACTGGCCCGAGACCGCGCCGGGCAGGATCATTTCCGGGCGGACGCCGATCGTCGCTTTCTCTCCGGCGGGGAGGGCGGTGCCGATCGGCAGAGGCTTTCCGAGCAATTCCAGCCGCCCACCGACCCCCACCGTCACGGGAATCAGGTTGATCGTCGGGCTGCCGATGAACTGGGCGACCTGGACGTTGGCCGGCCTGTCGTAGAGTTCGTCGGGCGTGCCGAGTTGAAGGATGTCTCCGCCTTCCATCATGGCGACCCGGCTTGACATAGTCATCGCCTCGACCTGGTCGTGCGTGACGTAGACGAATGTCGCGCCGAGTCTCTGGTGAAGCTCGGCCAGCTCGCTACGCATGTGGACGCGCAGCTTGGCGTCGAGGTTAGAAAGTGGCTCGTCCATCAGGAAAGCGGCGGGCTGGCGCACCATGGCGCGACCGAGCGCGACGCGCTGACGCTGGCCGCCGGAGAGCTGGGCGGGCTTGCGCTCTAAAAGAGGTTCAATCTGAAGTTGCGCCGCGATGCCCCTGACCTGCTTGCCGATCTCCTGCATCACCTTGCGGCGCCGGGACGAGAGTAGGCGGACGAGCGGCAGGCGCTCGTAGAGGCTAAGCCCGGTCATCGTCAGGGGCAGCGCCATGTTGTTGAAGACGGACATGTGCGGGTAGAGCGCGTAGCTCTGGAACACCATGGCGATGCGCCGCTCATGCGGCCTCAGATGATCGATCGGCGCGCCATCGACGAGGATCGAGCCCGAGGTTTGCGGCTCGAGGCCGGCGATGATGCGGATGAGCGTCGATTTTCCGCAGCCGGAGGGGCCGACAAGCGTCAGGAACTCGCCATCGTTGATGGACAGGTTGATGTCTTTGAGAACCCGGTGGGGCCCGAAGGACTTCGAAAGGTTCTTTATTTCCACTGCAGCCACTGGGGTTGCTCCGTTTCGCGAACAATTGGGTAGAGGCGCTATCTCGGTGGATAGACCTCATGCACGACATCACCGATGAAAAAGGGTGTGAGGCCCGGAATTTCATGAGGCCGCACGGTGAAATCGGACCCGGAAAAGTCGTAGACGAGCACGCCCAAGGTGGCTTCTCCGGCCATCCCTTCCGGCTGCAAGTGCGCCTCGACGAGGAAGCCGGACGACGGCCCCCACAGGTACCGGACGCCGCCGAGTTGACGATCGTAGAGTTTGTGCAGGTGGCCGCTGGCCACGAAGGCCACGTCGTAGCGGCGCACCATGTCGAGCAGTTGCGCGCGAGGCTCGGGAGTGGGCGCCCAGTATCCAACGTCGCCTTCGGTCGGCTCGCCGATGAAGAGCGGGCGATGGGTGAACCAGCCGATCCGGCGCCCGGACGCTTCGCGCATGGCGTTTTCCAGCCACGCGATCTGCTCCGTTTCGGCCGGCTCGTCGCTGCCGAACAGCATCGAATCGAGTCCGATCAGGCGCCAGCCCTCGATGTCGCGATGCCACCAGTCCGGCCCGAAATGACGTCGCCAGCGGGCCAGGCGTTCTGCGTTGACTGGCTGATAGAGATGCTTGGGCTCGCCCACGTCGTGATTGCCCGGCACGGCGAGATAGGGCAGTCCGATGGAGTCCATCATCTCGGCGCAATAGCGCATGTCCTCCTCGACATCGGCGCCATCCACGGTGACGTCGCCTGTATGGATAACGAGGTCGGCATCGCTTTCCTTCAGCCAGTCGAGGAGCGGCTGGCTGTTGGCAAGGAAATGCCGCTTACCAGGGCTGAGATGGGTATCGGAAATCTGCACTATTCGCGTCATCGGACGTTCTGGAACCTTTGCCGCGTCTTGCGGTGTTGATCTCGTCGTGTCGAAAGAAGCGCCTGAAGGCGGACGCATTCTTTCCCCTGCCTGTGAAGGTGTGACGACGACGTCGGATTTTTAGGTCCAGGACGCGGCGTCTCCCGCAGGAAAGGCTCACTCGGTTGAAACGGCTTGGACCGGCATATTGAACCTCCCATCGTGTTCTCCGTCCGATGCCCATTGTCAGGGCATTCTGAGGTGCGGAAAACTTCCTCCAGCATTTAATTGAAAAAAATTTCACAGCTTGATAAAAATATCAAGATAAAAATCGCGACCGTAGCCGCACCTCTAATTGCCGCGCCTATGAGGGTGCTGCCGAAGCGGTGCAGATCGACCAGACCGAGATCGAGTATTTGAGCGCGGCCGTGAACCGCTACTTCAAAAGAGAAGCTGCGCCCCAGGACTTGCTGTATGCGTTCTGGGGCGTGCGGCTGTTGTTCGACGACGGCAATGGGAACCCTTCGGCGGTTACGCGCGACTACGTCTTCGACGTTGACGAGACCGGGGGCGCGCCACTGTTCAATGTCTTCGGCGGCAAGATCACGACCTTCCGGAAATTGGCCTAGCGCGGCCCATCGCCTCGAACATATCTTTCCGCAGATGGGGGGCGACTGGACCGCGAGTGTGCCGCTGCCGGGCGGCAACATGCCGAACGCGGACTTTGAGCCTTCCGTCAACGGATTATGCGAAACATGGCCGTGGATGCCGCGCGCCCTCGTTCATCATTACCGGCGGCTCTACGGCACGCGGTCAGGAGGTGGTGGGCGCCACGGCTGGCATGTCCGACCTCGGGCAGCACTATGGCGGGCTGCTCTATGACTCGGAAGCGCGTTACCTGGTGGCGAGGGAGTGAGGGCGCACGCCCGAGGACATCCTCCCGCGGCATGGCGGGCCTCTTGGGACGACTTGCTGTGGGTCATAAGCTGGACGGTTTGACCGGCGCTAGCTGCCAAGCCAGTCCCGGACAACTCCATTGAATTCGCGTGGGCGATCGATCATGACCATGTGAGCGGCATTGGCGAAAATGTGCATGTCGGCTTGCGGCGCGCGTTCCAGCAGCTTGATGCCGCGCGCCACCGGCACGGTTTCGTCGCAGCCTGACCAGGCTATGAACAGCTTGGCCTGCATGGTGGGCAAATGCGGAAGGAGATGGTCCTCCTGGATCTGGGTATATTCGGTGTCGTCCTTTTTCCGGGCAGCCTGCTTGAAGCGCTCCAACTGACCGGACTCGCAGGCCAGGCGGTAGTTCTTTTTTAGCAGCTCCACGAACTCCGGCGGATTCTTCGTGCTTAGCCTCGCATTGGTTCGCAGAAAGTCTTCCTCGGTGTCGCATCCCTCGAGCACATTATACGCTGCTGCCGCTGCTGCCTGCCAAGCGTGGTCCTCATTTCCGCCGAGGCGCGGGGAGGTCGCACCGCTGCTCACGACGACCACCTTATCGACCAGACCTGGCTTTTCAACGGCGAGCATTGCCGCGATGAAACCGCCTTCGGAATGGCCGACGAGCGCGCATCGGGTGACGCCGAGCGCTTCGATGAAGGCTGAAACGTGATGCCGCCTTTCGAGGCGGGGAACGTGTTTCCCGTCCACCGGCGCATCCGAGAGACCGAAGCCGACCAGATCGGGCGCCAGCACCCGGAAGTCATGCGCGAGTGCCGGGATGGTGTTGTGCCAGGTGGACCAGGCATCGATCGCCAGTGACGAGCCGTGCAGCAGGATCACGGCCGGTCCGCTGCCAGCTTCGAAATAGCGCGTACGGATGCCGCCCGCCACGACATAATTCTCCTTCACCGTCGCCGCGGGTAGCGGCGGACGGGCGGCGTCTCGCGCTTTCAAGCGCCGCCGATCAGCTGACGGATTGGTTTTCAAGCTGTTCGATCATCCCGAGCGCGAACTGGGCGGCTTTGCGTACATGCTTTTTTGCAAGCCGCTCGGCATCCGATGCCCTGCGATTCACAAGGGCGTCGAGCAGGGCTGCCAGCTCTTCCTGAGATGCCTTTCGCCGCTCTGCATCGGAAAGAGAAATCATGCGCAACTGTGAGGCCCGCATATGGATGCTGCGAAGCATCCGTTCCGCCTCGGAATTGTTCGCGCCCGCTACCAAGACGTCGTAGAATCTAGTCTTTGCAGCTATCATTTCGCGCGCCACACCGACGCGATAGGTTTCCATCAACTCGTCATACACGCCCCGACAACGCGTGATATGATCGTCAGTCGCATTCTCGCAAAACAACCTGCATACAAGCGCCTCCAGCGCCTCGCGAAGATCAAAAATGTCCTTCGCGATCTTGGGATCGACGACAGAGACGATAAGCCCCCGGTTGGGCAGGTTCGTGACAAGGCCCTCGTTCTCGAGCTCGCGCATCGCTTCCCTGAGCGACGTCCGCGAAACGCCCATGCGCTCGCAAAGCGTGCGCTCCACCAGCCGCTCTCCCGGCCCCAGTTCTCCGACGACGATGGCGTTGCGGATGGTATCGGCCACCTGCGTGTACAGGCGCGGCGGAGCATGGACTCGCAGATCATACACGGCGGATTTGCTCCTTTGAAACGTGCGCGAACGAGTGCAATTTCACAAGCATATCAGCTTACCGCAAGCATTGTGCTTCATTCAGTGGCCTGAGGCGTTCAGCGGCCGTGGCTCGTAGGCCCCGTCGATGCGGTCGATATGTTCGGAGGTAAGCACTATGTCCAATGCCGCGACTGCCTCGTCGACATGGTCTGTCGAGGTCGCTCCGAAGATGGGCGCGGTAATGCCGGGGCGCGCCAATGTCCAGGCGAGAGCCACCTGCGCCGGTGTCTTTCCGATGTCGGCGGCAACGGCAGCGACGGCTTCGCGCACGGCGTGGTCGCCGTCGCGGTGGTAATATTTCTGCGTATAGTCGTCGCTTTTCGTGCGCGCCGTCTGCTGGCCGGGATTGCGGCGATCCGCGGCAAGGAAGCCGCGCGCGATCGGGCTGAACGGTATCAGGGCAACATCATCGTGGCGGCAGTAGGCAAGCAGTTCCCGCTCGCACTCCCGGTGAGCGGGATTGTATTCGCATTGCATCGAGATGAATGCCGGAAGGTCGCGTGCGCTGGCAGCCGCACGGCATTTTGCGAGTGTCCAGCCGGGCATCGTCGTGACGCCTACATAGAGCGCCTTTCCGGCGCGCACGATATCCGCCATGGCATCGACCAGTTCGTCGAGGTCGGTGTCCTTGTCCCAGATATGCGTCTGGAAGAGGTCCACGTGATCGGTTCCAAGGCGGACCAACGAATCGTCGATTGCCTTGAACAGGTGCTTTCTGGAGTAGCCGCGGCCGTTGCAATGCGCGGCCATCGGGTTTCCCGCCTTGGTGGCGATGACGAAGCTGTCGCGCGGCTGCTTGAGAACGAGTATCTGGCCGAGAATGCGTTCACTCTCGCCAGCCGAATAGAAGTCGCAGGTGTCGAAGAAGTTGATGCCGTGGTCGAGGGCGCGCGCAACGATCGGCGCCGACGCCTTCTCATCGAGCACCCAGGCCCGCCATCCCGCGGATCCGAATCCCATCGCGCCGAGGCATAGCCGGGATACCTTCAGATTGCTCTTGCCGAGCCTGACATAGTTCATGTGTCGATCCGTTGCTTGCGTGATGAGGATTTGGCGTTCTGCCCGGAGTCCCGCAGCAGCGACAGCGCGAAAGCCGCGGATCTTTCGACATACCCGCGCGTGAGCTTTTCGGCGAGGTCGGCATCGCGCGCGCGCAGCGCGTCGAAAATGCCGTGGAGCAAGGCCATCGTATTCCTGCGCCGTTCAGCCGAGGCGACGCGGGTGGTGACGGTGCGCAGATAGGTGACGCGGCCATGCAGGAGAAAGGTCATTTGCCTGGTGATGTCGTTGCCTGCGCCTTGCATGATGATGTCCCACACCGCGTCGAGCTTCTCAGCATGCTGCCTGGCAAGCTCGGAGGTGTCGGTTTCGCCTGCTTCCGAAATACGCCGCGCCAATTCGTCCATTTGTTCCTGGCTGGCCCGTTCGACAAACAGGCGCGCCATGGCCGATTCCAGGATTGCGCGGGCCTCGTAGATCTGCCGGACTTCCCGTTCCGACAAGCGGGTCACGAACATGCCCTTGCCGGCTACCCGAGTCACAAGCCCTTCGGACTCAAGCTGGCTCAGCGCTTCCCGAATGCTTGTGCGGCTTACGCCGGTCTGCTCGGCGAGCTTCCGTTCCACCAGCTTGTCACCCGGCTTGAACACTTCGTTGAACAACGCCTCGCGCAGCGTGACAACGGTCTGCTCGCGCAATGTCGGCGAATCCGCAATCGACCAGTCCGTCCATTCATGCATCGCGGCGTCCTCTCCCGTCGTTCCTTCCATGACAGCTACGCGTTCGACTCTTTCATCACAAGTAGCCGATTCAAATACGGTTGACCATATGCCTGTCTGTCGGTATACCAAAAAAATCGAGTTCGAACGAGGGACCTGGGATGGCGCCGATGCGCACCAAAGACGATCTCATCGCCTATGAGAGAAGCGGTAAGGGCCATCCTCTCGTGCTGGTGCACGGTGTCGGCGCCAACCTGCAAAGCTGGGACGACGTCAGCCTCCAATTGGAGGGCAGCTTCGACATTATTCGCTCCGACCTGCGCGGTCATGGTCAGTCCGCGCACATCGATTCGGAATATTCCGTCGAGAAGTTTGCCGCCGATATCGTTCGGGTGATGGACGACGCCGGCGTGCGCAAAGCCCATCTGGTCGGCTTTTCATTGGGGGGCTTGATCGCGCAAGAACTGGCCTGTTCCTATTCGGACCGGTTTGAGCGCGTCGTGCTTCTTTCCGCAGTTGCGGGGCGCACCCCCGCCGAACGTGAGAAGGTTGTGGCGCGCCTGCAGATGATCCGCGACGGCGGTATGGACGCAGTAGTTGGTGCTGCGCACGACCGCTGGTTCACCAAGGAATTCGCCGAGCGCCATCCCGATGTGATCGAGCGGCGAATTGCCGAGCTCAAGGCTGTCCACGTGCCGTCTTACCTGGAGGCGTATCGGGTGTTCGGCCTTACCGAACTGGTGGATCGGCTTCCCGAGATCAGACAGCCAACGCTGGTGATGACGGGCGAATTCGATCAGGGGTCGAATGTCCGGATGGCCGAGACGATGCACCGGCTGATCCCCGATTCGGAATTACGCATTCTGGCCGGCCTGAAGCACAGCGTCCTGGTCGAGGCATCCAAGCTGGTGTCCGACCATGTCCGCGAGTTCCTTTTGCGTCCACGCTGAAAATGAAGGGAAGACGAATGAACGAGACGCTATTTGAGCGTGGGCTGGAGCGGCGCAAGGCGACGCTCGGCAGCGAATATGTTGAAAATTCGCTGAGCAAGGCAACCGAGTTTTCCAAGGGTTTTCAGTCATTTATCACAGAATATTGCTGGGGAACGGCCTGGGGTGACGACAGGCTGGATGCCAGGACCCGCAGCATGCTGAACATCGTCATGATTGCCGCGCTCAACCGCATGCATGAGTGGGAACTGCATTTTCGCGGCGCCCTTCGCAACGGGGTCACCCGTGACGAGCTGGACGCGTTGATAACCCATCTCACGATTTATTGCGGCGTTCCTGTCGGCGTCGAATGCCATCGCATCGCCAACCGCGTGCTTGCCGAACTCGCAGCCGGCGGAGTGGAAAAATGACTGGGGTCCTGATCCGCAAGATCGTCGATTTCGTCGAGGACACGCTTATCGAAGGGGGGCGCGTCGCGCCGGTTCCGCTTCGCATGGCCGCCTGCGCGGCGGTAATCCGCAATCCCTGGGCAGGATCGGCATTCGTCGAGGACCTGCAGCCGCACATCATGGAGCACGCCAAGGCTCTCACGGATGCCCTCGTGCCTCGCCTGGTGGCGATCATGGGCGGTCCGGACAGGATAGAAGCGTTTGGAAAGTGCGCGGTGACCGGGACGGACGGCGAAGTCGAACACGCGGCCGGCCTGATCCACACGCTGCATTTCGGCAATGTCTTCCGCATCGCCGCTGGTGGCGATTCCTTTCTCCCGTTCACGAACAAGCGTGCCGGCGCCGGCACCGCGCTCACCGTTCCCTTGACCCACAAGGACGCTGAGAAGAAGGGAAGCCGCGCTCATTTTCTGACCGTGGAATTCACCATTCCCGACGCGCCTGCGCATGACGAGATCGTCATCGCCTTGGGCGCCGCGAGCGGCGGGCGTCCGCACCATCGCATCGGCGATCGGTTCAACGACATGCGGATCATGGGAGTCGATCAGGCCGGCCGGCCGCTGCCAGCCGAGAGCAAATAACGCGCAAGCCTCCGGGTCCTTGCCCGGAGGCCAATAACGGCAATGCCGATAATATCGGGAACTGAACCTACGGAGGATTTGTCATGGATAGAAGGCAATTTATGGCCGCCGTCAGCGGCTTCGCAATCGTGGCCTCTTTGCCGGCGGTAGCGCTGGCTCAAGATACCCAGCCGGTCACCGGCGGCACGCTCAACGTCGGCTTCATCAGCGACGTCCGCACGCTCGACCCGCTTCAGTCGTCGCAATGGACCGAGCGGCAGATCCTTTTCCTGATATTCGATACGCTTCTCGAGACCGAGGCGGACTTCTCCCTGAAGCCTGCCCTGGCGAAAAGCTGGGAGTTTTCGGACGACGGCAAGCGCGTGGTCCTGAAGCTGCAGGAAGGCGTGAAGTTCCATGACGGCACACCGTTCAACGCCGAGGCCGTGAAATGGAACCTTGATGCGCGTCTCGATCCGAAAGGCAACTCATCGCAGCTCAAGTTGCTGGAAGGCGTCAAGAATGTCGAAGTGCTGGACGAATTCACCGTCGCCATCGACATGAAGGAACCTTATCCGCCGCTGCTGGCGCTGTTTGCCGACCGCGCAGGGCTGATGGCTTCGCCAACTGCGGCCAAGAAATACGGCAGCGACGTCGGTTCCAATCCTGTCGGGACCGGTCCGTTCGTTTTCGGCGAATGGGTCCGCGGGTCGCGCATCGCGCTCACCAAGAACGACAGCTATTGGCAGAAGGGAATGCCATATCTCGACGGCATTACCTTCCATGACATTCCGACGAACGTCGTCGGCATTCAGCGCATGGCCATCGGTGAACTGGATTTCATAAGCCAGCTTGATCCGTTGGATACGCGCCTTTCCAAGGCCAGCCCGGACATCGAGCTTGTGCCGTCGAAGGGTGGCGTCTGGTATTCCTACCAGTGGCGGTGGGACGCCGAGCCATATAACAAGCCGGAACTGCGCCAGGCCATCGCGCATGGCCTCAACCGCGACCGCATCAACCAGATCATATGGGCGGGGCAAGGCAAGATTTCCGACAGCTTCACGCCAGACGGCCTGTGGTGGACCCCAACCGATCTGGTGCACTACGAATACGATCCGGAAAAGGCGCGCAAGATCGTGGCTGATTCCGGCCTGAAGGGCACCACCATCAAGCTTGCGGCGCCAAGCGGCGATACGCTGCGACGCTTTGCCGAACTTGCCAAGGAAGACCTCGACGCGATCGGCCTCAACATTGAGCTCGAGCCGGTCCCCCAAAGCGACTACTACGCAAAGGCGGTCTCAGGCGAGATACGCTTCACGCCGATGCGCTGGACGCAACGGGCGGATCCCGACGGCCTGATCCACTATCTCTTCTCCAGCAAAGGCACCGCGAACTCCACGGGCTACAAGAATGACCAAGTGGACAAATGGATCGATGAAGCGCGGGTAATTTCCGATCAGGCGCGCCGCAAGGAATTGTACGAAAAGATCCAGCGTCAGATTTCTGCCGATCTGCCTTACATGCCCGTCGGGTTCAGCATCGAATTCAACGCCATGCGCAACACCGTCAAAGGGTTCGCTCCGATGCCGGACGAGATCCCGCGGTTCCGTTACGTCTGGAAAACGCAGGCCTGATCTTCATGCTTTGCCGCGGCGCGCCGCGCCGCGGCGTCTGGCGCGGGTGGACCCGGTCCCGCCTGCAACCGGTAGAGGAACTTGATCGCCATTATGACCGCCGCCCATCGGATGTGCCCCAACCGCCCGCTTTGCGAGACGGGCTCCCCGGAGACGTTTCTTCAATCCTTCGCGATGAACTGAGGCCGGCATGCTTGCGCTTGTACTTTCCCGCATAGCGATCATGGTTCCGAACGTTATCGTTCTGACGTTTCTGCTGTTCACGTCGGTGACGTCCTTTCTGGGGACGCCGGCGGCGATCATGCTGGGGGAGAACGCATCCCCTCAATCGATCGCCGAACTCAACGCGAAGCTAGGCTTCGACCAGCCCATCCTGTCGCGTTACTGGAACTGGATCAGCGCCGCATTGTCGGGCGACCTGGGCCGGTCTTATTCCACCCAACAGCCTGTCGCGCAAATGATCGCGGATGCCCTTCCTCTAACGCTTGAGCTGGCATCCTGGGCGATCCTCATCGCATTCCTGGGGGCCACGCTGATCAATTCGGCGACGTTCATGAAAAAGCTGGTGGAGCGGCTCACCGCCGCCGTCAGCATCGTCGGCATCACCGTGCCCAATTTCTTTCTCGGACTGCTGCTGATCTACCTTTTTTCGGTTCAGCTCCGCTGGCTGCCGACGACCGGATGGTCGCCGTGGTCACGGGGCGCCGGGCAGCATCTCATCCACATGATCCTGCCCGTCATCACGCTTACGACCTTTTATTTCAGCTCCTTCACGCTCGTCTATAAAGCCGAATACCAGTCGGTGAAAGGCAGCCTCTACATCCAGGCCGCGCGTTCGAAGGGGCTGTCCGAGGCGCGCATTTCCTACCGGCACATTCTGCCCAACAGCATATTGCCGTTGATCACCTATGCCGGTCTTTCGCTTGGACAACTGGTTGGCGGCGCGGTCGTCACCGAAACCGTCTTTTCGATGCCGGGCATGGGCCGGCTTCTGGTGGAAGCGATCTCGTCCCGGGATTTTCCTGTCATGCTGTCGGTTGGAATGGTGATCATCGTCGGCGTGATGATCCTCAACCTTGTGGCGGACGTGACCTACAGCCTCGTCAATCCGCTCGTGCGAACATCGGCTTAGCATCCAATGAGAAAACTTCCATTCCGATTGGTCCTTGGCCTGACGCTTCTGGTGATCATCACTTTGATCGCGGTGTTCGCGCCCTTGATCGCGCCCCTGCACCCGACCGCCACGACGGTAAACGTCCTCGGCCCGCCTTCGGCTGAAAACATCCTTGGCACGGATCAACTTGGCCGGGACGTGCTGTCGCGCGTCATCTACGGAACAAGGGTTTCACTGCAGGTGGGCGCTTCGGCGGCCATAGTGGCTGTGCTGATCGGCGCCCCCATTGGCCTGATCGCCGGATTTTTCCGTGGCTGGATCGATTTTGTCCTCGTCCAGATCATCGACATTTTCATCGCCTTGCCGGGGCTCGTTCTCGCATTGATCATCACCGCGATGCTCGGGCCATCGGTGGTCAACCTGGCGGTCACGCTGGGTGTCGTCACCGCGCCGACGGTCGCCCGGCTGGTTCGTGGTCAGGTCTTCGTCGTCCGGGAAATGGTCTTCGTGGAAGCTGCGCGCGCCACGGGCGCAAGCTCTTTCTGGATCATCCGCCATCATATCATGCCAAACACGATGCGCGTGGTGTGGGCGCAGTTCGCAATCAATGTGGCCTTCGCGATCTTCACCTCCGCAAGCCTCAGCTTCCTGGGGCTGGGCGTTCCTCCGCCGGCTCCGGACTGGGGCGGCATGGTACGCGACGGTTCGATGTTCCTGCCGATCCTGCCGCTGCTCAGCCTGGGGCCGGGCGCTGCCGTCGCCCTTACAGTTTTCACATTTTATCTTGTCGGGTCGAGCATGAACGAGGCCGCGTCCCGCAATGATCGCTGATTGGAACAGGGAAATGACGTCTAACCAGATCGAGCCGCCGCTGCCGGCATTCATAGAACAACGCCTGCAGGAGTTTGCCGGCCGGGAAGGTGCCCTGAAAGCGCGGCGATGGATGCGGCCGGCGGATGTTCTGATGCGTGTGGAGAACCTTCGCTGCTTCAAGGCTTCGCGCGTCAGTTTTGCCGACATGTTGTTGCGCAGGATCGTTCGCGAACGCTGGCAGATAAGGATGATCTCGGCGGAATGCGGCGATGACGGCGCGGCGAGATTCGTCTACCGGATCGACGCGGAAGGCCATTCCTTCTCCTATATTGCCCGAGCATATCCATGGGACGGAATCGAAAAAGTCGGACGCCGCTCCGATGGCGCGGACCGTGACATGTTCGGCGCGCTCTTCGTCAATCTTGCCAGCCAACAGCGTATCGAGCGGGAATTTGAAACGTTCGACATCAAGGCTGAAGGCCAGATGCGTACGGATTCGGATGTGGTCGGCTGGACCCCGGCCAATCGCAGCAGCCGGCATTTCGACGCCGTAGTCGAAGCACTGTCCCGCGGCGAACAGCCCGCCCCCGAGCTCGGCATCGCCTATCTCATGCGGAACGGTGGCTTTCAAAGCAGCGGCCGGAATGGCACGGTTTCCTATCCGGGCATTCCCGAGGGGCATCCGCTGGCGCACCCGTTCTTTGCGGATATCTTCGCCATCTACCTGGTGCGGCTCGTCTCCATCGATCTCGTCAATGCCGTGGCGCGGCGGCGCAATCCGGACGCAGCGCAGCTCGACATTTCGATCGCGCGCGGGCTTGGAATAGGCAACTCCTCAGGCCAGGGCATGTGCGTTGCCCTCCAGCGCTGGCCGCATTGGGTCGCCACATGGGTGACCGTACGCGAGGCGGCTCTTGGCTACGCAAAAAGCCTGCCGGTCGATGCGGGAAGCATTTCAGTTGTCCGCGGCTCGATAGAGAGCACCATCCGCATCTATGCGCAGACCGACCCACAGACGCAGGACTACGTGGTGGCCAACGAAACCATCATCGAGAACCTGACACGCATATCGGCAAGCCTGCGCGAAGGACAGTTTCGGTGCTGGGGCGACGTTGCTGCGCACGTCGCAGAAGTCATGGATGGCGAGACCAGTGAGCAGTTCCACAGCGTACTTCTCGACGTGGTACCGGACTTTTGTGACGCCATCGCGCCCTATTTCCAGATCGGCGCAGCCCGCAAGCGGCAATTGCAGCCAGCAATGACGGTCGCTGAATTGCGCGAGATCCTGCGCAGGAACTACGTCTGGGCTCTCACCGCCGACCGCACGCTTGCCGAAACCCATCAGCACTTCTGGTACCATTCGATCGACAATGGCGAACAAAGGCGCGGCGAGCGGGTCATCGACCCGCACGAGCGTTTCGAATCCTTCATCGATCATATCGGATTGATCCAGAGGCTGGCGGCGGTGCTGGTCAGCCGTGGTGACAAGGAGCGCGCCGGCGACGTCGTCCTCGACCATCCGGACTTGCATTACGCCATTTCGCGGGTGCAATATCTGGATGGCCTGCTCTATGCGGAAATACGCGATCCGCTCGCGCATCGCGATTTCGTCCCCGCCGATCTCATACGGTTTTTCCTTGCGTCGCTGGGCATTCGCGGCTCGACGCCGCTCAGCATCCGCTATGTGCGGGGGACTTTCTTCCAAGACCAGCCGCTGCCTTCGGAATTCCTCGAGCCTGGCAGGCCGGGTTCCCGGGTTCGCAAGCATGAGAATGAGGTCGCCCTGTGAGCACGAGCATGTTTGTTGCCTATTCCGAACTGACTCGCGTCCTGCCGTGGTCGCTCAGGGCGCTGGGCTACGCGTTCGGAACCGCTGACCGGGGCGCTCATCTCGTTGCAACAGGTGCGGCGCTCGATCCGGCTATTCTGGATGAAATTCGCCAGGCGGGACCGCGGCCCTCCCATGGCTTCCGCTACCGGAAATCGAACGGGCTCACGATGCTGGACGCCGCCGGCGTTTCATTTCTGGAAACGGGACCTGCCGCGATCGATGCTCTCGCCGCGCATGCAGGCGGCGCCAAATGGGAAATGTGCCGGATATTGGCGGCGACCGAGCTGTCGCTTGTTCCGGCCACGCTGGTCGGTGCGATGGACTACAATCTCTCCTCTATCGGCATCATCGCCAGGGATGGAACCTTCGACTGGCTGTTGGCTGACCCCGACGCACGGGGTGTGCTTTATTCGGGCCGGGGCCGGGATGCCCTGGCGGCGCTCCTCGGTGAGGACACGGCGGTTCTGGAATCGATCGACGCCGCCGGGCTGACGCCGGGCTGCGCGCTTCTCATGGTCAGCGCCCGCAGGCCTGAACTGAAGGCGTCCGGGCACGTTGCCGTTCGGCCTCGGGAAAAGATCGCCATGGCGCACCAGAAGGGCATTCCCCTGTCGCGCGAGACGCTGGATGCGCTGTACGCGCTCGAAATGCTCACCTGGGCTCCAACTTCGGAGCGCTCTCGCTCGCAGGCGGGCTTCACTGTTGCACCGGCGCCAAACTCATGAGTGAACGGAAATCCGATCCAGTGGTCGAGGTAAAAGGCCTCAACGTCGCTTTCGGCAAGCATCAGGTGGTGCATGATGTCGATCTGGCCATCCATGCTGGCGAGACGCTGGCGCTTGTCGGCGAGTCGGGGTCCGGCAAGAGCGTCACCTCCATGACGATCATGGGACTGCTTTCCGGCAATACCCAAGTGACCGGTTCGGTCATCGTGGATGGCCAGCAAGTGGTGGGGGCGTCGACATCGACATTGCGGCGGGTGCGTGGCGGCATTGCCAGCATGATCTTCCAAGAACCGATGATGAGCCTGAACCCGGTTCTGCAGGTCAGCACCCAAATCAAGGAAATGCTGCGCCAGCATCGACCCTTAAGCGATGCCGAGGCGCGGGAGGAGGGCATCCGGCTTTTCGACCGCGTTCGCATTCCTGACGCGCGGCGGCGGTTCAATGACTATCCTCACATGTTCTCCGGGGGGATGCGGCAGCGGATCATGATCGCCATCGCATTGGCGTGCTCGCCGAAGCTGCTTATCGCCGACGAGCCGACAACAGCGCTCGACGTGACGATACAGGCGCAAATCCTCGATCTCCTGAACGAGGTCCAGCGCGATACCGGCACTGCGATCCTGTTCATCACGCATGACATGGGCGTAGTGGCCAACATCGCCGACCGCGTCATGGTCATGCACAAGGGACGCGTGGTGGAGACGGGAGCAGTAAAGGACGTTTTCGAGCGTCCGCGCGAGGACTATACGAGGATGCTGATCGACGCGGTCCCCCGCCTGGGGCAAGGCGTCGCCCGCTCCTACCGCGCGCCCGCCAAGGATGCTGTGCCGAAGCCGGTTTTGAGCGTGCGCAAGCTGGTGACCCGGTTCGACGTGCGTGGCGGGGCGATGCGTCGCAAGGTGGGGCGTCTCCATGCCGTCGAGGGTCTGAGCTTCGACATCATGCCTGGAGAAACGCTGTCGCTGGTTGGCGAATCCGGCTGCGGCAAGTCGACGACCGGACGCAGCATCCTGTTTCTCAATCCTCCGGATTCCGGCGAGGTGGTCTTCGACGGACGCACGGTGCGGCGCGACAACAGGTCCGATCTTTCGGATCTCCGGCGCAATGTGCAGATGATCTTCCAGGATCCTTTCAGTTCCCTGGACCCGAAGCAAAACGTCGGTGCGATCCTGGCGGAGCCCCTGCTATGCCATGGGTTGGCGACCAGGGCCAAGGCCCTGGACAAGGCGAAACATCTTCTGGAGCGTGTCGGCCTCGAACCGTCGATGATCACCCGTCTTCCGCACGAGTTTTCCGGCGGACAGCGTCAGCGAATCTGCATTGCGCGGACCCTGATGCTCGACCCGAAGGTCATTATAGCCGACGAGGCCGTCTCGGCGCTCGACGTTTCGGTAAAGGCGCAGGTGATCGACCTGCTGCTTGAGTTGCAGGAGGACCTGCGGTTGTCCTACCTCTTCATCAGTCACGACATGGCCATTGTCGAACGTGTCAGCCACCGCGTGGCGGTCATGTATCTTGGCGAGATCGTGGAGATCGGGCCCAGCCGCGAGGTGATAGGGAATCCGAAACATCCCTATACCCAGAAGCTGATGGCAGCGGTGCCGAACCCGGAGCCGGCCGCGGACAGGCACCGCTTGATCGGCAAGCCAGTGACGGAATTGCCGTCTCCCGTGCGGCCGCTCGATTTCATTCCGCCGAACCGGCAGCCTCGCGCGGTCGGACCCGACCACTTCGTGATCGAGTGACAAGCTTTAACGAGGGCGCTTCAGATGGACGCCCTTGAACGAATCCGGGCAAGGCGCTTCCCGATACCTATGGAGAATTCGATGAACACACATGCTGATCAGTTCCGAATTGGAGAGAAGGCGGCGTCCTTTTTACGCCAGGAGAAAAAACTCCTTATCGATGGAAAATGGGTGCCGGCTCAGTCCGGGAAGATTTTCGACACATATGATCCGGGCACGGGACGCATAATTGCACAGGTTCCGGAGGGCGACGCCGCCGATATCGACAATGCCGTCAAAGCTGCGCGGCAGGCCTTTGAAGAAGGCCCATGGAGCCGCATCACGCCCAGCGAACGTGGACGTCTCATCTGGAAACTGGCGGATCTGCTGGAACAGAACGCCGATGAACTCGCCGAACTGGAGGTTCTCAACAATGGCAAGCCGCTTGCCAATGCCCGGAATTCCGACGTCACGCTCAGCGTGGATATGTTCCGCTACATGGCGGGCTGGGCGACCAAGATCACAGGCGAAACCATTTCGATCTCTGCGCCGGACAAGTACCATGCCTTCACGGTGCGCGAGCCGGTCGGCGTCGTCGGGCAGATCATTCCGTGGAATGCGCCACTGCTCATGCTGGCCTGGAAGGTAGCTCCGGCGCTGGCCACCGGCTGCACGATCGTGCTCAAGCCGGCGGAGCAGACGCCGCTGACGGCGCTGCGCTTCGGTGAACTGGTCCAGGAGGCCGGCATTCCCGCCGGCGTGATCAATATCGTGACCGGTTTTGGACCTACGGCGGGCGCAGCGATAGCCTCGCACCCCCAGATCGACAAGGTTGCCTTTACGGGTTCCAGCGAGATCGGCCGCGTCATCGTCAAGGCTGCCGCGGGCAATTTGAAGAAAGTGTCGCTCGAATTGGGAGGGAAGTCGCCCGTCATCGTCTTTCCCGATGCTGACATGTCGGTTGCCATTCCCGGTGTCACGCAGGGCATTTTTGCCAATAGCGGCCAGGTCTGCACCGCAGGATCGCGGCTGTTCGCCCACAAGAAGGTGTTCGACCAGATCGTGGATGGGATCGGCCAGCGGGCGGGGAACATCCGCGTTGGTCATGGCCTCAGCGAAGGCGTCCAGATGGGGCCGGTCATTTCCCCGGTCCAGTGCGACCGCGTCATGAGCTATATCGAGCAGGGCAGGAGCGCCGGTGCAACGGTGGCGTTTGGCGGCACGCGGATAGGCAATGAAGGCAACTTCATTGCGCCGACGGTGCTGACCGATACCCGACCCGACATGGCGGTGGTGCAGGAAGAGATTTTCGGTCCTGTCCTGTGCGCCATGAGCTTCGATGACGACGACCTGGAACAGATCGCGCGGCAGGCGAATGACAGCATCTTCGGACTAGCTGGCAGCGTCTGGACGCGGGACCTAAGCGTCGCCCACAAGATGGTACGGCGAATTCGCGCGGGCCGGATCGGGGTCAACGTACACGGCTCGGTGGACGCGGCGATACCCACCGGCGGCTTCAAGCAATCCGGCTGGGGCAGGGAACGGGGACAGGAAGGGCTGAACCTTTATACGGAGACCAAGTCGGTCATCATGTCGCTTTGAAGGCCTGCCAAACCTTTCGCGAACAGCCGGCAAGGTCGATCCTATCCATGCCGGCCATATGGCGGCGGCATGACCCCCGGTAACGAATATGACTGTGGCGCGCCATCGACCAGGAAGGCTATGTAACGATCGAGTACCGGCAAGCAGCGAGGTTCTGTTGAGCGCTTTGGATCGCCCGCTGTCACGCGTCCTGCGCGACGTGACCAGCCTCATCAATTCCAGCGTCGACCTCGAGACAACGCTGCAGCACCTTGTCGATGCGGCATGCCAGCACGATGCCTGGTCGATGGCGGCGGTGATGAGCATCGATCAGGCGGATGGCAATGCTGTGGTCGTGACCCGGCATGATCCTAGCCAGTTGACGAAGTCCTATCGCAACCGCTGGACGCTGGCGACAAGTCCATCCCTCATCGCGTTGACCCGCAATGATCCGGTGATCATTCGCGATGCCCAGGAGAGCATCGAATTTCCGGGCTATCGGGAAGAGGCAATCCAGCGCGGTTATCGCACTGTCGTGGTTTTGCCTCTGGGCTGCCGGGACATGGAAGACCGCGCGATGGTCTTGTCGGTGCAGTCGCGCGACGTTGTCGATCTGTCAGCGGCCGATCTCGCATTCCTGCAGACGATCGTCCATCTGGGCGCCATAGCCGTGGACAAGGCCCACAGGCTAAGGGCGGAACATGCTGCCGCCGCGCAACTCCAAAACGCACTTGCCGCGCATTCCTCCCTGATGCACCAGGTCCTGTCGGACGGTTCCGTCGCATCCGCGGCTTCCATGGTCGAAACCTTCCTGCCGAACGCAATCGTCGTGGTGGATCTGACTGCCAACCTGGTCGTTGCCGGACGTTCGCCCAAGCCGGACCTCATCGACACCGACCGCTGGCGCGAGGAGATGGACGATTGCATGAGCCGCCAGTTTCTCCGTCTTGCTCGCGATATCTCGGACCAGGCCGGGCTTGAAATGCGCAAGCTGTACCTGAACTGCGGCGGCCATCACCTCAACCTGCCGGCGGCGGTGGAGCCGTTGGTGGTGGATGGCAAGACGGTAGGGGCGCTGATCGTGTTTTCGCTCGACGCCAATTTCGGCGACCTCGATCATCTACTTCTTCAGAGCGCTCGGTTCGCGCTCAGCGTCCAGTTGATGCGCAGCCATTTACGGTTCCAGACGGAATCGCAGACTTCCAGCGAATTGTTCATGGAAATCGTTTCCGGCAACTGGCGCAACGTGGACGATTTGACGGCGCGGGCGCGCCGGCTCGGCATTGACGTAAACGCCACCGCCAGGCTGGTCGCGATCGGCCTCCCGGAAACTGTGCCGGAAAAGGGCAAGACCATACCCGAACTGCACCGCTCCATCATGCGGCTCGCCGGCCAATTGGCGCCGCAGGCGACCGCCGCCGCATTGGGCGAGATCATTCTGTGCCGCATTCCCGACGCGCCCCGCGACGCGGACACGGTGGTCAAGACGTTTGTGCGCAAGCTGATCGAGGAAACGCAGTGGCTGATCGGCACCAAGCCGATCATCGTGGCGGGTAAGACCTGTTCGAGCATTCACGACTATCCCCAGGCATGGCTTGAATGCGAGCGCATGATCCGTCTTGCCGTCCGCTTCAACCGTACCGGGTTGCTTGCGCCCCAGGACTTCGGTCCTTTTCCGCTGCTGCTTTCGGCGGCCGACAGCAAGGAAGTGAGGTCGTTCGTGGATATCGCCATTGGCGCGGTCGTGCGTCACGACGAGGCGCATGCAACGGACTATATCAGGACCCTGACCGTCTTTCTGGAGCACGGTTGCCGCAGCCAGGCCTGCGCGGACGCGATGGAATTGCATGTTACTACGCTTCGTTATCGCCTGAACCGTATCCAGGAACTGTTTGGCATCGAGATCGATTCACCCGAACGTCGGTTCGCGCTTGAACTGGCAATACGCCTCAACGAGACCATCGCCCGGGAGCAACCTGTCTGATGCGGTCTCTGCTTCGTGTCCTAGGAGTCTGACTACCGCCTCTCCTGCGTAGAGCAGGAAGACCCTCTCTCACGTCCCTTTATCCTTCCATCCTCCTGGAGAGGCAGGACGCATGACGGACAAGAGGCAAAAAGAGCTGAGCACGATCGATCCAGTGGAACTGCGGCGAACGTTCGGCACCTTCGTCACGGGCATCACGGTGGTGACGACGCGGGACGAAGATGGTTCGCCGCGCGGCATGACTGCGAATTCCTTCACCTCAGTCTCCCTTGAGCCGCCGCTGCTGCTCGTCTGCATAGGAAAGAGCGCCAGCAGCTTTCCGGCATTCAACACGGCCGAAGGCTTCGCCGTCAACGTACTGCACGAGCGCCAGAAGGAGGTGGCGAGCCTCTTCGCCTCGAAGTCACTCTCCAAGTTCGAGACGATAGCCCATACTACCGTGCATACGGGCTCGCCGGTGCTCACCGACAGCCTTACCTGGTTCGACTGCACGGTGCATGACCGTATCGAGGCGGGAGACCATGTGATCCTGATCGGCCGGGTGCGTGCTTTCGGCACCAGCCCTGCCGCTCCGCTAGGGTTTTGCCGGGGGCGCTATGTCTGCGTGGAAGACCCGATGCCGCCTGGCTGGACGCCTTCCCATCGCATGATCATCGGCTACCTGGTCGAGCATGACGGCCGCATCCTGCTGCGCGACGATGGCGCCGGAGGCTGGGAACTGCCGACGGCAACGCACCGTAAGCCGGGCGACATGCTCAGCTTCGAAGGCGGCGGCGTGGTTGCGCCGCTCACCAGCGATGCGTTTCTCTATTCGGTCTTCGATGTGGCCGACCAGCAGCCCGGTTATGTCGTTTACCGTGGCGCGCTCGCGGGCCCGCCTGGCGAAATTCCGGATTTGTCGCCGTCGCTGAGGTTCTTTGCCCATGAAGAGCTGCCTTGGGACAGCATTCCGATCAGGCAGATACGCGCAACGCTGCGCCGTTACCTGCATGAGCGCGCGGACTCTCGCTTCGGGATCTACGTCGATTCCAGCGATGGCGGCCGGGTGGCGATGATAGACGGCGCCCCGCGTCCGTGGCGGTCGCTTAACGGCTTGGCCGGCGACCGAGAAACCGCGAAGGGATGAGATGATGGACCTGACGCTGAAGGTGATCGAAGGATCGCGCCAGGATCTTTTCATTGCCGGGGAGCGCCTCGCGCCGCGGTCCGGCCGCTACATGCCGAGCTACGATCCGACGAACGCGGCGCCCTGGTATGAGGTTGCCGACGCCGGGGCGGATGATGTCGACGCCGCCGTGCAGGCAGCCAAAAGAGCGTTTCACGATCCGGCCTGGCGCAGGCTGACGCAGACGGATCGCGGCAAGCTGCTGCGCCGGTTGGCCGATCTCATCGCGGAACACGCCGATGAACTCGCGGCCATCGAGACGCGTGACAACGGCAAGCTTCTGAAAGAGATGCGTGTGCAACTGCGCGCGGCGCCGGACAGCTATCTCTATTTCGCCGGAATGGCCGACAAGCTGCATGGCGAGACCATACCGGTCAATAAGCTCGATATGCTGAACTTCACGCTGCGCGAGCCGATCGGCGTCGTAGGCATGATCTCGCCGTGGAATTCACCGCTGATGCTGCTGACCGGCACGCTCGCACCCTGCCTGGCGATTGGCAATACGGTCGTGGTCAAGCCATCAGAGCATACTTCCGCGTCCACCCTTGCCCTCGCCGAACTGATTGCAAAAGCGGGCTTCCCGGCTGGCGTTTTCAATGTCATTACCGGCAAGGGCGCCACGGCGGGCGAAGCGCTGACCTTGCATCCCGATGTCGCCAAGATCGCCTTCACGGGCAGTACGGCAACCGGCCGCCGCATCGCCGCCAACGCTGCCAGCCGACTTGTTTCGTGTCAGATGGAACTGGGCGGCAAGTCGCCTCATGTCGTATTCGCCGATACCGACATCGAGCGCGCGGTGAACGGCGTGGTTGCCGGCGTGTTCGCCGCTGCCGGGCAGACCTGTATCGCAGGCTCGCGCTGTTTCGTCGAAAAATCCATCTATGCCGCATTCGTCGAAAAGCTGGCGGATCGTACCAGGCGCGTGCGTATCGGCCATCCGACCGATGAGGACACGGAAATCGGTCCGCTGGCGCTGGCTGCCCAACTCGACAAGGTCGAGCAGTATGTGGACTACGGCGTCGCCGACGGTGCGCGGCTGGTTGCCGGAGGCCGCCGGCCGCGGCGGGACGACCTCTCCGGCGGCTGGTATTACGAGCCCACGGTTCTGGCGGATGCGCGCAACGACATGCGCTTCATGCGCGACGAAATTTTCGGGCCCGTCGTGGGCGTCGTGCCGTTCGACAATGAAAGCGAACTGATTGGGCTTGCCAACGACACCCATTATGGGCTGGCGGCGGGTGTCTGGACCCGCGACATCGACCGGGCGCTGCGCTTTGCGCGCAACGTCGATGCCGGCACGGTCTGGGTCAATACGTATCGCTCTGCTGCTTACATGTCGCCCTCCGGCGGGTTCAAGGAGAGCGGTTACGGCAAGCGCGGGGGCTTCGAGGTCATGCGCGAGTTCTCCCGCCTGAAGAATGTCGTCATCGACTACTCCGGCGCCACGCAGGACCCGTTCGTAATCCGTTTGCGCTGACGCTCATCCGACGGTTCCCTAATATTCGAAAAGGTCATTGCCATGAAATTTTCCGTTTCCCTGAACATGGAGAGGTTCAGTCCCGACAAGGATATGCGCCAGGTGGCGGCTGAGACGCTGGAACTGGTCCGTATGGCCGATGCCGGCGGCTTCGAGACCGCCTGGTCGCCCGAGCATCACACGATTGAATTCACGATCGCGCCCGGCCCGTTCCAGTTGCTGGTCTGGTGGGGAGCTCATACCGAACAGATCCGGCTTGGCACCGCCACCATCGTCGCGCCGTACTGGACCCCGATCCGTCTCGCGGGAGAGGCCGCACTTTGCGATCACCTGACGGGAGGGCGGCTGGAATTCGGCATCGCCCGCGGCGCCTATCAGTATGAATTTGATCGTATGGCGGGAGGCATCCCGCAACAGGAAGGCGGCGCCTACATGCAGGAACTGCTGCCGGCAGTCCAGAAATTATGGGCAGGCGACTACGCCCACGAGGGTAAGTATTACCACTTCCCGCTGGCAACCTCGGTGCCGAAGCCCTTGCAGCAACCCAACCCGCCTATCTGGGTGGCGGCGCGTGACCCCGGCACATTCGATTGGGCGGTGCGCAATGGCCACAACATCCTCTCCACGCCGTTGTCGCGGCCGGTCGCGGAAATCGGCATTCTCGGCGACAAGTTCAAGAAGGCGGTCCAGGATCATCCCGAAGTGCCGAGACCGCGGTTCATGATGCTGCGCCGCACTTGCGTGTATGAACGTCCCGAGGACTGGGAACTGCCGGTTCGCTACAGCTATCAATATGGGCGCAGCTTCGAGAACCTGTTCCAGAACATCGGCACGGTGAAGAACGGCTTTCCTGAAGCGGTTTCTTACGACACCGTTGGCAACAGCGGCGACTACGATCCACGGTCGATCCGCGACAATCTCCTTTTCGGCACCCCGGACGAGGTGGTCGAAAAGCTGATGGTCTATGAAGCGGCGGGCGTAGACCAGTTCTGCCTCGGCCTCGCCTTCGACCTGCCGTTTGAGGTGCAGAAGAAATCGCTGGCGCTGTTCATCAAGGAAGTGATGCCCGTATTTGCGATGCGCGAGAAGGAAGCGG
Organism: Mesorhizobium sp. BR1-1-15; assembly: GCF_020165475.1. NCBI lineage: Bacteria > Pseudomonadati > Pseudomonadota > Alphaproteobacteria > Hyphomicrobiales > Phyllobacteriaceae > Mesorhizobium > Mesorhizobium sp. BR1-1-15. The sequence continues at coordinate 94,383 of NZ_JAIUIF010000016.1, read as the reverse complement.
GCAGGGAAAAGTCGCGGGTGATCGCCTGATGGGAGCTGTCACGCCATGATTGTCGAGGAACGCATCTACAAGATAAGGGCCGGCCGTCTCGCCAGGTACATGCAGCTTATCAGCGAGGAAGGCCTTGCCATCCAGCAGCCGATCCTGGGCAACCTGATCGGCTATTTCCGCACCGAGATCGGACCTCTCAACCATGTCGTGCATCTATGGGGCTATAGCGACCTGAACGACCGCGCCGAGCGGCGTCAGCGGCTGGCCGAAGATCCCGCGTGGCGGGCGTTTACCGTCAAGCTCACCGAGAATATCGAAACGATGGAAAACCGAATCCTGATCCCGACCGATTTTTCACCGCTGCGGTAGGTTCAAGACCTGGCTTCCCGCTTGCCCGACCGCGAAAGAATCCAGGAGCCGGTCCGTGGTCATGACCCAGCCGTAGTTGCGTGCGAAAGCATCGAGCATGGCCTGCCGGCTGGGCGGATGGTTGGAAGAAACAGCATCCTCCACCACAATCGTGGGATAACCGAAATGCACGGCGTGACGGCAGCTATCTTCGACGCACATCTCCGCTACCGTGCCGACGAATACCAGACCGTCCACCGCAAGCAGCTTGAGCGTCTTGGCAAGATCCGTGGCATGAAAGGCGCTGAAATAGACCTTGTCCAGCACGATATCGCCATCCTGTGGCGCAAGCTCGTCAATCACCTCCGCGGCATCCCGCATGCCCTCGACATCGCCGTAGGAGCGCATGAAGCCTGGTACGCACGCATGGGTCGGCGCATCGGTCAGCTTGATCCAGGTCAGCTTGCCGGCGAGGGCCTGATACAGGGAGTCGGCAACGTATCGCGTGAATACCACCGGCTTGCCGTTGCCGCGAAACGCCGCAATGAGTCTGCCGATCGAAGGTATGGTTTCGCGCGCGGATGCAACCTCCATCGGCGCATGCCTGCGCACGAAATCGTTCTGCATGTCCACGACCATGAGGGCAGGGTTTTTAAGCGAAGCCAGCACGCCGTTTCTCCATACAGGCGTCCCGGATTATACCTATCCGGGTAGCGGAGAGCCTATATCATCGAACCCGCGAGCCGTATGCTTTCCTTCGTAGCACTGGGCTACGCGGGTATCCTGCCGAACGGGGGAAGACGGCGGGTGCACTTCTATCTTCATTAGTCGGGATCGTGGCTCTGGAATGTGCTGACTATCGTCCGCCAGGCCAGGAGTGGAGGACAGGTGTGACGGATCGCATAACGGTCGAGGGCGTGTACAAGATTTTCGGCAGATCGCCGGAATCGGCTTTGGCCATGCTGAAGTCTGGCGAGACAAAGGAAGCTGTGCTCCAGAAGACCGGGCAGGTCGTCGGCTTGAGCGACGTGTCGCTGTCCGTTCCCGTCGGTTCGATTTACATGATCATGGGCTTGTCCGGCTCCGGTAAGTCGACGCTTGCGCGATGCATCAATCGCCTCATCGAGCCGAATGCAGGGCGCATCCTTATCGATGGCGAGGAGATCACCGGCGCCAGCGAAGCGCGGCTGCGCGAAATCCGCCGGACGCGTATCTCCATGGTGTTCCAGCACTTCGGCCTGTTGCCGAACAGAACGGTGTTGGAGAATGCCGAGTTCGGCCTGAAACTGCGAGGTGTGCCAGCCGCCGCGCGCAGGAAGAAGGTGATGGAGGTGCTGGAGGTCGTCGGGCTGGCTTCGTGGGCAAATCATCTTCCCGGTACGCTGAGTGGCGGCATGCGTCAGCGCGTCGGATTGGCCCGCGCACTCGCCACGGATGCCGATGTCCTGATCATGGACGAGGCTTTCAGCGCGCTGGACCCACTCATCCGCAGCGAAATGCAGGACGAACTGCTGCGCCTGCACAGGACTTTCCACAAGACCATCCTGTTCATCACGCATGATTTCCAGGAGGCGCTGAAGCTCGGAAGCCGGGTCGCCATCATGGCGGATGGAATGGTGATGCGCGAAGGCGTTCCGCAGGACATCGTGACCAAGCCCGGGAATGACTACGTCGCCGCCTTCACCCGCGACGTCAACCGGGCCCATCTGTTCGATGCGAGTTCCGTGATGGTGGAAAGCAGTCCGCTCCGGCTAGACGGACGTGCGTTTGGCGGCCGCGATGCCGAGGGCGAACCGGTGTTCATCGTCGACGATTCGATGCAGGTCGTGGGTGTCGTCGGACCACGCCAGTTGCCACGCCTCGCCGATGGTTCGGCGATCCAATCATTGATGAGCAAGGACTATGAGACGGTATGCGGCACGGAAAAGCTGTCGGTGGTGGCCAGCCTGTGCCATCGAGACCGGCCGATAGCCGTCGTTGACGAGGGCGGCCGATATTTGGGGCGTGTCGATCCACTCCAAATCCTGTCCCGCATTGGCGCTCCGGCGGCGGCTTCCTCGCAATCCCGGGGAGCGAAGGCCTGATCATGCTGGATGTCGATAATCTCTATGTCATCCCGCTGGACCAGTGGATCCAGGTCGGCGTCCGCTGGCTGGCAATGCATTTCCGGCCGCTTTTCCAGACCATCAAGTGGCCCGTCGAGACCCTTCTGACCGCGATCGACCATGGACTCCATGCCATTCCGTTTCCAATCCTGATCGGGATCTTTGCCCTCATCGCATGGCGCTCCGCATCGCGTGGCGTGGCTATATTCACGCTGCTTTCGCTGACCCTGATTGCCTTCATGGGCCTGTGGGCGGAAGCGATCACCACCCTGTCGCTCATCGCCACGGCAATCGTGGTGTGCGTCATTCTTGGCATTCCAATCGGAATCCTGTGCGCGCGCCACGATCGCGCCTGGACCATCGTGCGGCCGGTGCTCGATGTCATGCAGACGACGCCCAGCTTCGTCTACCTGGTCCCGGTGGTCATGCTGTTCGGCGTCGGAACGGTGCCTGGGGCAGTCGCGGTCATCGTGGCGGCGATATCGCCGCTGATCCGCTTCACCAATCTCGGGATTCGTCTTGTCGACAAGGAGATGGTCGAGGCGGGGCGGGCTTTCGGTGCCACCGATCGCCAACTTCTCTGGGAAGTCCAACTTCCATTGGCCTTGCCAACCATTCTGGGCGGCCTCAACCAGACAGTATTGATGGCTATGGTCATGTCTGTGATCGTATCCATGATCGGGGCCGAAGGGCTCGGACTTGTGGTCCTGCAGGGGCTGGGACGTCTCGATGTCGGCATGGCTGCCGTCGGCGGCATCGCCATCGTCCTGCTAGCCATGATCCTCGATCGCATCACGCAGGGTCTGGCCAACCAGGACAAGGCCGGACCGACCCGGGGCATCCGGGCCGCCCTGGCTCAGTTGCTGCGTCCCAGAAATGAGGAAGCGGGGAGTTTCGAAACGAACCACCAGCAGGTTTGAACACCGTCTCGATCAGGCGGAACGACGCAACAAATATCACAACAAGGGGAGAATACATGTCGGCGAATTATCGATACCGCAAAGGGCTGAGACTGGCCTGCGCCATGGCTGTTGCAGCAACCATGATGGGTGGGCAGAGTTTTGCGCAGGATAAGCCTGGCGAAGGCAAGACCATTCGTTTCACGTCCTCCGACAGCCTGGGCGCCAACTATATTCAAGACCAGGTCCTGATAGCGGGCCTCGAGAAACTCGGTTACGACGTAAAGTTGTCGACCATGAACATGTCGGCGATCCTGCAGGCCATTTCGCAGGACGACCTCGACATGACCGGCGACATCAACTGGCCGCAGGCCGAGCCCGCCATCGCACAGATCTCGGATACGGTCGAACTGATCAATGAAGGCACGATCGCGGGCGGCGGCATCAACGGCTACATGATCGACAAGAAGACGGCCGAAGCCAACAACATCACCAATGTTTCGCAACTGAAGGACCCGAAGATCGCGGCCTTGTTCGACACCGACGGTGACGGAAAAGCCAATCTGGTGAATTGCGATCCCGCTTGGAAGTGCGGTGACGTCGTCGATTTCCAGGTCAAGGAGTTCGGTTTGAGCGATACGGTGCGCTCCATCCGCGCCAAATACGAGCCGCTGATCGGCGAGGTCTTTGCACGGGCCGACCGAGGAGAGCCGATCCTTCTTTACACCTGGAGCCCATCCTGGATCGTCTATCGGCTGAAGCCCGGCAAGGACGTGGTGTGGCTGCCGATCCCGCATGACGCTCTTCCCGAGGGCGTATCGAAACCGAAGACGCACGAGGTCAAGGACGTGGTTGGCTGTGCGGGGGGGCAGAACCCATGCCGCATGGCGGTTGGCCCATGGAACTGGCGCACGCTCGCCAACAAGAAGTTCCTGGCTGACAATCCGGCGGCCAAGAAATTCATCGAACAAGCGAAATGGTCGCTGGACATCTGGAGCCAGTGGGAAGGCGATCTGGGGGCCGGCAACAAGACCGACGCCGAGATCAAGAAGATCGCCAACGACTGGATTGCCGCAAATCAGTCGGAGTTCGATGGCTGGGTAAAGAATGCGGCTGCCGCCGGGAAATAATCCGGGCAGGCCTCTATCGTGGCTTGTTATCACAATGGTGGCGGACCCTGTCCGCCACCATTGTCGATTGAGGAGACCGATTGCCGGCCAAGCGTTTTCGCTTCATGGCGACGTTCCTTATGCGGAGCAGCTACACCAGGCTCATGCAAAGGGCAGGCGATCGTTTGGACATACGGCCTCAGAGACGATTATCTCGAGATAAATAGCTGCCGCCGCGCCTGATCGAGCGCGGGCCGCTTGGTATAGTGAGAAAAACTGAGTGAAGCCTTATTTCACGCGCAGCTATTACTCTAGGTCGCGCGTGAAGGTTCCGTTCTCCTTGAGCCCCCCGCTGTCGTGGAACTTGACATCCAGACGCCAATGCGAACGGCGGCGGCATGTCGTTACAAGCGCGAAACCGTCGCCAGGGGCGAAACTTGTCTGCACCTCGCAACAATACGGCCCCTGCTCAGGATCGGGATCGGGAAAGCAAAAAGTCTCATTGGCCTGGAAATTGTCGGCAGTTCCGTTCGCAAACGGATATGGCGCGTACAGCGCCGAACTGTGGATACAATGCAGGATGCTCTGCTTGCCGGTTTTGCTGTTTGTTACACGAGCGGTGACCAGGCTGCTCACGTGCTCGTCACCCGACAGGAATACCAGTCCCTTTATTTCCTTGTTGCACACGAACCTGAGCAGTTTATGTAAGGAAAACGGGTATCCATCCCACGCGTCCGAACGCAAGGCACAAGTGGGGGCCTCGGCCACCTCCCGCCGCCGCGGCAGCACTGCCGAGGATGTGAGAACAAATTTGGGCATTTCGGTGTGTTCAGGCTTGGTAAGCCATTCACAAAGTTTGGCGAATTGCGTTGAACCCATGATCCGCGCTTCGCACCAGTTCGAAACCGTCCGTCCTTGACGTTCGGTGCGCGTGTCGCAAAGGAAGAATGGCATACCGTTGTGGGTTAAATCGTCTCGCCAGATGTGTGCCGGCAGGCGCTTTTCCAGCACCTCGGTCTTGCCACGTTCGTACCTGAAGTAAGCCAGCTTCCCAGGCTTTATGACGATATCATTCTTGCGCATCGCCGGGTCGGGGTCTTTTGCCCAATTGTCGCGAATCTCATGATCGTCCAGCATCATTTCAACCGCCATGTCCAAGCGCTGCATCACCGCCTTCACACCGCGGCTCTGGCCCCGGCGTTCGTAGGGTATTCGGAATCGGTCGTTGACTACCTTAGGGTCGAAAAGCCCTGCCGTAGCGTCGATATATACCTGATCGCCGGCCAGCAGCAGCAACGTTGGGGCGCCGGGTTTGCCCAGTAGATCGCCGAGCGCGAGCAGAGACGCATCCGCGGGCCCTCGTGTCGCATGCTGACCGTCGGGCATGTGGTCGAGGAAATCACTGGGGTATTGGCAACTTGCGAGAGCGAATGAAAGGTTCGATACCGCGCGGGCATCGCTCTTGTGCCGATGGCTTCTGTGCGACCTTCCAGGCCTGCCGACGATCAGGCCACCTCGCAAATCATCCAATGTGTCAGTCTCGAGCGCATACCGAATAGCCTCGGCGGCCCTCTTCACCGCGTTCTTGGCATGCGAACCTGTGTCGAGGATTTCAGGTGGTGATCCCGCCGCGTCGGGCAGTTTCGGTAACCGAGCCAAGCCGCCAATACCCTGCGCCTGAACGTACAGCAGCAAGACCAGTACCTGCTGCGCTTCAGGCCACTCATGGAGCGGAACTTCAAATACGTAAGGAGATGCGGGTTGCTTAATATAGTAATGCGGAAGACTATTATAGAGGCTATCGTCGCTCTGTCCTTTCTCGTCGCCGCGGCTCGTAACCGGCGGACCGATCATGTGCAGGCGGTCGCCCTTTGCGTAGACGGGAACAATGAAAGCTGCATGAGGCAAGCCCCGCCCTCCGCTATCGGCCGCTTGCACCAGGATCTTGCCCGCCTCGACCTCTACGCGCACCCCGAAGGCGGGCGCCCTGGCTTCAGAGGGGAGAGAATGCGTCATGGCTTTTCCTCCAAGGGCCCCGGCATATCGGAGATATCCGGCATTCCTAGGTATTTCGCTATAACGCCGCAGATCGACGAGGCGTCTTTGCCGATCAGGCAATCCTGATGACCGTGGCCGGCAATGCACCAGGTCAGGTAGGACGGTTGGCCGAGCGCCAGGAACTGGCCGCTTTTGTCAATAAGATCCCTGATTTCTTCCTCCGATTGCACCGCCTCGACCGCATGCAGAGATGAGTTCAAATGCGGCACGCCGGCCCCTTTGAGCATATTTCGCATCAGTCTTAGCGTTGAGGGGGCGACCAAACCGTTTTCCGCTCCATGGATCGACATCATCGGGAATCTCAGTCGATCCCTCACCCGGTCCGGCAGCACATAGCGATTTATGCCGGCGCGATCGGTCACGGTGTTGAAGCCAGCAAAATGTATGACCTGCGAGACTGTCTCGACGCTGAGCGGGCCGAAGAAATCGTCGATGTGGTCGAGTACGAGGTCAGAGAGATTGTTGAGCGAGAAGGTGCGTGCATAGAGCGCGTCCATCCGATGTCTTGTGCCGACCCAAGGCGTCGCTTTGCCTGGGGGCCAGAGGGGATTCTCGCGCCGATACTCGTCGGACGGCAGCCACATTGCCGAGAGCGCTCTGTCGAGCAATTGACCGGCGAGCGAGATATCGCCATGCGGACTAAACACATAGTCTTCAAGTTGAAGAAAATAACGTACATATCGCATCACATATGCGGCGAGCACATTTGCCGAACTCAACAGCATTGCCGGGCCGACTTGCGAAAACACCACGCGCCCGATCTTATTGTGCAAATTCCTTCGATCATGCTCGCCAAGCACTGCCATGCTGAACATTGCCGCGCCCATGCAATGGCAGACGACATCGAGCCTTTCCTGCCCTGTCGCAGCCAGCACGTGTTGGACGGCGATCGGAATGTCATTCTCCGCCATCTCCTCAAAAGACCAACCGCCTGTGGCGGTAGTCAGGCCTGAACTCGATCGCATATCGAGCACCCAGACATCGCGCCCAGCATCACACAGCGATTGAGCGAGGTTGCCGGGTACGGCAGCATGAGCAAATGTGGTGCCGCTCGCACTGTAACCATGGATGAGCAAGACGGGGCGTTTCGGGACGCCCTTCTCGATCACCTTTGCGGAACTGCCGTCATAGCGGGCCAGGCGAATGCGGATCGGCGGGCTGAGCTGACCTTTCAAGGTCAACCAGTCGATTTGGGGCGCAGGTAAGCCCGGCACCGCCCCGGGCAACCGTTGTGGTTCACGCGCAGATGGCGGGTCGGGGCGGCGAAAACTCAGTGCATGTATCTGAAGCACGACGCGAAAACCGTAGAGTATGAAAGAGGCCAGATCTGCCAGTGCCGCGACACGGTCTTGCTGCCCCACTATCCGCAGCAGAGGCACCGATTGCCGCGCCAGGTATCGTTTGTTTAGCTCTAGCGACGGTAGCTTCCTGCCAATGACGGTCTTGCTCATCTGCGGGAAAACTTCGACCGACATCTCCATCAATTGCTGCCAAGGGCTGGCGCCGCGCGCATAGGTGAGCCGCTTCACCGCTCTGATTTTCTTCTGCGTGAACAGAGAGCTGTCGAACCTCGCGCCCGTGCCGAGATCTTCCGGCTCGACAACCTTGTCGATGTGCAAATCGTATTCGATCAGGCGGACCCCGCCCGCACGCGAGCACAGGTGCAGAATGTCGAGCAGTCTGAGATGGGATGCCCCTCCGCTAGGCGGCGTGAAACGCAACCATTCCTGGCCCTGGCGGACCAAGCGGTAAGCAAAGTCGCGCATCCCGCGGTTGAGCGCCCACGCAAGGATAGCGCGCAGCATTCGGGGCACGGGGCGCGATTCTTCCAGATCGAACAGGTGGAGCGATCCCGAGATCTCCGCCTCGAGCGCAACATGGCTTTCATAGGCCTGATCTGCAATGGGGTCGAACTCCTTTCCTGCACGCAGAATGCGCAGCCGACCATGGGCAATCGGCAAACACCGTCCACGGGGCGTTTGCAGCGCGTAGAGATCGGTGAGCACCACCGGCTTGGTGGTTAGCGTCAGTTCGACCATGTGTGGTTTCACACCGTTGCCGCGCATAGCCAGAGGGACCTTGCCGCGCACCTGTTCGGTCAGTTCGATGCTGGTAGGCGTAGGCGCAGGGTTCGTCCGCGGCGTGGAATATATCGGCCGCGTTTCGCCACGAGAGTTCCCAGGCAAGGGTGCATTGATCAAACGGCCGCCACTGAGTTGCCATTCCTCCTTGAGCTCGGTGATCGCTCGCAATGCCAGAACGGCTATGGTCAAGGCGGGATTGATGCCCAGCGACGTGGGCACGACCGAGCCATCGAGCACGATCAACCCTTCGTGAGTGCGTCTGAGGCCGACCGCAGCGGCATCGAACACGCGGCCGCAATGATCGGTCACGCCTTGGCGAACGTCGTCACCCATGGCGCAGCCCCCAAGGGGATGCACCGTCAGCAGCGGCCCGCGTTGGCGACCGAACACGGCTTCGAGCCTGTCGGACAAAGGTCGCCACAACAGGTTGTTCACCAGCCGTCCGCCCAATCCAGACTCTCGAAGCAACTTGCCAAGGCGCGCATGATGGTTCTCCAGCCGGGGGTCCAGTCGCAACTCCGGCCAGCGCACCGTGAGCATCCCGTCGGCGAGCAATTTTTCAGCATCCTTTTGCACCCCGTCGGCGCGCAATTTTTCAGCATCCTTTTGCATCCCGTCGGCGCGCATTTTTTCAGGATCGCCTTGCATCTCATCGGCGCTGTTTTGCATCGAGGGCCCTAGCGCAAGTGCTCCCTCCGCGTCGTCGCGGCCGATCATGGCCAGCACCAGGGAGTTGGTGATGGCGGCAGGATTGACGGCTGCGTCGTCTACTCGTGAAGGATCCGGCTCATGCTTCGCCCAGTCGCCATCGGCGACGCGATTGAGCACATCGAATGTGGTGGCGCTTTCCTCAAACAGGCGGCGCAGCGGTCCCGGTACGGCAAGATCCTGGATTACCAGGTCAGTAGCCGCGTTGCCGTCGCGCAGATCGATCATTGCGGTTATTGTCGGGCCGACCGCGCGACCGCAATCCTCGCTTTTGGTGTTTGGGGCCGGATCCTCGGTTTCATCAGCGACGCCATTCACCCGTGCCGCCAAATCATGGGCAACGACGAGCATGTCACCATTGGCGGAGAACTTGCTTCCCAGCTGATCGGAGAACTTTATCCCGCGGATTTGCGAGCGCATCAAAATTTCCGTCGAGCCGAATGTGCCTGCTGCAAGGATCACGCGCCTCGCCAGCAGCGCGAACGGCTTCCGCTGGTTATCGCGTAGATGGCCGTCGGTGTGATTGACGTCCAACTGCCATCCTTCGCCCGCGCGCAAAACGCGCAAGACGGTGGCGCCAGTGACGATTCGTACTCCGCTTTGTCGAGCCAGCCGCAACAAATTCAGGTCGAGGGATTCTTTGGCATTGTAGTTGCAACCAGTGGCGCAGTCGCCGCAACGGCGACATTCGCTCATCGCGACCCCGGCGTGGTTGGTGTGGCAATCGGAAGCGACGGTTATGTGAGCGGGCCGTGCTTTGCCACCAGCCAAATTTCTAATTGCTTCGGACTTGGCCAGGAAAGGCTTGGTGACACGTATCGGCTTGGCTCCCAGCCAATCGCGCAGCCGTTTACCCGTCTCCTCGAGATTCGTATCCCTGCGGATTTTGGTGGGCCAGCGTGCTTCCCGGAAAATCTCCAGCAGCGGCATCTCCATCACGCCGGCGTTGATTAATGAGCCTCCACCCAAGCCACACGCGACGAGAGCTACCGCGTCGTCGCTGCAGCGCAAGTCGTAAAGACCATCGAACACGCCGCGTTGGCGTTTCGCAAAGGGGGTGGCAAAGCGGATGTGGCCACCCAGATCGGCCAATCGCGAAGGGAACATTCCGGCCAAGTACTCCTTGCCGCGTTCGAGCACGCAGATTTTTAAAGATTGGCCTTGCACATCCTTGCAGCTACTCAGTTCGGCGGCAGCCACCGAGCCGCCATAGCCGCTGCCAACGATGACAACATCAAAGTCATATCCGCCCTTGACAGTTGCCCTTTCCGTATCGGCGATCTGCGGAAAATCGTGGACCAATGTCTCGAGTCGGTGCGAGAGCCAAGCCGTCGCACGTGGCGGCTCCGGCGCTGCCTTGATGTGTACCGGCAATGCGTCCTCCCTAATTTAGATATCAATCATATACGAAATTTGGTGTAACGTCAGGAAGTCACGCAATCTATCGGGGCGATATTCATTCCCTTTAGGAAGTGCGCGGTCGGCGGTGCCTTTCTCTGCCCTGAAACCATGGGCACGGCTGCGGGAAGGAACCCATGGAGGGTACTTGCGAGCTACTTGAGAGTTTTCTGCCGCTGGAATTACTCGGTAGAATTCACGCACTTCGAGCGGATGGCCCAGTAGCCGTCGAATTCCAGGCTGCAGTGGTGTTTGTCGATGTGTCCAGATACACGGCCTTGGTCGAGCAACTAGCACGACGGGGGCAAGAAGGACTTGAAAGAATCCCGAGCCTGCTTAGTCATTCCTACGCACGATGCGTAGAGCAAGTATACAATCGTGGAGGCGAGATTTTGTACCTCGCCGGCGACGAACTGCTAGCCTACTGGTCGGCGGATGTCCGCGGACTTGAAAGCGCGGTGCGAGCGGCGACAGCCTGTGCCAAGGCAATCTGCGGCGGCCAGAACGAGCGTTTGGAGGACGGAACAGCTGAAATCGCACCCGCGCTGCATGTTGGAGTAGGGGCGGGGGCCCTCTGGGCGGCGGCTTTAGGCGGTCAGCCGGTCTGGACTCTCTTTGCAGGCGGAGATGCCATCATGCAGGCCGCTCAGTCCCAAGCGGCTGCGCGCCGATGGGAATATGTACTTTCCGACAAAGCCAACTTGGCCCTTGCGCAGCCGTCTCAATCGCGGCGCAGTCGGCCTACGCTGGCTTCTCCGCCTCCGGGCTGGCTGGCAAGGTTTTTGCCTTTGCAGCTCAGGGACCTGCTGTCCGAAGCCGACTTGCGCTCAGTTGCCGCGGACAGCGCCGTTGCCATCCGTTCCGAAGAAGATCGTCCAACGACCGCCCGCTTAGACGCCCTGGCGGAGATTAGGCCGATCACCGCCCTTTTCGCGCGAATTGCCGGACTTGACCATCGTCAACCTCAGGCGCTTGCGCGCTATCAATTGCTATGCGCGACCCTCCAGGAGGATCTGCGTTCGCGCGGTGGGCCGGCCGGCGAGTTGCTCTTCGACGACAAAGGTCTGATTTTCTTTGCGACGTTCGGAGCGCGAGGCAGTTTCCACCGCGACGATCCTTGCCGTGCCGTCGATGCTGCTCGCGCGATCCGTCTGACGGCCCAACGCTTGGGCCTCTCCGCGTCGATGGGCGTGGCTACCGGCGATGCGCTTTTTAGTGTTGTCGGAAGCGCACGTCGGCGCCAGCTGATGGTGATCGGCGCGCCCGTGAATCGGGCGGCGCGGCTTATGACGGCGGCATCGGCAAACGTTCTCTGCGATGCACCAACAGAGCGAGCCAGCCGGACGGCGTTTTGGTTCGAAGAACACGGCACGTTGCAACTGGACGGACTTGGGGACATGGCAACGGTATTTTGTCCCATGGATCCGCGCGCCCCGGTCCAACCTCTTAGTCCGCTGATTGGTCGGCAGAGCGAGCTGGAGTTCCTGAAACGTACGTTCGAGGAGACCCGCCGTGGAGGCAGGCGTTTGCTCGTTGTCTTGGGTGAGTCGGGCATTGGAAAAACCGCTTTGATCAGAGCTTTCACGGACGAACTGCGCTCAACCGCAATCGAGGTTTTGACCGCGCGCGCCGAACGTGACGATCGCCGGACATCGCTCCTGCCATGGCGGCGGGTGCTTGTGTCCCTTCTCGGCCTACCGTCCGACAGCGATGGATTTGCGGTGCTTGATGTCGTCACACAACGGGTTCAAGGCAACTCGTCGCTCGTTGGGCGACTGCCCTTGCTAGGTGATGTTCTGAGCATCGAAATTCCCCAAAACGACGGGACGCGACATCTGGAGGGACCTCATCGCGCTGATGCCACCATGCGTCTTTTGGGTGATCTCATGGATAACTTGGCACCGCGCCCGTTGGCATTGGTCCTGGAGGACAGTCAGTGGCTGGATTCGGCATCGTGGCGCCTCGTCGAGTGGGTTCTCTCATCTCTGTCCTCGTTGCTTCTGGTCCTGTGCGTACGCTCGGACGAAGTTCCGGAGGAGTTAAAAAACCTACGAAGGCGAGCCGAGGCCACAAGAAGGAATACATCCGGAACGGAACCTGACGATCCCGCGCGCCTGTGTCGTATCCTGGATCTTGAGGAACTCAGCGAGGCGTCGATTTGCGAACTGGTCGCCCGCACGCTCGGGGATGTGCCCCCACATGGCGAACTGGCGCGCCGGGTCTCGGCCTTAGCCGGTGGCAATCCGTTTTTCGCCGAGGAGATAGCGCTGACATTAAAGAGCCAGGGGCTCATCGCCATACGCGATGGTTTGTGGTGTCCGATCCGCCCGCTCGAGAGCCTTCGATATTTCGAAGGTGTCGATCGGGTCATTCGGGAGCGCGTTGATCGATTGGAGACCTCAGTCCAGCACGTTCTCAGGGCTGCGGCCGTGATCGGGCGTTCATTTACCGGCGAGGCCCTGGCGACGTTGCTCGAGGGCGAGTTGGATCACGACGGTGTGGGTGCAGCTGTCGAGTCGCTCGTGGCGGCGCATCTCGTGCGTCAGGGCACTGGATCAGGGAACTACGAGTTCCGTCATGATCAAATCCGAGACGTCGTTTATGGCTCAATTCCCAGTGAAGTGCGACAGCGACTTCATGCAGCTCTGGCCGCTTGGATCGAGTCGAGCCAGTCGGCCGCCATGGGCGCGGATGTCGCGGCCCTCGTTCAGCATTTTGAGGCCGCCGGAAACAATTTCAAGGCAGTTGGATATGCCAATTTGGCAGCAATCAAGGCGCTGCAGGTCGGTGCGTTTCGAGAGGTCGAGGCGTTTCTGGAAATCTGCTTGAGATACGAGTCGAAGCAGCCTTGGAGTGCTGAGCAAAGACTTCAGTCGGTGCGTTGGCGCAGGCAGCTCGGCGAGGCCCATTACAGTCGTGGCGACCTCCATGCTCAGGGCATTTCGGTGAGGCGCGCCCTCACCTTGGCGGGCACGCCGGTTCCACGTTCCTCGGCAGCCCTTTTGATGCGGCTGCTTGGGGGTGGAATGCGGCTCGCGTTCCAACAAGTGTTCCCTCCTTCGCTATGGTCAACTCAGGGTGGTGTGCTGGACTCCTGGGAGCGAGAACTAGCTCGCTGCTTTAACCAGGCGGCGGTCGTGGACTATTTCGAGCTTCGCTTTTCGCGAGCGTTTTCCCACACCGTCGCGGCTGTCGCCCATGCGGAGCGCACGGGGCTCACCATGGAGATGGTGATCGCGTCCGCCCAACTGGCATGCGGGCTGGGAATTCTGGGGCGCCGGCGCGCTTGCAACTACTTCATGGCAAGGGCAGAACGGGTGGTGACTGCGCTCGCCGATCCAGCGGTCCATGCCCACCTGTGTAATCTCGATGCGCTCTGGCGCATCGGCCGCTGCGACTGGCTGATGGTAGATCGTCGTCTGGATCAGTCTCAAGAGCTGTGTCTAAAGGCGGGCGATCAACTAAGTTGGTGCAACGCCCAGGCCATGCGCTTCTGGTCAATGTACTACCGCGGTGAATCGGGTGCGCTGGAGTACACCGCCCAAGCGCTGCTCTCCCGCGCACAGAACAGCGGAAACCTCCAGCAAGAGATTTGGGCGCTCCGATGCAAGTCGTTGTGTGTGCTCCACACGGATAGCCCCCGTGAAGCGGTCGACATCCTTCGGCTGACCACGTCCGCTATGGCCGGATCCGCTGATCTCGCCGACTTGGTCTCCGCCAAAGGGTCGCTTGCGCTCGCGCTTGCACGGGTCGGGCTCCATGCTGAGAGCCTTCGGGCTGTGGTCGAGACGCTACGCCTGCTGCGCGAGATGCGTCGGCCGACTGTGCACAGCACACTGCCCGGCATTGCCGGCGTGTGCGAAGTGCTTCTGCGCGGCAGGGAGGCAGGCCTCTCGCGCGAGTACGACCAGTGGCGCCACTGGGAGCGCCAAGCGCTGCATGAGCTCAAGCGCTACCGCCGCGCGTTTCCTGTCGGCACCGCCCAATATGGGCTGTGGGTCGGCGTGGCCCATTGGCTGGACGGACGCGGTGACCGCGCCGTCTCTACTTGGCGGCAAGCACTCGCGGCTGCGCGGCGCCTCTCGTTACGCAGGGATCAGTCGATCATTGCGGCCGAGCTGAGGCGCCGGCAAGACAAGACCTAAGATACTCTCCTGCGTTGGAGTTATCCGATCGGCAACTTGGGGGCGACATGGCTTTTGGCGGCGCGAACGAAAGAAATGATCTGCCGCGCCTTGCACGGATCGATCCGCGCCTGTTCGATCTTCTTTTCGGCGGCTGCAAGGTTGAACGCCACGCGGCGGGCCAGATTCTCTTCGTCCAGGAAGATCCATCCGATCGTATTTACGGGGTTATGAGCGGGACGGTGGAGATCTCGATGTATTCGCCGGGAGGCCGGAAGCTGGTGGCCAATATCGAGCTTTCGCACAGCTTGGTCGGAGAGATCGGCGCGCTCGACGGGCGCTCGCGCACCGCAACCGCTACTTGCCTGACCGTTTGCGATCTGGCCTCGCTCGGTCGGAAGCAGCTCTTCGATCGGATCGAAAAAACCCCACCTCTGGCACGCGCCATGATTGAGCTTTTGTGCGCACGGCTGCGTTGGGTCAGCGGCGAACTTGGCGATCAGGCTTTCTTCGGCATTGAGGCCAGGCTGGCAAAGCGACTGGCCTTTTTGGCCGGCGTTATGGCGGATGGCTCAGGTTGGATACCGATCTCCCAGTCCGAACTGGGGGAGTTCCTGGGCGCCACGCGCGAGTCCGTCAACAAGACGCTTAACGATTGGCGCAACCGTTCGATTATCGCAATCAAGCGTGGTGGCCTGCGCATAACGAATGCCGGTGCGCTTCGTCACATTGCCGAGTCACAGGACGATGACTGATGTCGCCATTCGCAATCGGCGCGCGCATCAGAGCCGCGAATCAGATTGCGCAACGAAGACCGGATCGGCATGAAGGGATAGTCCTCCACCTGTCGTGGTGACGAACTGGGAACCTCCGTTCAGCATCCTGACGCCGTCCCAGGCGATTGGACCTGCCACGGCTGTCGCGCGATCTATGGTGGGGCTTTTCTCAATAGTCCGTCGGTCAGTCGGTACCCGCTCAAGGAGGCAGAGCGGTGGCGCTAGCCACCGCTCTTATCTGGATCAATTCCGGCAGTCCGGGCTGACAGGATCGTACTGGTGTGGGCTGACCCCCATGCACTTGGAGTTCGAAGCGCCACCAGGCAATCCGATCGACCCGGTCGGGAAGCCATACACCGCTTCTTCTGAAGCCAATGAATGTTGACCCTTCAAGTCACCCGGGGCTTCGAAGTCACCATTGTCGGCTCGCAGACTGTGGACGAAGGTCGAGTCGATCGCGAACGAAGGCACCGTGAGGATGAAGAATGCAGACGCAGCTGTAATGATCTTATACATGTTTCTCTCCCTTTGGTTGATGGCATCACAAAATTCGTGATGAGAACGAAATTGGCTTAGTTTAAAAACCAACTTCCTCTTCGGGCTTGATCTTTGCTATTTTCTTTATGATCTGTCCGAAAGAGAGACTAAATTGCCTGCTCTGTCATCTCTTGTACGCCGCGGGTGAGATTTGTATGTGAAGGAATTCACGCAGGGTGCTAATATGATCGACGGGACGCTTTTCATTCCCGCTGCTTCAGCACCGGGATCGGAACGAGGGACATCGGCTGGTACTGAGCCAGTCTTCGAAGGCCCGCAAGATCAGTCAAGTCGATGAAGCGCGCGTTGCTGGTGATAAGCTGTTCGGCGCGCAATTGCTGAATGATGCGATTGAGATGGGGCACGCTCAACCCGAGCGCGTCCGCCATGATTTCCTGTGAAAACGGCAGATCGAAACTTGCTTCGTCGGCGCGTTCGACTTCCAGGAGACGCGCGTGAATCTCCAGCAAAAGGTGCGCCAACCTTTCAATCGGAGTGCGCCGACCTAGATTGACGATGTGTTCCGCATAAGTCGCTGCCTCTTGGGCGGCGAGCCAACTTAACACCAGACCGAATTGGGGCTGCTCGTAGCAGAGACGAATGTACGCGTCGAACGAGCAGACGGCGTAGGTCAGTTCGCTCACGGCAACGACCGAACAAGTGGATCGATCGAAAAAGCTGACCGGGAATCCAATGACATCACCGGGCAGGATGAGCTTCAGGATTTGCCGCCTGCCGCTGCGCAGCAACCTGTAGCGGATCGCGTAGCCGTCTTTAACAAAGCACAGGTTTCGGAACTCGGAGCCGTGAACGACGAGTTCCTCCCGTTTCCGAATGGTAAGATCGCGCTCGAAGATTGCCTCAAGACGTTTGATGTCTAGCGAATCCAGCTTCATTGCACGTGTCAGTCGGGTCACGATCGGGTGGCCGGTCAGCGGCATGCCATGCTCCAAATGTTCATGACCTTCAACGAAACTTTCCTATGCTTATTAATCCAGATCAATGAACAGAATTATCAAACGAAAGTTGTATTGACTGGCAGGCCTACGCCACTGCGAATGCCCATGCAAATAGGCCATTTTCAGCGTTTCGCTGGAAAAAACCGGTTTGCGGGAACAACAAATGAGAGCCGTCCGACGGCTCCACGCTAAGGAGGAACAGCTGATGCCGCTCGACGATCAAAATACTTCCAATATATCCCGCCGCACCATGCTGCACGCGGGCGCAGGTCTTCTCAGTAGTGCCGTTCTGCCCTTATCCAGCTTTGCGGCTTTTGCAGCCGACGACAAGCCCGCGATAGGCACCTGGCCGGCCGGGTCGGCGGGCGACACCGTCCACATCGGAGCCGCGGTGCCCCTTACCGGTGCCTATGCCGTGCAGGGTGCTGATGAACTTAAGGGCTGGCAGCTGGCGGTCGACCACATCAACAACGGCCATGAGTTGATGAAGGCGTTGGCGCCGAAAGTCGACAAGGGGTTGCTCGGCAAGAAGGTCGAGCTGTTGTCCGCCGACAGCGCGGCCAAGCCAAATCAGGCCGTCGAGCTCGAGCAGAATTTCATCCACCAAAACAACATCATCCTGATGACCGGCTCGACTTCATCAGCGGTCGCGGTTGCGCTCAACAAATTCGCGCAGCGCGAGAAGATCCTCTACGTCGCGGGCATCTCCGGCTCAAACGACACGACAGGCAAGGACTGTGTCCGCTACGGCTTCCGCCAGAACTTCTACGGCCAGACCGCAGCCAACGCGATCGGCCCGATCCTTCTGAAGACCTACGGAAAGGGAAAGAAGGCGGCATTCATGACGCCGGACTACACTTACGGTCACACCGTCACCAAGTCGGTGAACGACTACCTGACCTCTCAGGGCGGATGGGAGATGGTGACGGACCAGGTCTCGCCGTTGGGCACCCAGGATTTCAGCCAGTATCTCACCAACATCGCCAATTCAGGCGCCGAATTCATTGTCAACGTCAACTGGGGCCGCGACGCAGTGCTGTCGATCCAGCAGGCCAAGCAGTTCGGCCTGACTCCGAGCATGAAGATGGTCATCCCCTACCAGATACCCTTCCTTGCCAAGGAAGTGGGCCCCGAACTGACAGCCGGGGTTTTTGCCGCTACCGATTTCTGGTGGACCCTGCAGGACAAGTATCCGCTCGCCAAGCAGTTCGTGGACGCGTTCCAGCAAAAGTTCGGCTATCGGCCGGAATGGGGCGCCGAAAATGCCTATGTCAGCTTCGCTCATTGGGCCCGCATGGTGTCGCAGGCCGGTAGCTTCTATCCGCCGGACGTCATCAAGCAATACGAGAAGAGTGAGACCATCCCTTCACTCGTCGGCGACGTTCACTATCGGCCGGAAGACCATCAGTGCGTGCGACCGGTCGTACTCGTCCAGGGTAAGGACCCCAAGGACATGAAGAGCGACGACGACTACTGGAACGTGGTCGAGGTGGTCGATGGCGCGCCGCTGATGCAGAAGCCTGACGAGTTCGGCTGCAACCTGGGCAGCTACACCTGATATCCCGCAGCGCCTTCTCCGCCCGCCACGGGTGGAGAAGGCGCTCGCACCGGGACTGGCTCTGGCTGGACGCAGACGGTTCGTCTCCCGGCGGTCGGTGGAATGTCGATTGTTCGCGACTTATCAACCAAACCCTTGCTGGCGCGAGGGCAGGGCATATTTTTCATGATTAAGGTGGGCGCAGAGTGATCAACTGGGCAAATTTCATCTCGCAGTGCTTCAATGGGCTCGTGCTCGGCGCGCTTCTGGCGCTGATCTCCTCCGGGCTGACCATCATCTACGGGACGCTCGGCGTCCTGAACCTTGCCCATGGCGCGATGTTCATGCTCGGAGGCTATGCCGGCTGGCTCGCCTACACCTACACAGGTTCATTCCTCGCCGCGGTGGCGGCCGGATCGCTGTTCGTGATGATCGTCGGGGTGTTGATCGAGCGGCTGATCATTCGCCATTTCTACACGCGGCCGCTCGAGGACCAGCTTCTCGTCACGTTCGGGCTCGGCATCGTCTTCGTCGAGACGGTCCGCTTCTTCTTCGGCAGCCTCTCGCGCACGGTGCCGCCGCCCGCCTCGCTGGTCGGCATCACCCATCTGGGCTTCATGGTCTATCCCACCTACCGATTGGCGCTCCTCGGCATCGTCGCCCTGGCGCTGCTGATGCTCTATGTCGTGCTCTATCGCACCCGCATCGGGATGATCGTGCGAGCAGGCATCGAGGATTCGGTAATGGTCGATTCGCTTGGAATCGACGTCTACAAGATCTTCATGCTCGTCTTCGGCATCGGAGCCATGGCGGCCGGCTTCGCCGGCATTGTCAATGCACCCGTGGTGTCGATCGCGCCCGATGTCGGGGAAGCCATACTGGTCCAGACCTTCGTGGTCGTGGTGATCGGCGGCGTCGGTTCCTTTCCGGGCGCGATCCTCGGCGGCCTCATCGCCGGCGAAATCATCAGCATCACCTCGATGTTCAATCCCGGTTATTCCTATGTCATGCTGTTCGTGGCGATGACTCTGGTGCTGGTGCTTCGCCCGCACGGGCTGCTCGGCACGGCAGGGCGCGAGTAGATGCGGTCGCCATGAACATCAAACATCCCTTCCTTGTCGAGCTTCTGACGGCGCTGGCGCTCGTCCTGGCGCCGTTCGTGCTGCCCCATCTCGGCTTTTCGCCCAGCACGATCAATCGTATCCTTATATGGGGCCTGTTCGGGATCGGCTTCGACATCCTGTTCGGCTACACGGGATTGCTGTCCTTCGGCCAGTCGGCCTTCTACGGTACTGGCGGGATGTTCGCCGCCTATCTCCTGACTGAAACCGGCTTCTCCTATGTCATGGCTGCCATCGTCATGGGCGCCGTCGTGTCGGGTGTCGTCGGCTATGTGATCGGCCTGATCGCCCTGAGACGCACCGGCATCTATTTCGCCATGATCACGGTGGCGATCGCCGAAGTCTTCTTCTTTGTCGAGTTCAATCCGCTCTCGGCATTCACAGGCGGCGAGAACGGCTTGCCTGGCGTGCCAACCCCGGTCGTCAACCTCGGCTTCACGGTACTCGAATTCAACACCGACTGGACGATGTATACCTTCCTGGCGTTCTGGTATTTCGTGGGCATTGTCGTCGCACTTCGCATCGTACGCTCGCCGGTTGGCGCGATCCTTTCGGCAATCCGCGACAATCCGCTCCGCGCCGCGGCGCTCGGCCACGACATACACGGCTACAAGCTCACGGCCTTCGTGATTGCGGCGATCTATGCCGGCTTTGCCGGCGGCCTGTTGGGCGTCATGCAGGGCTTCATGCCGCCGGACGCTTTCATGTTCGACACGTCCGGCCAGGTCGTGATGCAGACGGCGATCGGCGGTGCTGGCACACTGTTCGGGCCGCTGGTGGGCGCGACGGTGTGGCTGTATCTGAGCGACTTTTTCCAGAACACATTGCATCTCGGCGCCACATGGAAGTTGGTGCTCGGCATCGTTTTCGTGCTGCTGGTCTGCTTCCTGCGGCGCGGCATCGTCGGTGCGATCGTCGATCTCTATGGGTTGACCGGCGGCCGCAAGCGCATCGAACGGGCCAATACCGCGGTCGAGAGTGCGCCGCACGTCGTGACGGTCGTCGAACCGATGCCGGCGCGCCGGCATGGCACTGCGCCAGCATCCGGACCGATCCTGCAGGTGCAGGGCCTAACCAAACGCTATGGCGGCATCACAGCCAACAGCAACATCGACTTCAGTGTCGATCATGGGGAGATACGGGGCATCATTGGACCCAACGGCGCGGGCAAGACCACATTCTTCAAGATGCTCACCTGCGAGATCGCGCCGACCTCCGGCCGCATCATGCTGGCCGGCCGCGACATTACGGGCATGGGCGTGTCCGAGGTGTGCCAGCTCGGGCTCACCAAGAGCTACCAGATCAACCAGCTGTTCGACCGCCTGACGGTGCGGCGGAACCTGATGATTGCCGCGCTGGGCGAGGCGCGTGGAAAGTTCCGGCTTGACCTGTTCAAGAGTATCCACAGCGTTCCCGGTCTCAATGAGCAGGTCGAGCGAACGGCGGCGCTGGTGAACCTTACGGCGCGGCTCGATCGGCCCGTTTCGGAACTGGCCTATGGCGAGAAGCGGCGGCTGGAAATCGGCCTTGCGCTGGCGACGTCGCCGAGCCTGCTCCTGCTTGACGAGCCGCTTGCCGGCATGAGCCCGCGCGAGCGCGTCGAGACCGTGGCGCTGCTCAAGTCAATCGCGCGTGGACGCACGATGATCATCATCGACCACGACATGGATTCACTCTTCGAGCTGGTCGAGAAAGTGACCGTCCTGCAGGAGGGCAGGGTACTGGTCGAAGGCATGCCCGCTGAGATCAAGACCAACGCAAAGGTGCAGGAAGCCTACCTCGGCGGGGTACATGGAGAGGTGGCATGAGCCTGCTCGAAGTCAGGGCGTTGAACAGCTATTATGGCGACAGTCACATTCTGTTCGACGTCTCATTGAGGGTCGAGAAAAACGAGGTCGTGGCGCTGCTCGGGCGCAACGGCGCGGGCAAGTCGACGACGCTGAAGAGCCTGATGGGCGTGGTGACGCCACGAGCCGGCTCGGTTGAGCTCGACGGGGTTGAGCTGGTTGGCAGGAAGGCGCACAGCATCGCTCGGGAAGGCATGCAGCTCGTGCACGAGAATCGGCGCATCTTCGGCAGCCTGAGCGTCGAGGAAAACATCATTCTGGCCGGATTGACCGCCGACGACCGCTGGCCGCTGGAACGTATCTACACGATGTTCCCACGGCTGAAGGAACGGCGCACCAGCCGGGGCACGGATCTCTCGGGTGGCGAACAGCAGATATTGGCCATAGCCCGTGCATTGGTGCGCAACCCGAAGATCCTTCTGCTTGATGAACCCTTCGAAGGACTTGCTCCAGTCATTGTGCACGATCTGGTGCGCGCCTGCCGCGAACTGGCCCAGGCAGGGCAGACAATCGTGCTGGTGGAACAGAACATCGCCGCGACGCTGGCGCTCGCGAGCCGCGTTTATATCATCAACAACGGCCATATCGCCCACGAGGGCCCGGCCGCCGAGCTCAAGACACAGCCGGGGCTGCTGCAGCATCATCTCGGCGTCTAGGGGCGAGCAGCCGCGGATGGCGTTCGACTTCCGACCGCCTTCGGCCATCCGTGCTTCATGCCGGCGACTATCCAGGGCCATCGCTTGCAGGACCATATCGCCTTCTGGCACCAGCCGCTGATCGCCGGAAATATCAGGACAGTCTCCAGGTTGGAGTCGGCCTGGATGATTGCCGACCTGCCGTGTTGGAAAAGAGAGGCACCGTTCGATTTTCGAGGAATTTCAAGTCGAGCCGGCGCCGGCTTCGGCGGCAATCGAGCAGATGATCGCGTGGAACCCGGAACGGATCGTGTCGACGCACGGTTGATGGTCTCCGGCGGTGCGGTGGGCGAACTGAGGCGAGCCTTCCGCCGGGTCTTATAAAGAGTGTTTCGCCGGCTTGTGCACCGCAAACGAGCGCTCTGATATTTGGCGCGAGGACACCGAGATGACTGAACGACCGGAGAGATATCGAAATGCGATTGTCCCTCATATCTACGTCGACGGGGCGTCGGATGGGATCGCGTTCTACGAGCGGGCATTCGGAGCGATGGAATTGTTCCGAATTGCCCACCCAGGCGGCAAAATCATGCACGCCGAGATTTTGATCTGCGGAGCCGTGATCATGATCGGGGATCCGGACGAGAGACTATACGGCGAGCCGCGGACACTTGGTCGCTGCACAGCTGGCCTTCACATCTTCACTGATGATAACGCGACCTTGCTGCGGCGCGCGGTCAAGGCTGGCGCGGAAGAGATTCAGCCACCCACGAATATGTTCTATGGCGCCAGTTCCGCCACCGTGCGCGATCCCTTCGGCCACGTCTGGGTGCTCCTGTCGTGGAGGGAGGACCTCGATCCGGCAGAGATGGAACGGCGCGGGAATGCGCTCCTGGCCTAAAGAAGAAAACGCCGGCGACATGCTAAATGCGGCTGTTCGCTGTGCGGCTCGTTAGTGAGAACCGGCTCGAAAACCTCCGCGAGGCAGTGAGCTTCGCCCGAGCGGCGTCGCAGCATTCTCCATAGGACGTGAGAGGTGTGGGGCATCGAGATTGCTCCCGGATCTCTGAACCCGCAGCGTCAATCATTCAGATGCTTCGCGTCAGGCATCGGCCTTTGCCGCTTTCCATTCCGCCGGCTCCGCCCCGCGCCATTCGGTTTCCCCTGCGGCGTGCCGAGCAGCACGCGAACGGCGATTTCATGAAGCGGTTGCGCGGCGCCTTGGACGACGTAGTCCAGGCTGGAGCGATCGGAGATCAGGGTCGGCAGGCGCAAGGTGCCGATCAATCCTTCCGCCTCGAAGCGGGAGCGTAGAAGTTCGTAGAGTCCGGCATTGCAGGTAAACGGGCCGGTGATGAACGCCTTCTCGGGGAAAAGCAGCCTGCAGGCGTTCCCCAGCGCGCGCGCCATAAGATCGACGGCGACCCGGATTTCGGGAATATCCGTCAGCTCCATCGTCTCGATTTGGCTGGAGAGGAGTTCCTCCTCCCCCGAAGCCCACGGATATATCTCCCGTATGACCGGCAACAGGGCTGACAGCGAAGCTGCTGTTTCGAGACAGCCCCGGTTGCCGCATCCGCAGGGGCGATCCTTGAGCACGTTGAAACGCCAATGGCCGATTTCGCCGAAGGGGCCGCCCTGGCGCATCGGCGCATCGTCGCTGCCGCGATAGGCCAGGCCGATGCCCCAACCCCAATGAAGAATGAAGGCGCCTTCCAGTCGTTCCATGCCCGGCACGGCGTATCGGGCGCTCAATTCGACATCCAGTTGGCGAAACAGGAACACGCGCGGCGTGATGCCATCGAGCGCCTTGCCGACGTCGAAATCGCGAACGTTCGGCCATCGCGAGGTCAATATCCACGTCCGGGTCTTCACGTCCACGATGCCGGAAACGGCAACGGACGTTCCGACATGACGCATGCCAGACGGGCAGCTGCCGAGCAGACCGGCGACAAGGTCACGCATCGTCGCGGTCATGCGGGCCGAATCGGCGTCGGACGGAACATGGGCGGTTTGCCGGGCGAGGACACTTCCGCGGAAATCGACAAGGACGCCAACCAGTTCCTGGCTGGAAACAAGAAGGACGGTCGCGCCCGCGCAACCGGGGTTCAAAACGATTTGCGCCGGTGGGCGGCCACGGCCGCTCACCTGGCCGACGCTTTGCTCGATGATGCCCCTGCCGACGAGGTCGGCGATGGCGCGCGAGATCGCCATCGAGGTCATGTCCAACTCGGCGGCAAGTGCGGCGCGGGATTTGCCGCCGCCTTCGTGCAGGCTGGCGATGACGCGTGCGCAGTCGCGTTGGCGGGCGTCCTCGAAATCCGCGGTGTAGAGCGTCAACATGCCCGGATTCTTTTCCTTTCGCATTTCTGGATAACATTATTCAAAAATGGCTTGCAAGCGGTATCAAGCCGTGTACTCTCCGCGTAAGGAATCTTGGCGATCGGCCGCAACATGATTACTCCCGGTCTGGTCGACATGCAGGTCAATGGCTTCGCCGGCGTCGATTTCAACTCGGGGACCCTGACGGCGGCGGAACTCGACGAAGCGCTGGAGGCCCTCCTGGCGTGCGGCGTGACAGCGTGCCTGCCGACGATCATCACGGCAAGGCCGGACGAATTGTCGGCGCGGTTCAGCGCTCTCGACAAGGCTGTCTCCGAAAGCCGCCTCGGTCCCCTCATGTGCCCCGGCTATCATCTGGAAGGTCCGTTCCTCAATCCCGCCCCGGGTTATTCCGGATGCCATCCCGCCTCGGCGATGACCGCTGCGGATCCTGCGCTCATTGAGCGCCTGCAGTCGCTGCTCAAGCGCCCGATCCTTTTGACGACGCTGGCACCCGAAGTGGAAGGTGGCATTGCTTTCATTAGGGCCATGAACCGGCACAACATCCTTGTTTCGATCGGCCACTCGGCTTGCGGTTTTGAGCTCGTAGCGCAGGCCGCGGCGGCTGGCGCTGTCCTTTCCACCCATCTCGGCAACGGGCTGCCGCAAACCTTGCCGAAACTGGACAATACCCTGTTTGCCCAACTGGCCGAAGACCGTCTCGCCGCGACATTCATCGCCGACGGGATTCACGTTCCGCCAGGCGCGTTGAAATCGCTGGTCCGGGCAAAAGGGCTGGACCGGTCGGTCCTGGTTACCGATGCCGTTTCGGCGGCCGGTGCGCCGCACGGATCTTACGAATTTGCCGGAATGCGGGTCGAGAGCCGCGCCGATGGCTCGGTCCGCGTTCCTGGCGGCATCGGGCTCGCCGGGTCGGCGCTGCGACTGGACGACGCCGTGCGCAACCTGGTGCGCTGGGGCATTGCCGGTTTCGCACAGGCTGTCGATATGGCCTCGGCAAATGTGATGGCGCTGCTGCAGCCGGTGCTGGACGCGCATGGCCTTCGCGTGCCCGCCAGCGAGATCGAGTGGGCGCCGGACATGACCATCACCCGTGCGCGCGTCGGAGAAGAAGAACGCGAATACGACCGGCAAACGACAAAATGGGAAGGAAGACAACCATGACTGCTCGTGAACTCAAGGTGAATCGCCGCACCATCCTTGGCGGCATTGGCGGTACATTCCTCGCCGGCACGACGCGGGCCTGGGCGCAATCACCCAAACTGCCGGCATCGCCGGTCGTCATCTCGGTGATGGACGTGGGCGGCGCGCTGGCGCTTTCGCAGCCGGCCTTCGAAAACTACGCCAAGAAATATCCCGAGCGCACCGAACGCATCGTCTTCACCAAGGCACCGGTGACCGAGCTGGCCGGAAAGCTGCGCGCGCAGCAGGAAGCCAACCGCGTCGATATCGACATGGTGCTGACCGGGTCCGACGGTCTGGCGGCAGGCCTAGCCAACGGCACGTGGATCAAGATTCTGCCTGATTTCAACGACAAGTTCCCCAAAATCGAGGACAATTACGAACCGGCCGCACTGGCCCTGCACAAGAAGCAGGGCGCGGGATATGGCATTGTCGTCAACTACTATCCTTCCGGCCCGCTGATCGAATACGCGCCTGAGCGGGTGAAGGAGGTTCCCGGCTCGGTAGAGGCGCTGCTAGCCTGGGCCAAGGCCCATCCGGGCCGCTTCATGTATGCGCGGCCCACCAATTCCGGCCCCGGCCGTACATTCATGATGGGTCTCCCCTACCTGCTCGGCGACAAGGATCCGCAGGATCCCGTCGACGGCTGGGAGAAGACCTGGGCCTATCTGGCAGAGATCGGCCAGTATATCGACTATTATCCCGCCGGCACCGGCGTCACCATGAAGGAATTCGGGGAAGGCAGCCGCGACATCATCATTTCGACCACGGGATGGGACATCAATCCGCGCGCCCTCGGCATCGTGCCGGAATCGGCAAGGATCGGCACGCTCAAGGGCTTCCATTGGGTTTCGGACGCCTTTTTCATGTGCGTTCCGAAAGGCATTTCCGACGACAAGCTCGCCGTGGTGCTTGATCTGATGGCATTTTTGCTTACGCCCGAAGCGCAGGCTTATTCCTACGATGAGGGCTATCTCTACCCCGGCCCGGCGGTGAAGAACGTGCCTGTCTCCATGGCGCCGCAGCACAGCCAGGACATCGTCAAACGTTTCGGCAGGGACGAGTATGCCAGCCTCATCGCCGACAACCCGATCGAACTGCCGCTGCCGCCGGAAAAGATGATCGCCGCCTTCCGAAAGTGGGACGAATTGGTCGGCGCAAAGAAATCCTGATGCTTCGCCAAAGGCCGGCCGCGTCGAGGGGCTGGCGCTAGGATAGTGCAGCATGCCAGGCACCGGCCTGACGCGGCCTGTCCGCGACGGGACCTTCAGCGCAGCGGGGCGTCATTTGTGTTGCATTCGATACTAATAGACTAATATATCATTCGTCTGGGAGAGCCGGGATGAAAGTGCGGAGATGCCGCTCTTTCAAGGAGATAAATGAGGAGGACGACGATGTTCACGATTTCACGCCGCCAGGCGCTCGGCGGATTGGCCGGGTTTGCAGCGCTGCCCTTTGGCAGGTCATTCGCCGACGAGCTTGCCCTGCCCACTTCGCCGGTGGCGCTCAACATCATTGATGTCGCGGGCAATCTGCAGCTTACCCAGGCGGCAATCGAGAAATTCGGCAAGGAAAATCCGGGGCTCGTCTCCAAGATCACGTTCTCGCGCGCGCCGTCCCCCGAACTGCCGGCCAAGCTCGCCGCGCAGCAGGCGGCCAACCGGGTCGACATCGACCTGGTGCTGACGGGGCCGGGTGCCATGTCGGACGGCATCACCCAGGGCCTGTGGATCGACGTGTGGACGAAATACCCCACTGTGCTGCCCAAGGCTGAGGACGTCTATCTCGACAGCGCCTTGATGATGCAGAAGAACTTCGGCCAGAACGAAGGCGTCGCCGTCGTCTATTCGCCGTCGGGCCCACTCTTCGAATATGCGCCGGACAGGATCAAGACCATCCCCAGGAACACCGACGAACTGCTGGCGTGGGTGAAGGCCAATCCCGGCAAATTCTGCTATGCGCGGCCGGTCAATTCGGGACCGGGCTGGACCTTCCTGATGGCCATGCCCTACATCCTCGGCGACAAGAATCCTTCCGATCCCATCAATGGCTGGGAGAAGACCTGGGCCTATCTGAAGGCGCTGGATGAAGGCATCGATTACTATCCCTCGGGCACCACGGTGACGATGAAGGAGCTGGCCGAGGGCACCCGCGACATGATCGTTTCCACCTTCGGCTGGGACATCAACCCGCGTGTGTTGGGCATCGTGCCGAAGGAGATCGAGACGTTTGCGCTCGAAGGCACGCATTGGGTGCCCGATACGCAGTTCATGTGCATTCCCAAGGGCGTCGCGGAGGAAAAGGTCGCGGTTCTGGTCAAGCTCATGGCCTTCATGCTCGAACCCGCGCAGCAGGCCTATACCTACGACAAGGGCTATTTCTATCCCGGTCCGGCGGTCAAGGGGGTACCACTCAGCGCCGCGCCGCAGGAAAGCCAGGACGCCATCGCAGAGTTCGGCCGCCCACAATATGAAGAGCTGATCAGGAAGTTCCCGGTCGAAGCGCCGTTAAAGCCGGAAGCACTGGTCGCCGCCTTCGAGAAATGGGACCGCGAGGTCGGTGCCAACAAGATGAAATAGCGGACCAATGCGATTTGCCGTGATCGGCATCGATCATCGTCACGTCTATGACCTGATCGGTGGGCTTCTGGATGCCGGCGCCGAGTGCGCCGGCTACGATCCCGCGACGACCGATCCCAAGGTTGCCGCCGGCATCGCCGAGCGTTTTCCACGGATCGCGCCGGTCGAACGACGGCGCCTGATCGAGGATCCCGCCATCGACCTCGTCGTTACCGCGGCTGTCCCCTCCGACCGGGCCGCCATTGCCGTCGAGGCCATGTGGCATGGCAAGGACGTGCTTGCGGACAAGCCCGGCCTGACCACGTTCGAGCAGCTTGCCGCCGTGCGGCAGACCGTGCGTGAGACGGGACGCATCTTTTCGATCTGCTTTTCGGAGCGCCTCCTGACCCGAGCCTCGACGCTGGCGACGCAACTGGCGATGGACGGCGCCATCGGCGAGGTCATCCATGTGACGGGCCTGGGGCCGCACCGGCTCAACCGTGCGCTACGCCCGGCGTGGTTTTTCGATCCCGTGAATTACGGCGGCAT
The DNA here is from genome assembly GCF_020165475.1 of Mesorhizobium sp. BR1-1-15. Taxonomy (NCBI): domain Bacteria; kingdom Pseudomonadati; phylum Pseudomonadota; class Alphaproteobacteria; order Hyphomicrobiales; family Phyllobacteriaceae; genus Mesorhizobium; species Mesorhizobium sp. BR1-1-15. The sequence continues at coordinate 65,515 of NZ_JAIUIF010000016.1, read as the reverse complement.
CCTGGTCGATATCGCCTCGCACCAAATTGATCAGTTCCTGTTCTATACTGGCTGCGCCGACGCGAATGTCGTTTCAAGTGCGGTCGGCCATTTTGGCGCTCCTGACATTCCAGCATTCCAGGATTTCGGCGACATCCTCCTGCGGGGAGACAAAGCGAGCGGCTATATCCGCGTCGACTGGTTCACCGCCGACGGGCTGCCGACCTGGGGGGATGGACGGCTCATCCTGCTCGGCACCAAGGGCACGATCGAACTTAGGAAATATGTCGACATAGCCGGCAAACCTGGCACGGACCACGTATTCCTCGTCGATGGCCAGGGCACGCGCCATTTCGATGCGTCGGGCGAAAAGATATCCTATTTCGAGCGCCTGCTTGCCGACATGTGCGAGCGTACCGAAACGGCGATGACGCAGGAGCATGTCTTCACGGTCTGCCGGCTGGCGCTCGAGGCGCAGGCGGCGGCGGTCGTCGTGACGGGGCAGGAAAGGAACGCGCGATGAGCAGGCTACGTGTCGCCATGATCGGCTTGGGTCCGGCGGCGTTGCCGCATGCGAAGAGCCTCGTCGATCTTGCGGGCAGGATCGAGGTGAAATGGGCGGCCAGCCGCAGCCAGGCGACGGCAGAAGCCTTTGCCGACCAGTTTTCCTTTCCCGTGACGACCGATATTGCGGCCGCGATTACCGATCCCGAGGTTCAGGCGGTGCTGGTGCTGACGCCGGCCAACGCGCATCTGGCGGTGGCCGAACTGGCCCTTGCCGCCGGCAAGCACGTGCTCGTCGAAAAGCCGCTCGAAACGACGCTGGCGCGCGCCGAGAAGCTGGTCACGCTGGCCCGCGGGGCCGGCCTGCGCCTCGGCGTCGTCCTGCAGCACCGTTTCCGGCCGGCCAGCCTGCGGCTGCGCCAACTGCTGGCTTCCGGCGCCATCGGCACGGTGGAGGCGGCCAGTCTTCGGGTTCCGTGGTGGCGGCCGCAGGCCTACTACGACACCGGCGGCCGCGGCAGCTTCGCGCGGGACGGGGGCGGCGTGCTGTTGTCGCAGGCCATCCACGCCATCGACCTTTTCCGCTCTCTGCTGGGAGAGGTAGAGGTGTTGGCTTCGCAGGTGCGGACGACCGGCCTGCACCGGATGGAGGCTGAGGATTATGTCACCGCCCTGATGCGGCTCGGCAACGGCTCACCGGCCTCGCTGCTCGCCACGACGGCGGCCTATCCGGGCTCGCCTGAAACCATGGAGATTGTCGGCTCGCTCGGCACGGCCACGCTGACCGGCGGGGCGCTGAGCGTCGACTGGCTCGACGGGCGCGAAGAGCGCGTCGAGGCGGAGGGGAAGACAGGCAGCGGCGCAGCCATCATGGACTTCCCCCACGACGCGCATCGTGCGCTGATTGACGATTTCGCCGATGCGATTTCGCAAGACCGCGATCCGGTCGTGACGGGTGAGGAGGCGCTCCAGACACAGCGCCTGATCGCAGCCCTCATCCGTGCGGATCCGGCCAGCAACCAACCCGTATAAGAGCGCTTCCTTCGAACCTCGAACGCTCCAGGATTCCTGGAGAGTGGCTTTCCGCCGCCATCATGCGGCGGAAAGAAAAGCCTGTTTCAGGCGGAGGCGGGCTGCTGCTTTGCCCGCGCTACAATCTGCGTCGGATTGACGAAGCGCAATGCGATCAGCAGCCAGACCAGCGTCGTTATCATATACACCACCGCCATCGCGTCGATCGACTGCACCGCGCGAACGCCCGAGGCGAAGACCGAATAGTACAGCGCCACGACGAGCGTCTGGCTGGTCGGCCCGGCTGTCAGGAAGGTCAGTTCGAACATGCCGATGGTACGCACCAGCACCAGCAGCAGCGCCGCCAAGATGCCCGGCATCAGCATCGGCAGCAGAACATGGAGAAAGAGCTGGAACGTGTTGGCGCCGAAGACACGCGCGGCCGCCTCGATCTTGGGATCGATCTGCTCGATGAAGGGGATCATCACCAGGATGACGAAAGGAACCGTCGGCACGAGATTGGCCAGCACCACGCCCCAGAAGGTGCCACCGACCCCCGATTGGTAGAGCACGGTAGCCAGCGGAATGCCGAAGGTGATCGGCGGGACCAGAAGCGGCAGCAGGAACAGAAGCATGACCAGCTTCTTGCCGGGAAAATCGCGCCGCGCCAGCGCATAGGCCGCCGTCACGCCGAGCAGGCCTGAAAGCGCGACCACGGTGAAGGCGATCTGGAAGGTTACGATCAGGATATCGTGGAGCTGGAATTCCGCCCAGGCGGCGAAATACCAGCGGGTGGTGAAGCCGGCAGGAATCCATGTGCCCAGCCAGCGCGTGCCGAAGGACGACAGGATGACCGTGGCAATCATCGCCGCGAGGTTGAGTACGAAGAAACCCACCACCACCCAGATGGCGGTGATCCAGAGCTTGGCGGCGATGGTTGTGTCGCGGATCATGTCAGCCCTTTCCGCCTGCGGTGCTGCCACGATAGAACAGGTTGCGCAGCATCAGGATGGCGACGACGATGACCAACTGCACACCGGCCATGATCATCGCGATTGCCGAGGCCATCGAGTAGTCATATTGCTCGAAGGCGGCCTGGTAGGCCGCAATCGAGATGACCCGGGTCGGCCCGGCCGGCGCACCGAGCAGAACCGCCGACGGAAAGACGGCGAAGGCCTGTACGAATGAAAGCAGGAAGGCGATGGCCAGGCCGGGGATCAGCAGCGGCAGGAACACATAGCGGAACCGCTGCCAGGAGCGCGCGCCGTGGGTCGCCGCTGCCTGTTCCAGTGCCGGATCGATGCCTGTCACATAGGAAAGCGTCAAAAGGAACGTGAACGGGAAACCGGTGATGATCAGCGACGCGAAAACACCCCAGTAATTGTTGGTGAGTTTCACGGGACTGCTGATGACGCCGAACAACATCAGCGTGCGGCTGAACCAGCCCTGCGGTCCCAGATAGTTGAGCAGGCCTTCCGCTACCAGCACCGTGCCGAGCGTTACCGGCAGCACGAGGATGGTGGTCAGCATGCGCTGGTGCGTCATCAGGCGAACGCGAAATGCGATGGGCAGCGCCAGCGCCAGGCTGATAACGGTGACCGGCACCGCCAGCCACAGCGTGGTGGCAATGGTGTTGTAGAGGAACGGGTCGGTGAAGAAACGCTGGTAGTTGGCGAGGAGCCCCCCTTCCTTCGGCTGGAAGGACAGGAGCAGGCCGTAGACAAAGGGATAGACGAAGATCGCCAGCGTAAACAAGGCGGCCGGAAGCACCAGAAGGGTGACGCCGTCGATCCCGTGCAAGGCCAGCCGCTGGCGCAGAGAAGGAGAGGGCGTATGATCGAGCGTCGACATCGCCATCCTCAGGCCGCGTAGATCAGGGCATGGGCAGAATCGATCGAGAGCGAAACCGTGTTCCCGACCGACGCGGCCTGGCTGGCATGGAAAATCAGCTCGAGGCCGCCCTCGGTGCGTGCCGTGCCGACGAATTCCCGGCCGCGATACTCGATGGTTTCGACCTTCGCATCGAGCGTCCCGACGCCCTTGTCGCTCACGGTGACATCGTCCGGCCTGGCGGCGATCACGGCGTGCGCGCCAACCGCGAGATCGTCGCGCACTCTGCCCGAAAGGCTGACGCCGCCGACCTCGACCGTGGCAATGTCGCCGTCGCGCCGGGTGACCTTGCCGGTTAGCCGGTTGCGGTAGCCCATGAATTCGGCGACGTCGAGATGGTCCGGGCTCTCATAGAGGTCCCGCGGAGCGCCGACCTGCCGGATTCGGCCATCGCGCAGCACGACTATGCGGTCGGCAAGCGACAAGGCCTCATCCTGGTCATGCGTCACATAAAGGGTGGTGGCCCCGAGCTGGTTGTGGATGCGCCGGATTTCCGCACGCATCTCGATGCGCAATTTCGCGTCGAGGTTGGAGAGCGGCTCGTCCATCAGCACCAGCGGCGGCTCGATGACGATGGCGCGGGCGATGGCGACCCGCTGCTGCTGACCGCCTGACAGTTGACCCGGCAGCTTGTGGCCCTGCGTTTCCAGCCGCACCAGTCCCAGCGCCTCGTCGACGCGTTGCGTGATCTCGGTCTTGGGCGTGCCGCGCATCTTCAGGCCGAAGCCGATATTGGCTTTGACGGTCATATGCGGGAACAGCGCATAGTTCTGGAAGACCATGCCGAAGCCGCGGTCTTCCGGCTTAAGCTGGTCGATACGCTTGTCGTCGAGATAGATGCTGCCGCCCGTGGTGGAAAGCAGTCCGGCGATGCAGTTCAGGGCGGTCGACTTGCCGCAGCCCGAAGGTCCGAGCAGGGCGATGAATTCCCCCTTGCGCACGGTCAGCGAAACGTCACTCAGCGCGCTCATACTGCCGAATTTTCGACTCATATGATCGAGGCGGAGTTCGTCGAATTTCGACGAGGCGAGCAGCATCCGTTCGTAGCCCCATTGTTGTAGGCGAACCGGGCGGCATGCCCGGTTCCTATTATGCGCTGAAACTCAAAGGTTTGTCATTTCGCGGCGGCGGCGACCTGTTCGTCCCAGGTTCGGAATGCCGTGACCATCGAAGCTGGCTCCAGCGGCAGTTCGATCGGATTGTTGGCGATCAGGTCGGCATATTCGGTGCGGCCGAATTCGGCGATCGCATCCTGGCTTTCCTGCGGCGCCATGTCGAGGGTGACATCCTTGACCGCCGGGCCCGGATAGAAATAGCCCTCGTCATAAGTATAGGCCTGCTGCTTAGGCGTCAGCAGGAATGCCATCAGGTCCTTGAGCACGGCCAGTTTTTCGTCGCTGACCCCTTTCGGCACGCACATGTAATGAGCGTCGGCGACCCAATGGAAGCCTTTCAGCGCCCCAACCTTGGCTTCCTTCGGCACGACGCCGAGAACGCGCGGGTTGATGTCCCAGCCAGTCGTCGACACAGTCATGTCGCGCGTGCCTTCGCCGAGTTCCTTCATCAGCGCACCGGTGCCGGTCGGATAATATTCGATGTATTTGTGCAGTTCCTTAAGATAGGCCCAGGTCTTGTCCCAGCCCTTGACCGGATCCTTCGGATCGCTGTCGCCGAGCAGATAGGGAAGACCCATCAGGAAGGTGCGGCCGGGGCCGGAATTGGCCGGGCGCGCATAGAGGAACCGGTTCGGGTTCTCCTTGGCCCACGCCAGAAGCTCCTCCGCCGTGGTCGGCACCGTCTTGACCTTGTCGGGCATGTATTCGAGCAGCGGCCCGGACGGGTAGTAGGTGACGACGACGCCGTGGTCCTTGGCCAGCGTCTGCATCCGCGCTGCCGGCTCCTGATAGATATCGGCCAGCTTCGGCAAGGCGCCCGAATCGTCAGGAAGCAGCTTGACCCACAGGTCCATCTCGAGGCCTGCCGACAGCGCATCCGTTCCGGTAAGCACGAGGTCGATATCGACGCGGTTCGCCGCTTGCTGCGCCTTGATCTTGCCCGGAAGCTCCGGGGCCGGCGCCTTGGTGAAGACGATGTTCGAGATCAGTTCCGGCTTGGCCGTCTTGTAATTCTCGATCGCCTTCTGGGTTAGCGCCAGATTGCCGGCGACATCGACGATATTGATGGTGACGGGCGCGGTCGGCAGCTTGGCGGTCTGGGCAAACGCGCGCGCAACCGGAAGCGCCGCCATGCCGGCTAGTCCGCCGACCGCCTGTCGCCGAGTGATCTTGATCATCTTCATCTCCTCCGCTGGGGTCCTGTCTTGTCCGGCAGGATTTCAATTTTGATATATTAATCTACCAGTCCTCAAAAACAACCGCTTTCTGCTTCGTGCGTGAACCGCTGCGCCAATCATGCCACGGTGGTTGCGGCGCCGTCGTTCAAAAGATCGGTCAATGCGGTTCCTAGCCTTGCGAGATGGGGGCTGGCCGAGAGATCGGTGCCGAGGACCTGCTTCAGCCGCAGGAAGACGGCGGCCAGTTCGGCAGCCGAGCCGACCTCTGCGGTCCGCGCGCCCGATCCCGGCCGGCAGGTCACCCAGGTCCGATTGGAAAGCTGCTGCGCCATGGTCAGAGCCTATAGGCTTTCTTGGCCAGGCGGTAGGCGAGATCGTGCGCCACTTCCTGCGCCTCGTCCTCGTCGAGCCGGTGGTCAGCCACCAATTCCGCGAGAAAATTGCAGTCGACGCGGCGCGCCATGTCGTGCCGCGCGGGGATCGAACAGAAGGCACGGGTGTCGTCGTTGAAGCCCACCGTGTTATAGAAGCCAGCTGTCTCCGTGGTAAGTTTGCGAAACCGGTACATGCCTTCGGGGCTGTCGAAAAACCACCAGGGCGGGCCGAGGCGCAGCGCCGGATAATGCCCGGCAAGCGGCGCAAGCTCGCGCCCATAGGCCGTCTCGTCCAGTGTGAACAGGATCAATGTCAGGCGCGTGTCGTTGCCGAACGCGTCGAGGAGCGGCTTGAGGTCGTGGACATAATCGGTGCCGGTGGGAATGTCTGCGCCCTTGTCGAAGCCGAACTCGGTGAAAATCTGCGGGTTGTGGTTGCGGAAAGAGCCGGGATGGATTTGCATGACCAGGCCGTCCTCGACGCTCATGCGCGCCATTTCGGTCAGCATTTGTGCGCGGAACAGGTCCGCATCCTCGGGCGAGACATCGGCCTTCAGCACCCGGTCGAACAGAGCCGTTGCTTCCGCCTTCGAAAGGTCGGCGGTGCGGGCATTCGGATGGCCGTGGTCGGTGGACGTCGCGCCGCGCTGCTTGAAGTAGGCACGGCGGATGCGGTGCGCCTCAAGATAGCCGGGATAGCTGGTCGGCGTTCCGGCCAACGCCAGGAACCGCTCCACCTCGGCATGGAAACCCTTGCGCGAAGGGTCGACGACGGCGTCTGGCCGGTAGGCTGGTACAACCTGGCCGTCCCAGCCGGAAGCCTTGATCGCATCATGCGCGGCAAGCGCATCGGTGGCGGCGTCCGTCGTTGAGATGGCTTCGATGTTGAAACGCTTGTAGAGCGCGCGCGGGCGCATCTCCGGCCGTTCGAGCTGTTCGGCGATGCGATCATAAAGAAGGTCGGCATTCTTCGCGCCGAGCCGCTCTTCGATTCCGAAGACCGTTGCCAGCGAATGCTCGAACCACAGCCGTGTCGGCGTGCCGCGGAAAAGAGCGTAGTTCTCGGCGAAGCGGCGCCAGATCTTGCGGGGATCGGTTTCGATCGGGCCCCCATCCAGTCGTGGGACGCCGAAATCTTCCATGCGCATTCCCTGGGAATAGAACATGCGCAAAATGTAGTGGTCGGGCTTGACGAACAGCGTGGCCGGATCCGGGAACGGCAGGTCATACGCATACCAATCCGGCTCGGTATGGCCGTGCGGGGAGATGATCGGCAAGGCACGCACGCCTTCATAGAGGCGCCTGGCGATGGAACGGACGGTAGGATCAGGCGAAAAAAGCCTGTCGGGATGGAGCGGCATTGCAAAATCCTTGCGGTCGAGCCGCGAAAGCGGCGTTCGGAAGGGAGGGGCGATTGAATGCGCGCGATCATAATTTGGGATGAAGCGGCGTTCCGATATTGGCGAACAGTAAGGAATAATATATTAATATGTCAACTGATTGAAGATCGGGGATCGAGAAATGACATCAGCAAAGGCGCATGCGGGCATTGCGGGCTCCGACCGCGACGCCGTCTCCGTTCGAACGAAGATGCGTCGGCCGGGCATCGTGCGTACGACGGCTGCGTCCGCAGTATACCGCGAACTGCACGAGGCGATCGTATCCATGCAGCTTAAGCCCGGCAACGCCTTGAATGAAAAGGTGCTGACCGAGCGTTTCGGTGTCAGCCGCACGCCGGTGCGCGAGGCGTTGATTCGTCTGGTCGAAGACGGGCTGGTCAATATCTATCCTCAGTCGGGAACCTTCGTCGCGCCGATACCGATCTCGCTCATTCCCGAAGCCGTCGTCATCCGTAAGGCGCTGGAAGGCGCCACGGTCGAAAAGGCCGCGCAATGCGCAAACGGCAACGATGTGGGAAAGCTCGACGACATATTGGCGCGGCAGCGGTTCCTTGCCGAACGACAGGACATGAACGGCTTTCACGAGGCCGACGAGGCCTTTCACGAGGCGATTGCCCGAATAGCCAGCTATTCCGGCATCTGGAACTATCTGAAGCCGGTCAAGGTGCAGATCGACCGGGCGCGACGCATGACGCTGCCCGCGCTCGGCCGCATGGACCATGTGATTGGCGAGCATACGGTCATCCGCAACGCTATAGGGGCGCATGACGTGAAGGCTGCCTGCGAGGCCATGCGAATCCACCTGGGCGCTGTCATTCCCGATGTCGAGCAACTGCGCGACGCCTACCCCGACTGGTTTATTTGAGCCGACCAGCCCTGAAATAGTTGGAGAAATGACGAATGCGCGAGGCATGGAGATGGTTTGGGCCGGATGCGGGGGTTCCGCTCGATGCCGTGCGTCAGGCCGGCGCCACCGATATCGTATCGGCGTTGCACGAAGTCCCGATCGGGCGTGCCTGGACGAAGGCGGAGGTGGCGACGCGCAAGGCGATGATCGAGGATACGCCGTCCGACCGCTCGCCGCTTGTCTGGTCGGTCGTTGAAAGCATACCGGTCCCCGACGCTGTCAAGCGTCACGGCGGCGAGGCGAAAGCCGAGATCGAGGCCTGGATCGCCAGCATGGAAGCGGTTGCGGCCAGCGGCATCCATATCATCTGTTTCAATTTCATGCCCCTGGTGGACTGGACCCGCACCGATCTCGATTACGAACTGCCAAGCGGCGCGACCGCGATGCGTTTCGACCAGGACCGGTTTGCAGCCTTCGACCTCCACATCCTGCAGCGCAGGGGAGCCGAAGCCGATTATTCGAACGAGGACCGCGAGCGGGCGAAAGCTGCCTTCGAGGCGATGAGCGAAGAGGAGGCCGCGACCCTCGTCGCCAACATCGCCAGTGCGCTGCCGGGCTCGACCACGGAGCCGTTGACGGTCCCGCAGTTTCGCGACCGGCTGGCGCGTTATGCGGGCATCGATGCCGCCCGGCTGCGCCACCATCTCACCGAATTCCTGGCGGCGATCGCGCCCGCCGCAGAGAGCAGCGGCGTCCGGCTTGCGCTGCATCCGGACGATCCGCCCCGCTCGCTCTTTGGTCTGCCGCGGGTGGCCTCGACCGCCGCCGACTACAACGCGCTCTTCGAGGCAGTTCCGTCGCCGGCCGTCGGCATGTGCTTTTGCACCGGAAGCCTTGGCGTGCGCGCCGACAACGATCTTCCGGCGATGGCGAAGCACTTCGCGTCGCGCATCCCCTTCGCGCATTTGCGGGCGACCAAGCGCGAAGGCGATGGCCGCACCTTCCATGAAGCGGCGCATCTGGACGGCGACGTGGACATGGTTGCGGTACTGCGCGAATTGTTGGCCGAAGACGGCAAACGGGAACCGCACGACACCATCGTCTTCCGCTCCGACCACGGCCACCGCATGCTGGATGATCTCACAAAAACGGTGAATCCGGGCTATCCGGCGATAGGCCGCCTGCGCGGTCTGGCGGAACTGCGCGGCGTGATCCACGCGCTCCAGTCGAAGGGTTGACAGCGCGGCAATGCCTACCGTGATCGGCGCGGCTTCGGTCGGCCTGCGCCGATTCTGCCCTATCCCTGACGTCGATCGGCATTAGGTCGGTTTCCGCCTGTGGAGGACTGCCTCGGGGGACAGTCCGATTATCCGACCTGTTCTAGGCCAATCAATCCTTGACACGACTTCGTGCAAGCGCTTTCATGCAAGCGCTTGCATTAGGGGCGCGCATGCCTGACCGAAGGCGGAACAATTCATCTTCAGCACCGACGCTGAGCGAGGTGGCGGACGCAGCCAACGTCTCTTCGGCTACGGTTTCGCGTGCTTTCAGCCGGCCGGAGCTTCTCAGTCGCGAGACGGTCGCGCGGGTTCACTCGGTCGCCGCAAGACTCGGCTATGTCCCCAACCATGCCGCGCGCGCACTAAGCACCGGCCGGATGGGCAATATCGCGCTGATCGTGCCCGACATCACCAACCCGTTCTTCGCGGCGTTGATGCGTGGGGGGCAGGCGACGGCCCGCGACTGTGGCTATGCGACGTTTATCGGCGATTCTGACGAGACGCCGGAAGTGGAAGACATTCTCCTGACCAAGCTGTCGGCGCAGGTAGAAGGTTTCATCATCGCCTCTTCGCGCCTGCACACGAAACAGATCCTTGAACATGCGCGGAGGCGGCCTTGCGTCCTCGTCAACCGCGACATTCCCGGCATGGTACGGCTTCTGGTCGATAGCGGGCCAAGCTATGGGCAGGCGCTGGAGCATCTGGTTTCGCTGGGCCATAGATCGATCGCCTATGTTTCCGGGCCGGCATTCTCCTGGTCGAACAGCCAGCGCTACGGCACCGTGACCAGGAGGGCCGCCGAGCTTGGGGTTGAGATTGTACGGGTTCCGACCTCGCGGCCAAGCTTCGAGGCCGGCCAGGCCTGCGTCGATGAACTCGTCCTGACGGCCGCGACCGCCGTACTCGCATTCGACGATGTCATGGCGCAAGGCATCATGGCCGGGCTTGCCGCGCGCGGCCTGTCGGTGCCGGGCGACTACAGCGTGATCGGCTGCGACGGCATACTGGCGCCGACCCTTTTCCCGCCCCTGACGTCCATCGCAACCCATTGCGCGGAGGCCGGCAGGCAGGCGGTCGAGCTTCTCGTCGCTATGCTGCAAGGCAAGCCGCTCGCTCACAAGCGCATCAATCTCGTCACCGAATTCGTCATCAGGGCGACAACCCAGGCCCCGTGCTCGCAGCGAGAAACGGCGGGGCTCGATCGACTTACAACCACGGAGTGATCATGCGAATTTACGTGAAACCGGACAAAAAGCTGCTGGGCGCCGCTGCCGCTGAACTGGGGGCGCAGTCGATCCGCGCCGCGATCGAGGCGCGCGGGGCGGCCAATATCGTCGTCGCCACCGGCGCCAGCCAGTTCGAGGTGCTTGCCGCGCTGGTGAAGCGGGATGACATCGACTGGTCGCGCGTCACCGGCTTTCACCTCGATGAATATGTCGCCATGCCGGATACGCATCCGGCCAGTTTTCGGCGCTATCTCAAGGAGCGCTTCACCGCGCTGCTGCCGTCGCTCGGGGCCTTTCATTTCATCGACGGGGACGTGCCGGATCCAGGTGCCGAGGTGGCGCGCATCAGCGCGTTGATTGCCCGGCACCCTATCGATGTGACCTTCGCGGGCATTGGCGAGAACGGCCACCTCGCCTTCAACGATCCGCCCGCGGACTTCGAGACGACCGCACCGTTCCACCTGGTAACGCTGGACGACCGCTGCCGCCGCCAGCAGTTCGGCGAAGGCTGGTTTCCGACGCTGGAAGACGTTCCGCACAGGGCGATCTCCATGACCGTCAACCAGATCATGAAAAGCGGTCTGATCGTGCTGGCGGTGCCGGACCGCCGCAAGGCCGAGGCGGTGCGCGATACGGTCGAAGCGCCGATCTCGCCGATGGTGCCGGCCGGTATCTTGCGCAGGCATGCCGACTGCCACCTGTTTCTCGATCCGCAATCGGCTGCTCTGCTTCGCGAAGTGCCGGACACCGTGGGCGAATAACCGTCCACGCAACCTAGAAAGGGAGGAGACACCAATGACAACCCGACGCAATGCACTTCTAACGATCCTGGGTGCTGGCGTTGCCGCGGCGGCAAGGCCGGTTTTCGTGCTTGCCAAGGAGTTCCCGAAGCCGAAGGAACCGCTGGTCATCAATGTGGTCGACGTTGCCGGCGACCTGCAACTCAGCCAGCGGGCGCTTGAAAAGTTCGCCGAGACCCATCCGGAACTGATCTCGAAGTTCGTTTACACGCAGGCGCCCGCGCCCGAACTTGCCGCCAAGCTCAAGGCCCAGCAGGCGGCAGGCCGGTTGGACATCGATTTCGTGCTCACCGGTAACGACGCCCTTGCCGCGGGCATCGACCAGGGATTGTGGACCCAGATCCTGCCTGACTATGCCGATATGTTTCCCAAGCTCGACGAGCGCTACCTACCGGGCGCCTATGCCATGCAGCAGATGGCGAAGGGCCAAGCCTTCGTCGATAGCTGGTATCCGTCAGGCCCGCTCCTGGAATATGCGCCGGATCGGGTCAAGGACCTTCCTGGGACCGCTGAAGAGTTGCTTGCCTGGTGCAAGGCGCATCCGGGAAAGTTCATGTATGCGCGCCCGGCGAATTCCGGCCCCGGCCGAACCTTCGTCATGGGCCTTCCCTACCTGCTCGGCGACAAGGATCCGCTGGATCCTATCGACGGCTGGGAGAAGACCTGGGCCTATCTCAAGGAACTGAACGACTGCATCGACTATTATCCCTCCGGCACGACCGTCACCATGAAGGAACTGGGTGACGGCACGCGCGACATCATCGCCACGACCACCGGATGGGACATCAATCCGCGCTATCTCGGCATCGTTCCCGAAGACTACAAGATTGCGACCCTGAAGGGCTTCCACTGGGTCAGCGACGCCAACTATGTGGCTATCCCAAAGGGCGTTTCCGACGAAAAGCTCGGCGTTCTCCTGCAACTGATCGCCTTCATCCTTGAGCCCGAGCAGCAGGCATTCATGTACGATCACGGCTACATGTACCCCGGCCCGTCGATCAGGGACGTGCCGATAGAGATGGCGCCGCAGGACAGCCAGGACACGATCAAGCGTTTCGGCCGGCCCGAATATGCCGCGATGATCGCCGACAACCCGATCGAACCGCCGCTCGACGCCAAACCGCTGGTTGCCATGTTCGAGAAGTGGGACAAGGAGATCGGCGGGGCCAAAAACGGCAAATAGGGTATCTCCGCGCACCGCCATTCGACAGCGGTTTGTCCCCGCCGCCATGATGGCTAGGCCGCCTTAAACAATACCCCTGGTGGTCCGGGGAAGCCGCCGGTCCACCCGAGATCGCGGTCGACTGGCCAGGCCTTGGCCGGTCAAGGAATGGATGACTCGTCTGGCTATATGGCGGCCGCGATGCCATCCATCCTGATGCGAATGCGGCATCCGTTGCGGTACGGTGCCACATTCGACGCTCGCCCGCCTGCGCCGCCGACAGCGAGGATGCCTCCAATTGCGCTTGGTGCCGCCATTGGCCGGCACCTTGGAAATCTCGAGGACGAGGGAAGCTTTCATCTGTCCCGAACGTTTATGAGAGTGTTTACCACCTCTCAGGGGCTGGTCCCGACCCGGTCGGGTTCGTAGTCACCGCCCGCGGTACACCAGCCTAAAGCTGTAGGCCGAGGAAAAGATGCCCGCTCAAGCTTTCATCAACCGGATTGCGGCAGCCGTTCCGGAGAATGGCGTTCACCGCTTCTTTCTTCAATTTGCCGGTTCCCAGCTGACGGCAGATCCCCGTCGCCGGGCGATCTTTGATCGCATGGCGGACAGATGCGGAATAGAGCATCGTTATTCGTGCTTTGCGCCCGCCGATGATCCTGAAGGCCCAAGTGTCGATTTGGAGGGTGTTTTCAAACGCGGCGCGTTTCCAGGCACGGCAAAGCGCATGGAGATGTTCGCGGCCACAGCGCCCGCTCTGGCTGAACAGGCCGTGGAGAAGCTCCTTCATGGTCAGGACAGGACCCGTATCACACATTTGATCGTCACCACCTGCACGGGGTTTTCCGCCCCCGGCCTGGATCTGGAAATAATTGCCCGGTGCAACCTGCCGACCTCCATCGAGCGCACAATCCTCGGCTTCATGGGTTGCTATGCAGCGATCAACGCACTCAAGCAGGCACGACACATCATCCGGTCGGAACCCGAGGCCCGGGTTCTGGTGGTCAGCATCGAACTCTGTACGCTTCACCTCAAGGAGACCTCCGACCTTGAAAAGCTGCTCTCGTTCTGCCTGTGGGGCGATGGCTGCTCGGCTGCGTCGGTAAGCGCCAGTCCTTTTGGCATAGGACTGGATAGTTTTCACGCGCTCGTCGATGGCGGCAGCCGCGACCTCATGACCTGGAACATACACGACGACGGTTTCGACATGGTGTTGTCGGGAGAGGTTCCCGCCGCAATCCACCATGCACTCGGCACAGACATAGGCAGCATTCTGGGAAACAGGAGCGTTTCAGACGTCGACCTTTGGGCCGTCCACCCGGGCGGCCGCTCCGTTCTCGACGCAGTGGAGCGCGCGCTGAATCTCCGTTCCGATGCGTTGTCGACCTCCCGCGAGGTCCTTCGTGAAAACGGAAACATGTCCTCTGCTACCGTCATGTTCGTACTCGAGCGAATGCTGCGCGAGGCCACAAAGGAAGACCGTGTGGGTTGTGCCATGGCATTCGGACCTGGCCTGACGACCGAGACGATGATGTTCCACACAGCCGGCGATACCTGAATGGCCAATGATCTCGACCATCGTCGGATCGAGCGGGAACTGCTCGACAATTTGCCTCCCGACGATCCAAGGGCCGTCGGTTCGCGGCGTGATCTCGCCTGGATAAACGCACTGATGTTTCAGAGCGCGATCATGGCCAGCCTGTTGAAGGCAAGCGTGCGCAAAAGCCCGACCAGATTTTTGGAAATTGGTTCCGGCGATGGAGCATTCATGCTTTCCGTCGCAAAGCGCCTCGCCCGGCGCTGGACAGATGTCGACCTGGTCATGCTTGACCAGTTCAACCTCATTTCAGACAGGCGGTTCGCTGATTTCTACGCACTTGGTTGGCGGGTCGAAACCATCATCGATGATGTCTTCGAATGGATCCAAAACCCCCGAGCCGGCGCCTTCGATGTGGTATCGGCCAACTTGTTTCTGCACCATTTTCCGGACGCAGCCCTGAAACGCCTGTTTTTGGCGATTCGCCCTCTGGCGCCAGTGTTTCTCGCCACCGAGCCGAGCCGAAACGCCATTGCCTTAAGAGCCTGCTCGCTTCTGCATGTCATTGGCGCGAACGAGGTGACTTTGCACGATGCGCCGGCAAGCGTCCGCGCCGGTTTTGCGGGTGATGAGCTTTCCAGCCTATGGCCCCCGGATTTCAGGCGCCAGTGTGCAGAACGCAGAATTGGACCGTTTACCCATGCCTTCCTTGCCGTCGACCGCGCTTCGGAAGGTTTGCCATGATGTACGACGCCATCGTCATAGGCGCCGGGCCAAGTGGTTCTTCGGTGGCCTTGGCTTTGAGCGGCCAGGGGCGCGCCGTTGCCATCGTCGAGCGAAGTGAATTCCCGCGCCGCAAAGTTTGCGGGGAATTCATGTCTGCGGTCAATCTGGATCTGTTGGATAGATTGGGAGGAGGCGCCGCGGTTCGCGCCAAAGCCGGTCCGGAGGTCAAGCGGGTTGCACTTTTTGCATCGGGTCCCGGCACGGATGCGGGCATGCCGCGGGCCGCGGGAGATGCATTTGGACGCGCGCTCGGGCGCGACGTTCTGGATGGCATGCTTTTGGATGCGGCTCGCGATGCCGGAGCCGACGTGTTCCAGCCTTGGCGGGCGGCGGAGATCACCACCGATGGTGACAACGCTATGGTTCGGATCGAAAGCAAGCACGATCAGGGAGTTCTCGTTGCGCCGGTCGTTATTGCCGCGCATGGCTCGTGGGAACAAGGAAGGCTTCCGACGAACCTGCCGAAAACCAACGCGCCGCACGATCTTTTCGGATTCAAGGCTCATTTCACCGGCGCTGAGCTCGACCGCGACCTCATGCCCCTGCTGGCATTTCCGGGCGGCTATGGCGGCATGGTCTGGGCCGACCGGAACAGGATGTCGCTGTCGTGCTGCATGCGCCGCGACGTCTTGATCAGGCTACGCGAAAAAGGCAACGTCTCGTCGGCAGCCCAAGCTGTTCATGCCCATATCCTTGCTTCGTGTCCCCGTGTCGCCTCCACGATCGCGAATGCCACGCTCGATGGCGAATGGCTCGCCACAGGTCCCATACGGCCTGGCATTCGTCCACGTTTTGCCGACGACATATTTCGGGTGGGCAACCTCGCCGGTGAGTCCCATCCCATCATCGCTGAAGGCATTTCGATGGCCCTGCAGTCAGGCTGGTTGCTAGCCAACGAACTGGCCAGGTTCGGCCGTTGGGACCGGGCGGCGAGGATTGCTGTTGGCCGCCGCTATTCGAAGGTCTGGAACAGCCAATTTGCCACCCGCATTCGCGTGGCTGCCTTGTTGGCACGCCTTGCCTCCCATCCCATGTCCGCTGCCGCGATGGACACGTTCGTGAGCGGCTTCCCGAACAGCCTGACGCTGGGAGCCAGATTGGCCGGCAAAACGAAACCGCTGCCGATCGGGTGCGACTGAGAGGCTCAAGACTTTGTGCTCCAAGACGCTATAGCGGTCATGCACTCCGTCTTTCGATAGCCCCAGCCTTGCGATTCGACATGATGTCTCAGGCCCGGTCATCGCCGGGCCTGAGCTGAATTCTGCTGGCGGAACTATTTGTTGCAATTTTGGGACGGCGAGGTGGCAGTGCCGCTGGCGGTATTGGTGTCAACGTCATTGCCCGCAGTGTCCTTGCAACGGTCGTTCATGCCGTTTGGTGTTGTCGTGGTCGAGTTCGTCGCATTCGGATCAGTTGTGACGGTCCCCGTGGTGCTGCCGGAGCCGTTGACGCTCGTGCCGCTGTTGTTCATGCCGCCGCCTGCGGTACCGCCGGCATTGCCCGAGCCGCTCGTTTGGGCCAGGGCGGATGTGGCGAGCGCTAAGGACAGGGCGGATGCGACCAAGATCGTTTTCATCATAAGTGCCTCCATTGGTTAAATCGCTTGTTGCGATCACTTTCCCAACGGAGCGCCGTCCTTGTTGTTCCTGTAACGGAAAATCGTGATCGATCTTCATTCTTGTCCGGCTTTGATGCAGAGCGAAGCACATCCAGAACTGTATAAATGACGACTGCCGGTCCGTGGCGCCGGTCCACGCTCAGCCTGATCGACGGTTATGCTTGCTGAGCAGGATCGGCAGGGAAACCGGCCGGAAATTCCACACGTCAACGCCGACATCACGCTGGCGAGTGAGCGGCTTCAGCTTGCCATGCGAATGGCCGTGCAAATTCACCGATCCCTTGCCCATCTGATTCCAGGTCCGAAACGGATAATGGCACAGGACGAGGAGGGTACCGTCCACCACCAGTTCCGCATAGTGCTGGATGCTGGCCCAGCCAGATGCGAGCGTTGCATCGCTTCCGTCATTGTTGCCGATGATCAGGTGCTTGCGCCCGTTGAGCTGCGACAGGATGTTTTCGATGCCGGCCTTCGGGCGGGCAAAATCACCCAGATGCCAGATCTCGTCGTCCGAGCCGACGGTCTCGTTCCAGAGGCTCATCAGCGCCGCGTCATGCGTTGCCAGCGAGCCGAACGGCCGCCGATCAATTCGCAGGATGCGTGGGTCGTTGAAATGAGTATCGCTCGTGAAGAAGATCATCCTGTGCGCGACTTCCCTCGCTGATCGACCCAGCCCGATACGCCGGACTAACGATCCGGTATTCGGCTGTACGCGCTCGTCAGCTTCCTTCCTTACGGCCGTCACCGGCGGCAGACGCTGAGTGTTCAGGCTCCGCAGCCTCAAGACCTTGGATAATCGGCGTAAGCGAGCCATCTTCCTCCGGAACTGGTTGCCGGCCGTTGGCTGCGTTCGCCTTGTCGAGGGCCTGCTGGATGGCGTCCTCTATGTTGCCGATATCTTCTTCGCGAACCTCGCGCCCGTATCCTGCGGCGTCCGCATCCTGCTCGAATTGCTGGGCCAACACCGCGACGCTGACTTGCGTGTCGGTCGCCAGGTTTCCGACATTCTCCTGCAGCCAGGTTCGAAAGAACTCGATCGTCGCGCTCATATTGCCTCCTGAACCGGACAACTGCTGCTGAGAGCGGTTGTTCCATGTTCCTGGCTACACTTTGCGGACTCTTGTGACGTTGACCTTGGGTACCGGGGATCCGATGAACGCGCCGGTTGAGCATGGCCATTGCCGCTGCCATCGGTGCCGCGGCCCTTGCCGTCGGCAACACACGGTATCCGAACGGAGTAGCCCCAAACTGTCAGCTTACAATTTGCAGTCATAGGTTACAGACTTCCCGTGTTCTATAAAGGGAGGTGGGAAGTACCTGGGCCTAACAATACTTTAGTGCGCGGTTGACGGTTCGCCTTCGAATCGCGAAATGCCCAGGTGGTTCACAACTCCCAAAACAATGGGAGGTGTCAGCCAAACAGGATGAAAATCGGGTTTCGGACCCTAGTCCCCTCGGTCCGATCCACCGGTTCAAGGGCAACGTTAACACAGCTCAAAGCCGACAGGAAAAATGCAGTCCCGCAAGTCTCGGCCTCACATCGGGAAACCAGAGCCAGGCACCGACTTCCGCGCAGCACGACGTGTCCTCTCCGGCGATTGAGGAAAAATTGCGAGGTGATTGTCGCGTCTGTCGCCTGTCTTGACGCAGTCCCCCCGTTCATGGACAGAAGCGCTCCCGCAACTGCACCGAGCACAGTCGGCAGTGCCTGGCACAACGCCGACCACCTCTCCCTAGCTGGCCAGGGCGCGATATCGTGCGGCTCGGCCAGCTAGCTTCCCGCAAACCTTCTTTCAAAATAGATGGATCATTCCGGATCAAGGTCCGGAGATTGAATCGCAAAGCCCGGGAGGATCCAACTCTGGCTCTCTACCCACGCGCAGTGATTCATGTTAGATATCCACATATGCTCATATGATCGCCGAAATTGCAGCAACGCTTCCAGTTCCGGCTTTCCGCGCTCATAGGCGGATTGCGGATCGCCGAGCGTGAGCTTGCTGG
This sequence comes from Mesorhizobium sp. BR1-1-15, assembly GCF_020165475.1. NCBI lineage: Bacteria > Pseudomonadati > Pseudomonadota > Alphaproteobacteria > Hyphomicrobiales > Phyllobacteriaceae > Mesorhizobium > Mesorhizobium sp. BR1-1-15. Next base: position 46,804 of record NZ_JAIUIF010000016.1, on the reverse strand, counting down.
CCGCTCGCGAGCACAGCTTCGCATGCTGCAATCCCAGCTCAAGAAACTTCACCCGCATCGAGGCTTCCGGATCTTGGATTGCGGAGGCTGCCGCCCTGTCAAGCAAGGCTTCCGCCGGCGCGAAACTCTCCTCTGGATAGACAGCGTGCGCCGCCTTCGCCCAGCTTCGCCAACGAGATGCTCCAAGAGCCTCGAACCCCTCCCGCAGCTGGGCGCGAGCGTTCGAAGTATACGCCTGCCAATAATCAAAATAGCTTTTGACGTCGTCGGCCGCAGGTCCGAAGGCTGAATAATATTCCGACAACAATGACTCCACGGCAGTCTCAGGATGTGTCTGCAGGCGCATCAACAAATAGAGATTTGGACCTTGCGTCGCCCAATGGCCTGTCAGCGAGTCAAAATCGGTTCCGACCATCCCGTTTCGCGCCGCGTTCTGAAACTCGTCGGCGAACTGGCCGGCGAATATGTGCGGCATGCAGTAGCCATCCAGGAAATAGTTGGTGCGCATGAACACCTGGGCAGTCGTTGCCGCCCATCCGCGCCACTGGTCTTTTATCCAGTCCTGCTCTTCGCCGCTGCGTGGATAGTACCAGGCCGATGGGCAAAACCCGATCAGGATATTCGGGTTCAACTTGATTCCCGATGTCGGTGCCGCGAAGTAATTCATATAGGCGTATCCCACCACGACCGCGTTAGGGTCGTCTTTCGCGGCTATCCGCTGAATGGCTTGCCAGGAACGCGCATAGCGGTCCGATACGAAAGGCTTGCTGGCGATCTTCGACTTCGACGGAATGAACTTTCGATAGTCAGGCGGCTCTGGGCCATCCAGCGCTTTGCATATTTCGCACTCGCACTGCCCCGGGATGTCGTTCTCGACCGCATTGACGAAAGTTGGCTGTCCCGCAGAGGCGCTCCGATGCTCACGCCATTGCGAGACGATCTCTTCTCGCAAGCCCGGATTGGAAATGCACATCGAGAAGCGAGCGCCCAGCCTCACCGGGCCCCGTTTGCCTCTGACCAATTGAAACCATTCGGGATGCTCGGTGCCATACCGCTGCCACCAGTCGACGAAAGCGTGACCGTAGTTCGTGGGTACTCTGCGGCCCATTCGGTGGCGACGCAGGAACGTGGCCTGGGCTTTCATATATTCTTTCGCCGCTGCTGCGGTGAAACCCATTTCGGGATGTTCTTCGCTCGTGAAGCCAGCTCCAGCGCGCACGCGACGCTGCATGAACCGGGGCGTAACGACGTAATCAAGCGCGGGGATCACCAAGGACTGTGCCTTTGGGACAAACGTTCCCAGTTCACCTGGCCATAGCCATCGGACACCGAAATAGCGATCAAGGAGCTCGTACACGCCGAAGAGGGTGCCCGCGGATGTGTTTTGGTCGAGTGCACTGCCGGGATGATCGAGGCCGGCGATGCACAGATGGTTGCCGACGGTTCGGATGATACAGGTTTCACGCGCCAATGCGCCGAATGTGATTCCGGCTGCCCGGGCGAACCGGGTGTCGCCCAGAAAAATATGGGCGGCGTTACGCAGGCCAGCCGGCGAGACATGGTTTTCAGTTGTGATGGCAGGTTGGATGCCGGTCGCTTTTTTTATGTGCCAGCCGAGTTCCGTGGCGGCGTAGTGAACAGAGCCACTCGGCTGATCCGAAGTAACGAGCGTTGCCGCAGGTCTGCCGCGGGCGATAAGCGTTACGCCAGCTGAAGATTGAGTGGCCGCTTTGCCAGGGTTGGTAAAGCCAAGCCAGTGTAACAGGCCCAGAACCGTTCCCTGTGCAAACGTCCTTCGCGATAACGGCCCCATGCCAAAGACCTCACTTATGCGCGCGCATCCAAGAATGTAGACCCTTTTTACGAGGACGGGCGTTCACAACAATTTGTATCAAGTAAGCTTTGCATGCTTCAGCCGTCACGTTTCCCTTGCCCGCATGCCGATCCATTGCTCGCCAGTCTGCAGTTCGGGGCCAAGGCGAAGATCAGTGTGTAAGGGTTCTCTTTGTATAGTAGGTACGTGCACACAGAGTCCTATCTCATTTAAAGGGTTCAAAGAATTAATCGAGATATCCGCGATTTTTCTCGAAAAACTATCCATCTCCACGGGACAAGCAATGCCCTCTTTTGGAGGCTTATCATGATCGAACACATTCTTTTGACAGTCTCACTGAGTGCTTCAGTGGCTTCTTCATCTCGTCGTTTTGCCGATTCCGGACAAAGGTCGGGTCGTCCGAGGCCGGCCCGATCGGGTGGCACCTGCGGATCTGGTGAAAAACCGCTGGCAGTCTGGTGGGTGCGGAGAGGACGGCAAAGGCGGCCAAATAGCTCCAGCCTGGGGATATCGCCCAATTCAATACTCCGCTGGCGAAGCCAGCGGAGGCAGTTTTCACCGCTGTGCGACCCATTTGCGCAAACCAATGGTGAAGTCCTCACGATCTGGGAACTCTCATCCGCCATGTTCGTTACTGCTCCACATTATGGAGAGATGGGGGTCGGATGGATTTTTCGAGACGCAGGGACTGGGAAGCTCTAGCCAGTGCCCTCGACATCAACATCTATCAGCGTTCAAAGACAGTGTGGATTGCGGCTGGAAAGTACCGCGGCAAAGACATTGAAGTGAAAGGCCGCTCGCCAAGCATCGCACTCGCATTGTGGAAGGAAGCTGCGGGCTATACCGGCTCGGAGTGGTAGAAAGAGCGGTTCGTCAAGCCGCGCCGCTCAGGTCCAAGCGCCCATGCACAGTACAAGGCGCAAGCATTGTTCAAGGCTTACGGGCCTGGACATGTCTTGCGCCGGCCGTGTGGACAATCGTGACTTCAAGCGCGCCATGAAGCTCCAGACACGACAGCCTTGAACAAGTCGAGCCGTCGCGAATAAGTCGAGCCGTCGCAGCGAGGCGGCGCTGGATATCGATTTGACGGTCGATACCGGTACGCGACATGTGCGCACCGGCATCGGATCAGTGAGGTCTTGCCGGCTTAGCTGTGCCGCCGGTGTTGCCGGTTTCGCCGCTGCCATCACGGGATCGGGATTGGCAAGCGGTACCACTTTTGGATGGATCGGCTGCCGCCAAGGGACAATTGACACAAACGGCACCTGGGGATGGCATTGGGCCATGCAAGGAGCGGGGCATCAGGAGCATTCTCCTGTGACGGTGGGCAATCCTTCAATGAGCGATGCAGAACGTGCTCCGCGCCTCGGCCACGGAAGATAGCCTTCTTCAGGCAATGAGCGGACTCATGGACTCTGACCCCGCCGACCACATTGAGCTAACCGCTGATATTGTTTCGGCCTATGTCAGGAAAAACCGGACGTCGCCTTCCGATCTGGTTGACCTGATCCAGAATGTCGGCCGTGCCTTGCAAAAGCTTGCCGTGGGCGATCACCAGCCCGAACCGAAACCTGTTCCAGCCGTGCCGATCCGCAAGTCGGTGACCCCTGACTTCATCGTCAACCTGGAGGACGGGCGCCGCATGAAATCCTTGAAGCGGTATCTGACATCCATCGGCATGACGCCAGCGCAATATCGCCAGAAATGGGGCTTGCCGCCGGATTATCCGATTGTGGCGCCAAATTTAACTGCGTTGCGCTCGGAGGCAGCCAAGAGGATCAGGCTTGGACAACGGAATGCCAGTGGCCGAACTTCCAGAGGCTAACCGAATGGAGCACAGGGCGAGGCTCCGGCAGTCCTCGCGCCGTTGCTCGTATCGTGACATTTGTTTTCTTCGGATCACAAATTTGACGTGCCCGCCCGATGCCAGCGGGACCAACAGTCAAATGGGGCTGGGGGCAAGGCGCAAATGGCCACGCTCTCACAGGCGTGCAATTGCTGGTCCCGATCGACACCATGCCCGATCGACGCCATGATTGAAGATTGCAACGCGTTTCCGCAAGGCATGCGCCTGGAGGCGGATGTGTGCATCGTGGGAGCGGGTGCCGCCGGCCTGGCGATAGCATCACAACTAGAAGGCACGCGGCATCGCATATGCGTCATCGAAAGCGGTGGCATGACGTACGAGCACTGGCGCCAACGGCTGTCGCGCGGGCTGTCCGTGGGTCAACCTTACGAAGCTCTTGATCTTTGCCGCCTTCGTCAGTTCGGCGGGAGCACAGGCAAGGCTGGTTGGGGCGGATGGTGCAAGATGTTGGACCATGGCGATTTCGAGCACCGGCCCTGGATACCCCTGAGTGGTTGGCCCGTCGCCCATAAATCATTACTACCCCATTATGAGACCGCAGCCCGCCTGCTCGGAATCGACGACCTGCTGACCGATTGGCCGACTTCCGCGGTCATGCCTGAAAACGGGCCGCTCTTTTCGGAACGCTGCTTTCTCAGTCCCACTCCGGATCTCGGAGCAACGCTTCGCAAGAAGCTTCAGGACGCAAAAAACGTCCAGGTCGTGCTGCATGCCACGGCGCTGCGGCTCGACACCGACGACTGCGGAAGGCGGGTTCGCTCCATCGAGGTAGCGAGAACGCCGAACAAACGGTTCCAGATTGCTGCGCGATTTTTCGTGCTGGCCTGCGGCGGTATCGAAAACGCGCGCCTGCTCCTTGTTTCAAACCGACAGGCGCCGAATGGCATAGGAAACCAGTATGACCTGGTTGGCCGCTATTTCATGGAGCATCCCCGGGTAAAATGGGGAAGCTTGCAAGTCAGCCAGCCCGACAACATGATAGACCTCCACGTGCCTTGGACCCGCACGACCGGATTGTCGCCTGAAAACCGCGGCACCAATGATGCATTCGGACTGGCGCTGCGGCCCGAAATACGTGCAAGCGAGCGCCTCCTCGATTCCCGCACATGGATCAAGCCTGGGCCTTGCGTCAATCATATGGATGGTTCCGAAGCTTTGCAGTATCTTACCTTCTGGCTGCGGAGAGGCCGGCTGCATCGCGACCTTATCAAATGCGGCCGAACTATCCTGATGCATCCGGCGGGAGCAATATCGGCAGGTTTCGAACGGATCTGGCACTCACGTCGGCGTGCAAGGCATTTTCATTTTGACACGATACTGGAACAAGAACCGGATCCGGCAAGCCGCGTCACGCTCGATACAAGGCTCGACGAGTTCAGTCTGCCCCGTGTGAAGCTGCAATGGAACGTGGGGCCTCTCGTCCGACGGACGCTTGAGCGTGTCCAGGCGATCATCACTGAAGAGATGAAGCGGCTGGGGCATAGAAGCGCCATTCATCCAGGCCAGGACAAAAACCCGGCGGGGGAGCGAGACATTCCATATCACTGGGTTCGACACCACATGGGCACGACGAGGATGAGCGACGACCCGCGAACCGGCGTGGTCGATAGTTCGTGCCAGGTGCACGGCCTCGCAAATCTGTTCGTCGCCGGCAGCTCGGTCTTCCCGACCGGAGGCAACGACATGCCCACCCTCACCATTGTCGCGCTCGCTATCAGACTGGGCCAGCACTTGCGGCAAAGCCTCGAATAAGCTCGCCTCCACCTTCGCCAAAGCGGTCAATCGACGAGGAAAGGGAGCAGGCTGCGACGTCTCATGCCGCAGGTCCGCCATATGGAATATGCCGGCTCCTGAATGTAATTTTACGCTTTGCCGAGAAAGTGTGCGCGTTTTGAGCGAAGGTCTGACCAACGGCTCACATAGCCACCCCTGTTCAGCTCTTTGTCGTAACGATTCTGGATGACCGCTACTTCCGTAGCTACCCCCTATTGGTAAGCGCATGGACTTCGAAGCCAACTATAATACTGCAATCACGACTTTTTCACTTTGATTGCTTGAGGAAACCGAAATTTTGGCCGCGCTGTGCGTTTTGTCACACCACCACCTCCGGTCCACAAGCTATTACTAAAGTGTTAAGGTATGGGTTTAAAAGCGAAATCTCCGTTGGGGCGAGATTTGCGCGGGGGTGAGTCATGACAAGTTTTTTGCCTGCGAATGATCGGACGGACAAAACTGATCTTGATCAATATCCATCTATTCTCGACGTCAATCGTCTCTCACCGTCCTCGGGAGAGGGAATCGAGATTGCAATCATCGATGGCCGGCCTTTGATGTGTGACTGCTTCAGCAGAAGCCTCGAAATCATCGAGCCATCATTTCATATCCAGCATTACGCGTCGGTCGAAGCGTTCGACATGGCGGATCCCGAAGAAACGCAGAGAGTTTCGACGGTCCTGATGTGTGTGATGTGGTCGAACTCCCAGGCGGACTATCATCTTTCCCAGATAGGCCATCTGAAAGCGACCAGGCCCGAGGTAGGGGTGGTCATCCTATCGGATATCGAGAACTTTGAGGACATTCTCAAAGTGGTCGAAAACGGCGCGCGTGGCTATATTCCTACCAGCGTCAGGTTGCAGGTGGCCGCCAAGGCCATCCACCTTGTCGCGGCGGGCGGAACTTTCGTCCCGCCCAGTGTTCTCTTTCATTCAGGACGCGCCGTCACCGACGGTCAGTCCGCGACCAAGCAGCAGCCGCACGGAGACAACACTTTTACCTCGCGTCAGATGTCTGTCATCGAGGCATTGCGTCGAGGAAAGGCGAACAAGGTCATCGCGTACGAGCTCAACATGTGTGAAAGTACGGTCAAGGTACACATTCGGAATGTCATGAAAAAACTTCGTGCGAGAAACCGTACCGAAGTCGCCTACATACTCAACACAACGCCGTATGAAGGGATTGCCATACGGAATTGAAATATGGGTGCCGCCTCACTCAACGAGTAATGGTTCTTGACGGACCGTTTTAGTAGATGTGATTTGCTTGAGTTTGGGGAGCAGCCGCAACGGAAGCGGCTGCGAACCTTTGCAAGGGGGCGCTACCCAGGATGAAACAACCGCCCGTTCGATATCCAGGCCCGCAGACTGACGGGGAGATCACCTCCGTAGCTGATGCCAACCATATGCACGGGCCGGATTTGAAAAATATCGAGCATTTCAGCAATGTTAAGTCGTCCACGCTGATCGAGATAGACCGCCGCTGTCGTTGGTTGCATCTCAATGAAGGGGACGTCCTGGTCCCGGCCGGCGAAAGTGTCGACCGGCTTTTTTTTCTGCTCGAGGGCGAGCTTCGAGCGCTCGTTTATACCCGCAATGGCAAGATTGTGTCGCTCCCCCCTGCGCATCGTGGCTCGCTTGTTAACGGAATTGCCTTGAGCGGCGACATCCAGATGCCATATTCGGTCGAAGCGGCGGGACCATGCACTATCGCTTCGATCGGCAGTCGTGCCTTTCTGGACATAGTCAAGCAGGATCCTGAAGCCCTGCATGCGGTTGTACAATTGTTGGTGGAACGTCAGCAGGTGCTTGTCGAGCACATCGTTGAGCTTTCGACGCTCAACGTTCGGTCCCGGGTGCATAAGGAGTTGCTGCGCTTATGCGCTGAAGACATCGGAGCCGACGGTTCGGCGAGGATTTCTCCTATCCCGACCCATACGGATCTGGCCCACCGCATTGGCACCCACCGCGAGGCGGTGGCACGCGAGTTGAGCTACCTGCAAAACATCGGACTCGTGCTGCGCCACGCCAAAGAGCTTTACGTGCCTGATGTATCCCGTATCGCCGATCTTGTGGCAAAGTCGGACGACTAAATCGTAGGCGATGCGTCGGGGCACCTTTCGAGAGTGGTCGGGACGTCGGTTGTGTTTGGGCTTGATCTACGCTGGCCCTGAGCGGCAGCCGCGGTGCTCCAAGGCGACTGATAGGCAGCTTCGCCTGCTCATTCGGCTAGTTCAAGACGACCGTGAACTCGCTCTGCGACCGACTTCAGGAATTGGTCGGACGTCGATATCCATCCAAAGAGTATCTGAACGAGCGTGATCGAGGCATCATGATTGCTCCTTGGGGCGTCCCAAGCGATGGGCTCGCTGGTGCAATCCGTCAGCAGTATGCAGCGATAGTCCCTGAAGAAGGCATCCCGAATTGTCGATTCCACACACACGCTGGTCGTGCATCCTGTCACGATGAGGTGTTTGACGCCTGCGGATTTCAGAACAGAATCGAGTTCGGTTTCGTAGAAACCGCTGAATCGCGTTTTATAGAGGACGACATCCCCTGCCTGTGGCTTGAGGCCGTTGACGACCTCTGTTCCCCAGGTGTCGCGGATCAGAATCCGGCTCTCGCTGCCATCCGGGGCTGTCATGTTCGCGCCCACCCCGAAGATCTGGAGATGTCGAATACGGTTGGGGGCGTCCGACGTTCCAAGGTCCGAGAGGTCGCGATGATATCCCATCTTCAGGTAGACGATGGGCATGCTCAATTCGCGAGCGGCAGCTATTACGCTGGCAGTAGGGCCTACAGCCCGTTGAATCCCGGAGATATCGATTCCGGCTCTGTCGAACATTCCACCGTTGGAGCCGAAGTCATTCTGCATGTCCACGACGAGTACGGCAGCGTCAGCGGGATCAATTGAAATAGGTTGAGGCTTGGCGTCGATGACAAATGGATGCATTTCGTCCTCATCCCTGCTTGCAGCCTAACAACAGTGGTTACGACCAGTCTGCTATCTATCCGCCTCAAAAGCCGCAGGCCGCCGCGCAACGGCGATCCTACCCCCTTAGCCATGCCGCACGTTTGGCATTTGACGCCAGCCAAAGCCGCATCGCGCTTGGCTGCGAGGCCGAGCGATAGATCTTCTGATGATAGACAAACTCATAGGGCCACAGCTCAAGCGTTCGGTTCGCGAAATGCGTCAGCACCCAGGTGATCGCCGCCGCCGCCAAAATGAAGGCGCTCATCGATAGGACAACATTGCCGGAAAAAAGATGGGCGCGGGAAAACAGCGAGCGTGTCAGAAGATACGTGTAGGGATGCACCAGATACAGGCTGTAGCTCACCGTTCCGAAGTATCGAAGCAGCCGATTGCCAAGGAGTAGTGCCGTCAAGCTGTTCCGCGACACTGCAAGGCAGAAGTAGAGCCCCGTCGCGACCATGAGCAAGGGAAGCTCGGCATTTTGGAAATCGGACCAGTGATAGTCGTAATGGCCGCGGCTGGCGAGAAAGACGCAAGCTGCCAGCGCCCCGCTCTCGGCAAGCCGATGGCGGCCCCGGTTTACCCATTCAAATCGATCGTAGGCAAGGCGGATCAGCCCGCCGGCAAGAAAATACAAGGCGATCGGGTACCGGGCGATAAAGAGCGCCGCGAGAAGACCGAGCGCAATTGTGCCGAGTCTGGTTGGGCGACGAACCGTCAGGAAAACGAACGCTGCCGTAAACACATAGAACCAGACCTCGAAGGTCAGGCTCCACGCGTTCGGCGTCAATTGCTCGGTATGGGTTGCAAGGTTCAGGAATGTCAGTCCTGCCAGAACCGCTGTGAGATTGTTGGTTTCGGGATAAAAGTTGGTGGTTGCGTTCAGCAAGATGAAAAGCAGGCTTAGCGCGAAAAACAGAGGGTAGAGGCGCAGGAACCGTCGGGCAGCAAACTGAGCGGGACTATAGCGTATCGCACTGGGCAGGATGACGAAGCCACTGATTACGAAGAAAAGGCAGACTCCGAAGGTGCCGAAATTCCAGAAGGGCGTAATGCGGTCGACATAGGCCGAATTGGAGGCGTAGACGTGCTCCGCCGTGCCGCCCAGGAGGTGAGCGAAGAAGACCATAAGAGAAGCAATGCCGCGCAACCCATGCGCGGCTACATTGAACGAATTGTCGCCAGCCGGCTTCGCTGACGCTTCGACGGGAAAATGCTGCGGACCCGATGAGTTCTGAGGATGGAGATGTGCAACGGTCATCTGAGCCTTCAAGTTGGATCCCGCAGACCATTTCACCGTACACCATCCCAGGTCTCGCAATGCTCGGGAATTCGAAGGACACCCCCGCCCAAAAGTAGTGGGCTGCCGCAGAAAAACTCCACCGGATGACTAACAGCCGCATTGCGGGACTGATTTAACCCAGGCCCGATGCTGATTGCGGGCGATCGCTGGACCGCAACCGAAGTACGGCTTGACTGACACCGATCGGAATTGGCGAACCCTCGGCCGCAGCCACGAGAGCCGCCCCGTCGAACCGCCCCGCTATGTCGCTTTCTCGAGCCGGAGATCGCCTTGGGCGACATGCATTAGCGGAGATGGCGGCGGCCCTGCGCGTCGACGATGGTGTTGTCTGCGACATTGGCGCTGATGTGCGCGCCGTTGTGGATCAGGCAGTCGGCGCCGATCTGGACGCCCAGGAGCACCGTTGCGCCCATTCCCACGACGGTCAAGGCTCCGATGCCCACTCCGCCGGCTATGATAGCGCCTGGTGTCAGGTGCGCATTGTCCTGAACGACGCTGTCGTGGCAGACTATAGTCCCCTGATTGACGATGACGTTGTTACCGATCGTACAGCGCGGACCGATGCTCGCGCCGGCCAGAATATGGCAGCCATGTCCAATCCTGGTCGCCTTGGAGACGATCGCGGAAGGATGGATCACAGGCGGCAGAACGAAGCCCATTGCGGTGGCGCGTTCATACATTGCCCGCCTCACCTGGCTTGACTGGGCGCCTCCGATGCCGATGAAAGCATAGCGCGTGCCCTCCGCAAGCAAACGCTCCAGGCAGTCTTCCGTGCCGATCACCGAAATACCGCCGCAGACGTGGTGGCCGGCGGGCAACGCTTGATCGGTGCAGCCCAGGATATCGTATCCGGCACCATCGAGAGCATCGATCAAACAGGCGGCGTGGCCGCCGCCGCCGATGATGACGGCCCGCCTGGAGAAAGCGACGGAACTCGGCTCGCCCGGTTCGGCTCTCTTGGCGGCGGATCGGCGACCGGCAGCAGCGCGCACCTCGGCTTCGCCAATGCGGCCATTGGACGGAATGACGTCCGCAAGGTTGACCCCGAGCTCGGATGCGGCCTTGCGGGCTTTAGCCGTTATCGCGACTTCGCTGGCCCCGACATCGGCCGCGCTGGTCTCCCCGACAACGACATTCGAATTTTCGTCGATGATTTTGCAAAGCGTTGCGCCGACAGGAACGAAGTCACCGACCTTGATGTCCAGCAGGCCGACAGTTCCTGCCTCCGGAGCATCTACCTCGACTGCGGCCTTGGTGGTCTCAAGCACGAAAAGAATGGTGCCTTGTTCGACCCTTTCACCTTGTGCGACCCGAATCTCGATGAGCTGGAGATTGTCCTCGTTGGCGTTAACCCGCGGGGCTTCGACAAGCACGGTCATGTACGCTTAGCCTTTCTGGAACAGCTCGATGCAGGCCGCCTGGATGGCGTTCACACCCGGCAGCAGATCGTCCTCCCAGTCGCGGCTTGAGGGAATGGGGTGATCGGGCCCGGTCAATGCGCTGAAGTGCCTGACCCGGCCGATCAGCGCGCGCGCACACTCCGACGCGAAGCCCCAGCCGGGAGAGCCTTCCTCCACCGCGACCACACGCGTGCAGTTGCCGACCTGGCTTCGGACCTCATCGCCAGGGAAGGGCGACAGCTGTTCGACGGCCACCACGGTGGTCGCGATTTCCTCCTCTTGCGCGAGTTTCTTTGCGGCCGCGACAGCGTGCTCGACGCAACCTCCATATGTCAGGATCACGACATCTGCATCCGCCGGGCGTGGAAGCGCGTCGGGTCCGAGCACGGGCCTGGAATACATCACCTTGTTTTCGATGATCAGGTGAGGGGATCGCGACGCGAAGGCCCGATGCAGAAGCGTACCAGGATCGGCATACTCGTGAGTGGCAAGCACCGTCAGCCCGGGCACGCCGCAAAAATGCTTTTCCAGGCTTTGCGAGTGCGTCGGCCCATAGCCGCGCCGTCCGCCCATGGGAGCGCGGATGATGACGGGGACCTCAACCTGGTCGTTGTACATCCAACGGAACTTGGCGACGTGATTGATGATCTGGTCGGCAGCAAGGGCTATGAAGTCTCCGAACATGAGTTCGACGATCACTGGCCGGCCTTTGATGGCCATGCCTGCCGCCATGCCAACAATGCCGCCTTCGCTGATCGGCGTGGTCCAGACACGGTCCTTATAGGCTGACGAAAGACCCTTGGTGACCTTGAAGGCGCCACCGTAGGGGTCAAGAACATCCTCACCCAAAATCACCAGACGGAGATCGGCTCCCATGAGATCGTGTAGCGCGCGATTGATCGATTCGACGACACGCATGGATCAACCCCGCGCCAAGGCGGCCGCGGCGGCGGATTCGACCGCGCGGTCCACGACATTCAGGCAGTAGGCGTCAATCTCATCGGCGTTGGCAACGCGCTGGCGCATCGGGGGTATGGGATCTCTGGCTCGAGCTTGCTCAAGACGCTCCGCCGGCCTCGTATCATCTCCCTTGCTGTGGGGGCCGATCCGTTCGGTTCGCAAGTAGAGCCAGCAAGGGCGGGATTCGGCGCGTACATAGCCTACGGCTTCTTGGGCGAGCTCATATATCGCGATCGGATCGTTGCCGTCATAGGCGAATGTGCGGACGCCGAACGGCTCGGCCCTGGCGACGATCGAACCGGAGACGGTCAGATGCTTGGGCGTCGTCTGCGCGATCTCGTTGTCCTCGATCACAAAGACCACCGGGGCGGCGAAAACAGACGCAAGGTTCAGGCTCTCGTATACGGCTCCCTCGCCCATCGTGCCGTCGCCGAGGAACACCACTGCGACGGCGCCCTCGTCCTTTCGCGCCAGCGCACTACCAACTGCGACGGGTGCGATGCCTCCTTGGATGCCATTGGAGTGGAAGTTGCGGAAGCACAGGTGCTGGCTGCCGCCGCGTCCGCCGCAAATGCCGGTTACACGCCCCATGATCTCGGCTATCAGGCCCTCGACTTCGCCCGAATAGGCAATGAAATGACCGTGGCAGCGGTGGTTGCTCCAGACAATGTCGCGGTCCCGGTCAAGAGCGTTTATCACGCCAACCGCATTGGCTTCCTGTCCAATGGACGTGTGCGTCGTGCCGAACAGGAGACCTTGGGAAAAAAGATCGAGCAAGCGCTCCTCCACGAGCCGGATGAGCATCATCTGCTGATAAAATCGAACCGCGGCTGGCAGTTCGAATCCGAGCAAACCACGCTCTGTAGGGGCAAGGGTGAGGTTCCGCGCTGCTGACGACGTCACTATCTGCAGCTCTGCCAGAGAAGACGCTAGAACGGTTTCATCCTTCCTGATCGCGCGTTCCTTTGTCATGCTGCCTCGAGCTGGCGCGAAGCCGTAACAAGGATTGACCGCGCCGTCGACGCGGCAGCCATGGTCTCCTCGGTCGTCCAGGACGGGTCGACCAGAAAAGCCATACTCGTTTCACCGAGCTGCCGTGCGATCGGCAGACGTTCGGGCGGCGCTACCCCGGCGTCCGCGAAGGCATGTTCAAGATAGATCTCAGAGCAGCTTCCCGAGAAGCATGGGACGCCGGCCGCATTGATAGCCGCAATCAACTCGTCGCGCGACCATCCGGGGGACAGCATCTCGGGCTTGATATAGAAATAGCATCGGTACCAGGCATGCTTATGCTCCGAACCGAGCTGGGGCGCGTGCAGCATCGGCAATTCAGCAAGCGTCATCATCCAGATGCTGGCATTTCGCTCGCGTTGGCGAGTCCAGTCGGGTAGGCGCTCGAGCTGCCGCAAGCCAAGCACTGCCTGGATTGATGTCATGCGCCAGTTGGTGCCGATGCTGTCATGCAGCCAGCGAAACCCTGTCGCCCTATGGGGGGCAAAGACCAGATCGTAGTTCTTGCCGTGGTCCTTGAGGCTCCAGGCAGCGAGCCACAATTTCTTGTCGTCCATTGCGACAAGCCCACCTTCGCCGCCCGTCGTGATGATCTTGTCCTGGCAGAACGAGAACGCCGCTATGTCGCCGAAGGAGCCAATCGGTCGTCCGTTGTATTCGGCTCCATGCGCCTGGGCGCAATCTTCGATGACTTTTATGCCGCTGCGCTTTGCGAGTTCCATGATCGGCGCCATATCGCACGGCCAGCCGGCAATATGCACGACGATCACTGCCTTCGTTCGAGCCGTTATCTTCGGCGCAATCGTCTCGGCGGAAAGGTTGCCCGAACTCGGGTCGACATCCGCGAAAACGGGCGTGGCACCGGCAAACATGACGCAGGCGGCGGAGGCGACGAAACTGCGGGGCGTGACGATCACCTCGTCGCCGGCGCCGATGTGGAGAATCTTCATCGCAAGATCCAGCGCGAGCGAGCCGTTGGCCAGCGCCACCGCGTGACGTCGGCCGAGGCTGCGCGCATAGGCGCGTTCGAAGGTCTTCACATGGTCGCCGGTCCAGGCGTTCACCTGGCCGGATCGCAAAACCTCTACCACATCGGTTATTTGTTCTTCGTCGTAGATTGGCCAGCGTTTCATCGCAGAATACTCCAGCTAGGATTCAAATGACGTTTCGCAGAAGGACAAAGGCCTCGGCCGCCCTCAGATGGGCGGCGGTGCCCCTGACGATCGCAAGCGCCCGCAAGGTTTCGATCGAACGCTCATGCGGGAAATCTCTGATCTGTGAGGCGAACATCGACGCAGCTTCGAGCTTGCGGTCCAGCGTCGATGCGATATCTATGAAGACGTTCGGCACGAAGCTCGGCGTCACATAGGGGGCATTCCAGTTCGTTTCGGAGACGGTCTCGTAAGCCATGATCGTCCGCGGATATTGAGATTGGGTCGGGCGAGCCGCTACCAGCGATGACAGGAAGATCAGCTGGTGGTCCATGTGCACATCACCGACGAAAGGGATGAGCAACGTATCCGGCACGACATCCCGCAACAGGGTCAGCAGCGCCCTGTTGAGCGTCGCGTGCGGCGTCTCGGCGATCTGCGCTGCCGGCAGATCAAGCCAATGCGTCTGTTGCACGCCCAAACAGGCATGCGCCGCCTTGGCCTCGCTGCGAACCCGTTCCGTCATCTCCTCTGTGAAGGCGGGCGGGCTGCCTCGCGTAACCACTGCGACATGAACTTCTGCGCCTTGCGCAGCCATCCGGGCTATCGTGCCGCCACACCCCAGGACCTCATCATCAGGATGCGGTGCGATCACCAGAAGTCGACCGAGTGCTGGGTTCATGGCCGGACCGTCCCGGCGGGCATAGCCTTCAAAGCATGGTCGACATGGCGGCGGTCGACACGTTCGCCCAACAGTGCCACTTGGACAGTCAGAACCAGTATGTGTAGATCGAGCCACAGGCTGCGGTTGCGCACATACCAGAGGTCGAGCGCTAGCTTTTCGCTGTTGGTGAGGCGGGTATTGCCGTTCACCTGTGCCCATCCGGACAGGCCGGGGCGGACCGTGCCGCGAATACGCCCCAGCTCGCCGAATTCGGCGATGGTGGCCGGGAGCAACGGACGGGGCCCCATGAAGGCCATGTCCCCCCTGGCGATCGAGAGAAGCTGCGGCAGCTCATCGATGCGGACGGAGCGCATCAGCCGCGTGGCCGGCGTCTCACGCAAGGCGTCGGGGAGCAGCATGCCATTTCCGTCTCGCCCTTCGTGCATCGTACGAAACTTGCAGATCACGAACGGGCGACCTTCCAGCCCGCTGCGAGACTGGCGGAAAAACAATGGACGGCCGACACTAACCCAGACAATGGCAGCAGCCACGAGCCATAGCGGCAGGCTGAGAACCAAAAGGATCACCGCTGCGATACGGCTTGGTATGGCCCGGCCAAGCGGAACGCGCGCAGTCCAGCCGCCGGAACGTGCTGTTGGGGTGCTGAGGCCGATCATTGCGACGGTCCGACCTGGACGGAAGAGGTCGTCGCCAAGGCAGTGGCTGAACGGCTTGTCGTGTCCTGGGCGCTATCCAGGCGGTTTATTGACACAAGGATCGTATCTCCGGCCGCAACCGGATCGTCGAGGGTCGCCACCTTTGTGGCGGTCTGGCCATTTACCTTGCGGCGGATCTGGTAGGTGAACGTGATGGAGTTGTTGCTGCGTGTCTGCTCCGCGGCCAGCGAGCTCAACAGCAGGATCTGTTCCTCGGTCGATTCTCGAACCGCGATCAGGCGTTCGATTTCAGAGTTGTGGGCCTGGAGATCCGTCAGCGCCGTGTGTGTCCAGGTCTGGGTGGCGTCATCCAGGTCGCGCTGCAACTGGCTCAATTCGCGGCGCACCGTCGATGCCTGATTGTAGATTTCAAGCAGATGGGATTGCTGCGTGGTCGCTTCGCGCTCGGCGTTCGAGAGGTCTGTGATTGTGACGAGACCTTTCTTGTTAAGGCCCCTGATGCGATCGAGATCCGCCTGTGCCGAAGCGATCACTGTCTTTTGTATGTCCGAAAGCTGTTGAACATTGGCGAGGGCAACATTCACTTCTTCGATCCCCGCCGAGAGCTGCTTGCGACGTGTCGTCAGCGCATGTTGATCTGCTTCAAGGATGCGCTGCTCGGTAGGAAGCAGCGTCGCGAGCAAGTTGGCGTTCATGAGGCCTTTGATCTTGGCAGGCAGATCCAGTTCCGAGATCTTGTCGCTGTTTGCCAATTGGGCCTTGATGCGCGCAGCGGCGACCGCCTCCTTGGCGATCTCCACCACGCTTTCATCAAGAGCTCCGCGCAACCGGGCGCGTGTTACGACGCGATCCTCCGCCGTGGCTCCCCCGGTCGACTGGCCGCCCGCAAGCGCCACCGCCTGCTCCACATTCAGTGCCGGCTGGTAAGGAAACGAGCCCGGCGCCTTTACATCCCCAAGGACGAAGATCGGGCGGAAGCTCACCACCGCAAGAGCTATATGCGGGTCATTGAAGAGTTCACGCTCGATGAATGCCTTACGGATACGACTCAAGGCGTCGGGCACCGTCAGGCCGCCGACTTCAAAGCTGCCGATCAGCGGAATGTTGATCGCGCCATCGCTGGCGACCGTGAGTTGTTCGGCGGGAAGCGCGTCGTCGATGAAGTCAAACGACACCACATCGCCGACCGAAACCTTGTAGTCATCGTCCGCCGCGGCCCAGGCATCAAGCTGGGAAATCAGAATCGCCGCAACCGCAAGGATCGCAATACTGGCGAATCCCAGTGCTTTCGCAAGGAATGTACTGGTCCACGCGCCTGTCGATCGCCTGCTCCGCGCCGCATTGCAATAAGATGCCATGGAAGCCCACCATAGAATTTTCCTGCAAAGACCCTAGCGACACCTGCGCGAGGACAATGAGTCATACCTTTGGTGGAGCGGTGACAACCTTCGGTCTGGTTCCCACCTAATTTGGCTAACTGGATGTCGACTGCAACCAACGTATGGTGCGGCTGGATACTGCCGGACGATTGAATGCTTCCTCAGGGCGGAGCGTTGCAGACAGCTGGGAAGCCTGCGTGCACACAAGTGTTCTTCACACCATTACCAGTCTCGACGTCGGCGGCGCTCAGGTCATGCTTGCCCGTTTTCTTGGCCAGGTCGACCAAAATCGCTTCTCGACTTCAGTTCTGTCCCTGCTTTCACCCGGTCCGGTGGCTGCAAACGTAGAATATACAAGATCGGGGCTCGTTTCGCTCGGCATGACGGAACGGCCGCGACCGCGCGATGTCGTTCGGCTGACGCGGTCGATAAGACGGGCGGCCCCCGATCTTCTTCACGGATGGATGTATCACGGCAACGTCGCGGCAACGCTCGGCTCGATGCTAGGGCTCAATTTCTCGCCGGTCATCTGGAGCATCCATCACACGGTTCGAGATCTCGCCGACGAGAAACCGTTGACGCGTCAATTGATACGGCTCTCGGCCCGCCTGTCGAGGCGCACCAGCGCGATCTCATATTGCTCGCGCGTCGCCGCCGATGATCACGAGCGCCTGGGCTTTGATCCGCGCCGAAGGGTGGTTATCCCGAACGGGACGGATTGCGATCAATTTTCCCCCTCGGCCGACGCCGGTGCGAAGCTGCGCCGCCTGTTCGGCTTGCCGCCCGGACGGCTGATGATCGGCCATGTGGCACGCTTCCATCCCATGAAGGACCAGGTTAGCCTGGTCCGCGCCATCAGCCGGCTCCTGGAACAGGGATACGACGTTCAGGGCATATTTATCGGGGAGGGACATGCCGACGGCCCGGTGCGGCGCACCGCCCGTGAGCTCGGCATAGACGACCGCATTACCACGCCGGGCATCCGCGCGGACATCGCCGACCTCATGCCGGGCTTCGATGTCTACGCGCTTTGCTCGGCTTGGGGCGAGGCATTTTCCCTTGCCGTAGGCGAGGCGATGGCCAGCGGCGTGCCGGCGGTGGTTACCGCGGTCGGCGACTCCGGCTGGCTGGTCGGCGACAGCGGCGTGGTCGTTCCACCGGGAGACAGTGAAGCACTGGCCGCCGGATTGATCAGGCTTGTCAGCCTTGAACCGGCCGAGCGCCGCGCCTTGGGTCAACAAGCGCGTCGTCGCGTCATGGAGAACTTCTCGCTTTCCCTTTACGTCGGCCGGCACCTGGAACTCTACGAAGCAGCTCTAGGGCGTCGTCGCCATATCCGATAGGAGCGGCTGGTGGTTGCTGTGCACATGAATGGTCGAGATTCTCCTCGCGCCCCTGTGGACTATGCGATGCGCCGCAAGCGCATCGTCGTCATTGCGAGCCTGACGCGTTCGCTTGTCAACTTTCGTCTCGAATTGTTGAAGGCCATGGTCGCTGCGGGGCATGATGTCATTGCGCTCGCCCCCGATGAAGATGAGCGGGCGATCGCCGGGCTCAAGGCAATTGGCGTGACCTTCCGACAGATTCCGATGGCCAGGACGGGTACCAGTCCGCTGGCCGATTTGCGAACGCTCAAGGCGCTTTACAAGCTCATCCGCGGCTTGGCGCCCGAAATCGTCCTGGCGTATACGATGAAGCCGATCATCTATGGTGGATTGGCTGCCCGCCTTGCCCGTGTACCGCGCCGGTTTGCGCTCTTTACAGGCTTCGGCTTCATATTCAGCGGCAGCATGACGGGACTGCGCGCAACCATCTTGCGCCGGTTGAGTATTGGTCTCTACCGCTCGGCTCTGGTCGGCTGCGAAGCAGTTTTCGCTTACAATGACGCCGACGCTTCCGACATCCGGCGCCATGGGATGGTTTCTGCGACGACGCCAGTGATCATGATCCCAGGTTCAGGAGTGGACCTGACACTGTTTGCCGCAAGCCCCCCACCTTCAGGGCCTCCCGTCTTCCTTCTGATCGCTCGCTTGCTTCGCGAAAAGGGAATTGCCGAGTTTGCTGCCGCCGCGCGTATCCTGAAGACCAAGTATCGCGCTGCACGCTTTCAGATTCTCGGGCCCTTCGATCCCAGTCCCCTCTCCATCTCGAAAGCCGAAATGGACCAGTGGACCAAGGAAGGCGCCGTTGAATATCTCGGCGAAACACACGACGTCGGTCCCTATTTGACCGCGTCCACCGTGTTCGTGTTGCCGTCCTATTACAGGGAGGGCATTCCCCGCAGCGCGCTGGAAGCCTTGTCGACCGGTCGGCCGATAATCACGACCAACGCCCCTGGCTGTCAAGAAACGGTGATCGAGGGCGAGAACGGTTTCCGGGTCGAGCCGCGAGACGTGGAAGCTCTCGCCTCGGCGCAGCGGGCTTTTCTCGAGGATGAGGAACTCGCTGCAAAAATGGGCGCCAACTCAAGAAAGCTCGCGGAAGACCGGTTCGATGTTCACAAGGTGAACCAAACCCTGCTCGAGGCGATGGGGATATAGTCGGCCGCGCCTGATCGGCCGCGCGGCCGATGGCGGTCAAGCGGGAAAATAACGACGAATCTGCTGCCGTTTCAAATAGGCTTTCCGCAGGGCACCACGGGCCTGTCGGAAGGGGTCGACGCGGTTGAACACCCAGCCGATCGATGGACCGCCGGCGAACCGCAGGCGCTCGACAACCTGGGAGAGAGCCTCTTGCGTGGTGTTGTCGCACGCGGCCACGACCACGACGGTATCCACCGAGGCGGCAATCCTGATTGCGTCTTCGACGACGAGCACAGGCGGCGCGTCGATGATCACCACGTCGTATTCGAGCCGGAACGCCTCCAGCAATTTCGCGAATTGGCTGGAATTGAGGAATTCAGGCAAGGTCTGGTCGTCGGCAGATGGCGCCAGCACATCCAGTCGCGGAACTTCAGGAAGCGTCTGAACGATCTCTGCCAGGGTGCAACCACCATGTAGGTAGTCGTTGAGTGTCTTGTCGGCGGGCCCAAACTGCATGGCGCTATGGATGCTGCGGGTTCGCAAATCCAGATCAATCAGCGCTGTCAGGGCGCCGTCCATTCCAGCTGCCACGGCGAGGCCCATGGCCGTCGTTGTCTTGCCTTCCTGTGGTAGTCCTGAGCTGACCAGGATCACCTGTTTGCTCCGGCCACCGTTCATCCGGGTGCAGGCCATGTACAGCGACCGGAAGGCATCGGAGAAGGCCGACCGTGGTTGCGACAACAAGGTTTCAAGAGGAGGCGTGGCGCGTTGCAGGAATTTCTTGGGCAGTTGCGGAATCGACGCCAGCAGTGGCGCACGGATAAGCTTCGATACCCGTTGTGACTCGCGTATTCTCACATCCATGCTTTCAAGCGTCAGCACAAGGATCAGGGCTAGGATCAGCGACGCGGCGAAACCGCCTGCCGTCATCAGACGAAGTTTGGGAAAGGAAGGGCTCGTCGGAATCTCGGCAGCGGAAACCGTCCGCACGCCGGGCTCGACCGCCTCGGAAAACGGATCGAGGCTGCCAAGCCTGCCTGATACGAGGTCGTAGAGCTTCTGCTCGGTCGACAATTGGTTGTTCAGTTCCCGAAGCTTCGCTTCCGCCAGGCTCCTTTGCCGTAGTTGCTCGTTGGACTCCTCCAAAGTCTTGGCGAGTTGGTTGACCCTGCCTTCGTTGACGCGGACGTCGTTTTCCAAGATTGCGATCGTACGCAGCATCTCCTGAGAGATCATCGCGCGGACGGCCGCTACTTTTGCATCCGCCTCCTGGACCAGGGGATGATTGCGCCCGTAGTTGCTGGCCAGTTGCGCGCGATCCCTCATCGCCGTCGCTTCGTCGTTGCGCAGGGATGTCAGGAAGTCCGATGAGAGCAGGGGATCGACGTTGGCGCCCGCGTCGCCGGTCTTGGCCGCCAGCCTGACCTGGGCGAGGCGCGCCTGCGCTTGCGTGTATTCACCTCTGGCGGTGCTGAGCTGCTCGTTGCTTTGCTGGATCGAGGCGCGCAGCAGATCATCGCGTGGATCGCTGGATACGCCGTGTTCTCGCGCATATTGGGCGATCTGGCCTTCTATGGCGGCTATCCGTGACGCAAGCTCCGTCGATTGCTGCCTCAGAAAGCTAACGGCGTCCTTGATGTCCTGCCGCTTGTTGTCCCGGGACCATTCCACGAACAGTTTGGCCGTCGCATTGGCTATCAGGGCCGCCCTCGACGCGTCGTCATTGAAAAAGGAGATCGTCATCGCCGAGCTCTCTCCGGACCGGTCAACCGAAACGCTCGACAGATACGATGAAATCGCCCGATCTTGCTGAACCCCCTTCGATGGCAGCGACGCGGGATCCTGCGGGTCGGCGCCGGCGACAAGGCTCCATAGCGCTCGCGGTATCGAGACGATCAAGCCGACGGCCTGTGACAGCAGTCCAGGGCCCGAATCCGAAGGGGAAGCTCGGCTCGCGGCTGGTTTCAGATAGGTGTTGAAGTCCGGGTCCTTGATGAGGTCCAGTCTGTCGACGACCAGGCTGGCAAAGACACGAGAGGTGATCAGATCCGCCTCGGTGTCCATTCGCGACTTGTCGGGCTGTTGATTAGGCTGCGCTTGTGCGGTGTCGAGAGGATTGGGATCGTCGGATTCGACAACGATCATCGAGCGAGCGGTGTACGTCTTGGGAAGTTCCACGGCCGTGATGAGCGCGAGAGCGGTGCCGGTAGTCACGACCGCAAGGATCAAGGGGAGGCGCCTTCGGAAAAGCGTGTAGAGCTCGCGCGGGCCGAAAGTGCGTTCCTTCGACGGCTCGATCGGCTCTTGAAGAAATGGTTCCAGACGGCTCCACACGCTGTTGTCGTCTATCAAGCTCACAGATCCCGCCCCTTTTTTTGTCTTCGACTGGTCCAAGCCGGCCCTGCCACATCGGACCTGGAGGCTACCCAACATCGAATTCGCGACTTACCGCGACGACAGTTTTAACATGGTTGCGCGGCCGCAATCGCGCTCAAGAGGCTTAGCCGCAAAGGCGACATCATCCAAAAGGATAGCGTAACCGGCCCGGGCCCTATCTTGGCAGATAGGCTGAACTGCAGGCCCAATGAGGGCTGGCGAAAAGGACTCTCAAGCAGATTCAGGAGTGAGGATGAACTACGCCAGGGCTCCTCGCCATTATTGGACAAGGCCCGGCCCCAAACCGGCCGTCACATCGTTGCCAGAGGTAGCCGGGAGACTCGGGCTCTGGTTCGCCGTGGCGTCCGTCTTTCTCACGCCCTTCAATATTCTTCGGTTTGATGCATTCTATTTTACCATCAGCGACGGCTTCGCTCTCGCGGCCGTATTCGCAGCCATACTCGGGAAATCCTTTTCGATCTCTCCCTTGGGCGCGGGGACTTTTCTATGGAATATCGGCATCGCCCTACTATGCGGGATGCTGCTGCTAAGCAGTCTGATCCACGGAGATCCGCAGCGAGGCTTCATCATCTCGGCGCAATATCTGTACGCTTACTTTCTCCTGGCCTTCATGATCGTGTCGAGGCCCTGGGCGGAAATCGTTCTCTTGATGAAATCATTTCTTTGCTCGATCGCCGTGATGTGTCTGCAGGGGATAGTGATAATCGACATCCTCAAGCAACGCGGCACCGTCTTTGTCAGCGGCAATGGTCGTTTCCAGGGTTGGGTGGAACGCGAGAATGAGTGCGCAACGCTGATAGCGCTCTCTGTCCCGCTAATGTTGTGGCTGGTGGCGTCAGGTTGCATAAGGCCTCGCTGGCTTTGGGTCGGACTGCCGCTTTTTGGTTATGGCATTATTTTGACAGGATCCAATACCGGCCTGATCGGCCTTGTCTTTGCGGTCACCATCTTCGTAGTCGCGACGGGCTCGTGGCGCCGCATCATTTCTTTAGCGGTGACCTCGCTCGCCGCATTCTTCATTGCCGTTACCTGGGGCCGCGACTTCTTGCCCGAGGTCTTCCAACACCGCGTGCTGAATGCGCTGCAGAATGGTGACCTCGATGAGGCTGGCACGTTTGCAGACCGTATGCGGCTCATCCATGAGGCCATTGGCAAAGCGGACAATAATTCACTGCTTGGTATCGGTGCCGACCAGTATCGGCAGGTCAGCGAATTGCACGCCCCGGTCCACAACACCTACCTCCTCATATGGGTCGAGGCAGGGCTGCCCGGATTCATCGGTTTTCTGCTCCTGCTCGTGGCAGGCATCACCATCGCCATCCTTGCCGCTCGGAGTCGTGAAGGCAAGGTATCCGCCATTTGCACGGCGACGACAGTTCTCCTCTTCGCGGCGCTGGCAAATGCGCTACCACATCTTTACAGTCGTTTCTTTCTCGTGCCTCTGCTGCTTGGAATGGCGCCCAGTGTTGCGATTTTGCGCGACGGCCCAGCTTCAAGAACGGTCACGCGCTTTCTTCGCGGTACTCGCTCCAAGTACGGTCGTTCGCGGCCTTTCCTACGCAGGCCGATCTAAGGGGCCCACCAGCCGAGCTTTCCAGCTCCTACAAAGGCTAAAATCGGCGCACCCGGAAGATCTGGTCAGGGTCTCCCCATGGCAAGAGCGAGCGATATATAGAAGCTATTTCGCCGGCTCTGATGCTTGCGCGGAGATGAAACGAGCGAGGGCGAACACGCCCTCGACGAAGTCTTCTCCCTCGATAAACCGGCCCTCAACCCAGCGTCCCTGGGTATCCTGACTGTCGACGAGCTGACGCACCTTTGAATTCAGTTCGCCAGCACTCAACTCATCCGCGGCACTGATCCACAGTCGTTGACGTGAAACTCTCTGCCCCCGCGTTGCACTCTCGAGCCGAGCGAACACCGGCTCGATCTCTGCACCGGTTTTCATGCCGTAGTGTTTCAGGAGGTCCATGTCGTCGAACGTCACTTGGCCGCGCTCATCGATGTAAAGCGGCCGGTTGGTGTTGAGTTCGTAGAAACGTGCCCAACTGCCGTCGGACAGGCGCGCCGCCTGTAGCCAGGTGGCTGCAGTCGTCGCCGCGTGCAGCAACCGCGCATCCCTGTTTTGCTCGTTCAACTCGATCAGGTAATCGATGTTGCCGGCGGTTTCGCGCGAGACGACCGCTGGCGGCTCAAACCTGCGTCCCCAAACCGGCTGCATGGAACGATCGTAACCCTGAGCCCAGCCCTGTTGTGGCGCGGGCAACTGGGCTGCAAGGAGAAAATCACCGACCTTCTCCGCCGTCTTGAGATATGCGGGATCGTGATATGTGCGGTAGGCGTTGAGAAAGAGACGACCCATATCGCGGGGAAGATTGTCATTGATGATGAAATAGGGCGGACGATCAGGCTTCTGCCACTCGTGAGACCAACTGGCCGGAATACTCGCCTTGGCCGCAGCCTTTACATCCGCCCCAGGCGCGGCTCCCTTGAAGAATACCGGGAAGGCCCCATTCGGGTATTGCACCCGCATCAATCGATGAAGCGCCCTGTCGATGCAGGAACGGACGTCCGGATCCGAACCGCCGCTCGCCAGGTCGAACCACATCAGAAAATTCAGCACGCTCTGTGTGTTGTTGTCATCGAGGACAGTCTCGTTGCGTTGCGGATTGTCCTTGATATCGCGACAGGTATTCCCGCCCAACTTCAGTGCGCGGTAGCACCATGTCGCCGCCTTTTGCGGGTCGGTCTCGATCTTGTAAAACCATCCGCCGGACTCCAGCTGAGTCTTGACCAGAGCGGTTGCCACGACCTGGGCAGACTGAAGCCATTGCTTGTCGCCGGTAACCTCGAAAATGCGCAGGAACGCAGCGCCGACAGCCGGCGTACCAGGCGGCTGCACCCAGCCAACGCTCGCGGGCACGGTACCGCCCTCGCCCACCCTCTTTTGGCCGTCGAGGGAATATTTCCATACATAAGTTCCCGCTACACCGAGATGATCGCGGAAATAGGCCCCGGCAGCCTCGACCGCCTTCCGTGCCTCGGCCACTGTCGGCTGAGGTTGAGGCGCCCCGGCCAGTGCAGTGCCGCACGACAGCGCGACAAACAGAGCCGAGGCAATATGCCTTAGCACGGCAGCGCTCCCGCTGGGCCTCAAGCGGCCGCCTCGTGTGGACGCGTGGTTGCCTTGGCTGAACCGAGGATCACATGAGGCACGAATGGCGCCGTCACCGCCGCCGCAGGCTTGGCTTCCTCTCTGCGGTAACTGGGAAGCATATCCGCAACAAGATTTAACACTCCCTCAGTGTCGCCGGCCCTCGCCAAGCGACGCAATTGCGAAAATCCCTTGCGAAGCGTGTCAAGCGGCATCGCGTTGGGCACGGCGCCCAAGACTCCGGAAATCGGAACGTCGACACGTCTTTCGCTTTCGTCGAAGAGTTCCTCGAACAGCTTTTCTCCCGGCCGGCAGCCGACAATCTTGATCTTGATGTCCTCATCCGGCCGAAATCCCGCGAGCTTGATCATGCGGCGCGCCATGTCGATGATCTTGATTGGCGCACCCATGTCGAGAACGAAGATTTCGCCCTGTCCGAGTTTTTTCTCCAGACCATGGGCCGATGCCTGCAAGGTCAGTTCAACCGCCTCGCGTATTGTCATGAAGAAGCGCTTCATCTCCATGTCGGTCACGGTCAGCGGACCGCCGTGGGCGAGTTGGCGCTTGAACAGCGGGATCAGCGACCCGCTTGAACCCAGAACATTGCCGAAACGAACGGTCATGAAGCGGACGGGGGTATCGCCGGCGGTGAAGGCGAGGTCCAGGGACTGGCAGTAGAGTTCCGCAAGGCGCTTGGTAGCGCCCATGACACTGGTCGTGTTCACAACCTTGTCGGTGGATATCTGGACCATTGCCTTGGCGCCGCAAAGGCGGGTCGCTTCTGCCACGTTCATAGTACCGATGACGTTGGTAAGAATGCCCTCACAGGGATTCAACTCGACCATCGGCACATGTTTGAGCGCCGCCGCGTGGAAGACCAGGTCAACGCGATGGCGTCGGAAAATCTCGCCCAGGCGAACAGGGTCGCGTACGTCGCAGATATATGGCTTCCGGCGCACATTAGGGAATTTCTCCGCCAATTCCAGATCGATGGCGTACAGATTGTACTCGCTGTTATCGATCAGGACCACTTCGGTGGGGCCGAGCGCGGCAATCTGCTGCGTGAGCTCTCCGCCGATCGAGCCTCCGGCGCCGGTGACGACGATGCGCCTGTTTTCGATCATTCGGGACAACGCATCTTTATCAAGAACCGCCTGCGGCCTCTCCAGAAGGTCGGTAAGTTCGATGGGGCGCAAGTCGAAGCGACTCTGATATTTAGGATTGCGCAGTTCCAGGACCGGGGCGGGGCGAGAGACAGCGATGCCCAGACGGTCGGCCCGGTCGATCAGCGCTTCAAGCATCGGGTCGACGAGGCCAGGCACCCTTTCGGTGAAAATCACGTGGCGGGGCTTGATGCCGCGACCTTCCAGATCGCCGATGACCATGTCGAAGTCTTCGATGCTGCCCAGAACCGGCACGCCGCGCAGGAAATAGCCCTCTGTCGTTGCGCCATTATCGAGCACGCCGACCGGCCAATGGCGTGCATTCGGATCCCGCTGCAGCGCGCGAATATAAAGATCGGCCGCATCGCCTGCACCGATCAGCAGCACAGGGACCACGTCGCGTCCGTTTTTCGCTCTGTTCGCAGTCGGACCAAAGCGGCTTAGCTCAACGAGCTTGGAGCGGATGCGAACTGAAATAAGCAGCGGCACGAGCAACAGAAACTGGATCACTATCACCGAGCGCGGGATCGAATCGAGCCGTGTAGCCACAAACATCAGGAACACGAAGGCCAGCGATGTGACGAATGCCGCGCGAACGATACCGAGCATGTCGCCGACAGAAGCATATCGCCAGTTGCGGGTGTAGAGGCAAGTCACCGGGAAGACCACGGCGCATGTAAGCAGGAAGCAAGGGAGTGCGAAGAGCAACGAAGCGTGGCTTTCCGGACCGGTGAATTCTCCATCAAGGCCCAATCGCATGAATGAAGCAAACGACAGTGCCGCCAGCGCCAGGGCCAGATCGATGATGTAGAGATGAAGGTTCTTGCCAACGGCCTTGGCGCGCCCGGTCACCCGCCGGCGCAAGTAAGACAGCACATGAACAATCGTCCGCGGTTTGCTGACGAGACGGCCGAGAGCGATCGCAGTGGCCAGCAAAAGGGATTGGCCTCCCAGTGGACTGATTGCCTCAAACGGCTGATCTGACTGGCTCATTCTAGACCTCGACAAAGCTTAGCCGCCGCGCCCCAAGAGAGCGCGTCAAGAGATGCGGCTGTTTGAACTCGCAGGCACAAATCCGTGCCTGCCAGTCCCTTGCTCAATCAAGAACAGGTTGGCCTGCAATCGTTCGGATTCGAGGCTACGATCTTATCGCTGCTATGGGGCGCTTTACCCGCTTTCTAAGCAACACATGCTTTTGTGCATGGGGGGCTATCGGAACTGCAAGCGGACTTTGCCGCGTTAATCCAAAGAGGTACTCCCATCAGTCCGGGCCAGCCAGCTAGCTAGGTCTCGCTGCACCGACGCAATGGCTTACAATGGCGGAGATTAAAATGGTCGCTTGAGTTTCGGTCCGGCGGTCCCGTCTTCGGGCACTTCATTGTTGACGCCGCCAATGCGCCAAACTCACGCTAGCAGAGGAAGCTTTCTATGCTCGGACAGTTGAAGAACAATCTTCGCGACGCTACCTTTTTCCTTGGCGAAGCCGTCGTTCCAAAGAAAATACGCTACTCGGGTCCCCTGGGAGCGTTGCGCCGCCAGATGATCTTTTGGTCGCGAGACTCCTTTGTGCTTTCATACCCGAAATGCGGTAGAACGTGGCTGCGCACCATGGTTGGCCGCGTCATCGACAAACACTACGGCCTTAACCTGCAGAATCCGATGGAAATCCAGCATTTCTGGAAGATCTCATCGAATATTCCCTGCATCGGCTTTTCTCACGACGACAGCCCAAACCTTAAGCGTCCCAGCGAAATCCAGGTCGATAAGTCAAAATATTCAGGAAAAAAGATCCTATTTCTGGTTCGGGATCCGAGAGACGTGCTTGTTTCATATTATTTCGACGCAACGCACCGAATGAAGGTGTTTGACGGAACGATCAGTGAGTTTCTTGCCCAGGATGTCGGCAGCATTGATTCCATCATAGCGTTCTACAACGCTTGGGCGCACAACCGCGATAAGGTGAAGGCATTTCAAATGCTGTCCTACGAACATATGCGCCAAGCTCCAAAATCGGCGCTTCGCACGGCGCTAGATTTTCTGGGCATTCAGGGCGTGCCGGAGATGATCCTCGATGAGGCGACAACCTTTGGCTCTTTCGAGAATTTGCGAAAGATCGAAATGGCAGACGCTTTCGGTCACGAAAGAATGCGCCCGACGGACCAGTCGAACCCCGACAGTTTTAAGGTGCGCCGGGGTAAAATTGGCGGTTATGTCGACTATTTCAACAGAGACGAGATCGCTTACATGGATGAGAGAATTTCCAGCTCTTTGGACCCGTATTTCGAAATATACCACCGCAAGGCATAGCGTCGAGCTCTACTGCAAGGGGAAGCCTTGTCGCTTCCGTGCTGGGACGTCGCATAAGACTTCCCGGTCGAAAAAGTCCACGGCTCTTCCTTCGCCTGTCATCGGTCATTTCCCCACCGTGCTTTGATGGCGTCCATGATCAAAACGTTGAGCTTGGACGCCCCGGTCTCGCTGAGATGGTTATCGTCCCGATAAAAAATCTGAGAGCCTCGATTGGCGAAACAGCGCTGTTGATCGCAGAAGGCCTTCTCCGGATACACACGCACGAGATTTGGATCGGATCCGACATTATCGTATAATGCGTATGTCCGTTGCGTTCGCCGGCGGAAATCCCCATAGGAAACCGAAATCGGGTCCGCCTGCATATAAGCTGCAGGATCGTTCTGGCGTCTGGCCCGCATGAGAAGCACCTGCGGGACGTTCCAACCCATCTCCGGGACAGGATAGACTAAGACAACTTTCACCCCGCGCTCCAGAAGTGTGTTTATGGTGCGGGAAATGGCCGTGGCGACTGCAGCCGGATCGGCGGGCCCGGTTTCACCCAGCTTGGCCAAATGCGGGTGATCGTCGCCCGGCTCGATTCCCCCCTCGCCATTGTTGTAACGGCTCTGCTCCACGAGAATGGGGAGACGCCACAAGAGCACGGCTATCGGTCGCTTCAGCCTGCCTACGTAGTCGAGCCTCTTGTCATTGTAGTCGCCTGGACAACCCGGTTGGTCCACGTCAACCCTTTGCAGACCGAGGAGAAATACGCAGCCGCCTCGATTGAGCGGTGTGAACGAGGCGATATCTCGGTAGTCATCGAGGCTGTCTCGCATCGGACCAAGCAGAGTGCGAGCGTGAGAGTCACCTAAACTAACAAGAGCATAGCCCTCGGGATTCGAGCCATGAAAGGTACAAGGGCCCTGTTCAGGCGCAAAGTTGAGACAGCTCTTCCCGTTCTGAAAGATCTGAGCCTCGCGAATATCGGATGCAGCGGCAATCGGGGCCAGGCCGTCCGCAAAACGGCTTGGCATGCCATTTTGGACATACCAGTAGTATCCGCCGCCGCTGAGTAACACGGCCCCCAGTGAGGCAATCAGCCATATAACGCGCTTGCTGGTTCGCTTTCTGCTGCGAGTCGGCATCTCAACGAAGCGGTAAGTCGCAGTGGCAAGTATGACAGACATCAAAATCCAACAAAATACCATCGTTCCATCGACAGAATTGGTCACACTCAATCTGCCGAAAGCAAATATCGGCTGGTGCCAAAGGTAGAGGGAATATGATATCAGGCCGACAAATACAAATGGCTGGGAGGAAAGCGCTCGTGTAATGGGATCGCCGTGCCCTGTATACCAGATAAGCAATGCCGTTCCTGCAACCGGGATCAACGTTACAAGTCCTGGGTGATGCCACTGCGGCCTCATCAGCGGCACCGAGCAGATCAGGAGCGCCAAACCGACCGCAGGCGCGACTCGCGAAGAGCGCATCGACACAAGCCGGCCGCCAGTCAATTCACGTCTTGCCAGAAACACCCCCAACCCTAGTTCCCAGATTCGGGTTGGCAGTAGAAAAAAAGATGCGTCCGGGAAATGCCGCGTCATCCACTCCGCAAGAATGAACGAAACGACGAGCCCAATGCACAGGATGGCTGTTAAAAATTTCCGAGAAAATTTCCACACCAGTAGAAGAAAGCAAGGGAAGATCACGTAGAACTGTTCTTCGACCCCCAAGCTCCAGGTGTGAATTAATGGACGAAAAAGATTGTCGGCTGCGTCATAGCTCGCAACATGCCAGAAATATAGATTGGAGGCTGAAAACACGGTTGCCAAAAGGCTCGCCGAATAGTCTCTAAAGGCACTCGGCAGCATATATAGCCAAGCGAAGGGGATCGTTACTGCTAAGACGGTATACAGCGCAGGTAGGATCCGTCTCGCGCGACGCTCGTAAAAATTGGCGAACGAGAAAGTCCCATCCATGACTTCCCGCTGTACAATCGAGCCAATCAGATAGCCGCTAATAACAAAAAAGACATCAACGCCAATAAAACCGCCCGCAAAGGGGTCAAGGCCCGCGACGCGAAGCCCTGAATGGTAGAGGATCACCAGAACGACTGCGATCGCCCTCAGGCCGTCAATTTCGCGGCGATATCCAACTTGACCGGCCGGGGTCGTGGCCACGATCCCACTCTGGGCAGCTCCCGTGTCTTGGTTCGCATTGCGAGCAGGATGATGGGCTTCGTACGGCAGACCTCGATCAATGCCGGGGGAACCATATGTCAATGGCGCAGCTGACTTTTCGTGAAACTCACTCATGTCAAAGGAGGCCCTTCCCTTGGATGCGTCTATCAGGATGCCGGCGTGCTGACGCTCGGATCGGCCTGAAGCTGCTGCTGCAGCCAGGTCGTTGTGCTTTTTGCGGCTCCGATGACAAGGAAATCGATGTGCTCTACCCGCATTGCGAAAATCCTTTAACCGCCGATTTCGCTGGTTAGGTCGGTCGCCAAGCCGGCTTTGCGGGAGCAAAGCGCCCTGTCATAGATCTTCATGACATTTTCGACATGGCGGTGCGTGCTGTAGGAGAAGAAGGCGTGGTCGCGGGCTGCATCGCTGATCCGGGCCCAGAGCGGCGGATTGGACAGCAACCGCGATAGCGGCTCCATGAAGGCCCCGGCGTCTTCCGGTGTGACCAGAAATCCGGTCCGCCCGTTCTCGATAGCTTCCGGATTGCCGCCATGATCGGTTGCAACCACCGGCGTCCCAAGAAACATCGCCTCGATAAGGGTTCGGCCGAAGGGCTCTCCCATGGCGGGAACCACCAGAACATCCGTTGCCGCGAGGAAAGGTTCGATCGGGTTGCGAAAACCCATGAAGCGCACCGTTTGGCCGAGCCCGCGCTCGGCGCAGCGCACGCGGGCGGCCGCTTCAAGATCTTGCGAGCCCGCGGGTGAATTCCCGAACACGCAGCCGACGACCGGGATTTGCGGATGCTCCCGCACGAAACGATCAAGGATATCGATGAAGAGGAGCGGCCGCTTTCGTTCGATCAGCCCGCCGATGAAGCTCAGGACGCGTGTTCCTGGTGCAAGGCCTAGCTCGTCCAGAAGTGCGGCCTTGGCCGCGATCCTGTCAGGCACAGTCGACGGATGGTCGAAGGGACTATGGATGACGCTGAGCCGTCCCTTGAGGGATCTGATCGGATGCCGCGGTCGCGAAAATCGCGACACCGTCACCATGCGATGCGCGATGAGCGGCGCAAGCACGTTAGCGCCCTTGGCGTCGGGGTCGCCGCGATGATGCCAAACCAGCCGAGCACCTGCCAGCCTCGCCGCAATGCCCCAATTCACATGCGTCCTGCCGTCATTGGTGTGAACGATATCGAACTTCTGCTCCTTGATGAAACGCCGCATGCGCGGAAGCGTACTGGTCAGATAGGTCATGACATCGCCGGGGATTATTCCCTTTCCAGGCGAAGTCGTCGGCAGCGGAAAACCCGTGAAGGGCTGGCCCTCCATTTGCAGAAAGGCCGCCAGAGGCCCGGCCGTTTCCTGAAGCACCAGAATCGGAACGACCTTCGATGTATCGAGGTTCTGGATGAGCTTGAGCGCCGAGATGTGGCTTCCACCGACATCATCACCGATAAATGGAAAGCAAACCCGTATCGGCCCTTGGCTAGCTCCTCCAACCATCGCCTGTTACCCGGTCGCGGTTCCGAGGTAGCTGCCTCGTTCGAGGTAGCTGACGATCACTTCCGCGGCCTCCTCGGCGCTCAGATCCGGCGTAACCGTGATCTGTGGCGCTTCCGGGCGCTCATAGGGACTGCCGATGCCCGTGAAATTCTGGATCAACCCATTTCGGGCGCGTCGATAAAGGCCCTTCGGGTCGCGGCTTTCAGCGATCTCCAGTGGTGTGTCGATGAAGATCTCGATAAACTGCCCTGGGCCGAAGAGGTCGCGCGCCATCCGCCGCTCCGCCTGGAATGGCGAAATGAATGAAGTGAGCGCTATCAGCCCCGCGTCGACCATCAGCTTGGCGGCCTCGGCGACGCGACGAATGTTCTCCACGCGATCCGCGTCGGTAAAGCCGAGATCTCGATTCAAGCCATGGCGAACATTGTCGCCGTCCAGAAGGTAGGTGTGCCTGCCGATCGCATGGAGGCGCTTCTCCACGAGATTCGCGATCGTCGACTTTCCGGAGCCCGACAGGCCTGTGAACCACAGCACCACGGGCTTTTGACCTTTGGCGATCGCCCGCGCATTCATGTCGACATCCAGTGCTTGCCAATGGACGTTGTTCGCCCTGCGCAGACTGAAGTCGATCATTCCGGCACCGACCGTGTGGTTGTTGATCCGGTCGATGACGATGAACGCGCCGGTTTCGTGCACGTTGGAGAACGGGTCGAAGGCGAGCGGTGCCTGTGTCGTCAAGTTGACGAAGCCGACGTCGTTCTTCTCGAGGGTTTTTGCTGCCAGTTTTGCAAAATTATTGATGTCAACCCGGTGTTTTATCTGCGTAACGCTCGCACCCACCACGCTGGTGGCGAGCTTGATCAGATACGGGCGGCCGGGGATCAATGGATCCTCGTGCATCCAGAGCAGATGGGCCGCAAACTGGTCTGACACTTCCGGGCGCTCCGCCGCCCCCGCCAGGACGTCGCCGCGAGAAACGTCGATCTCGTCTTCGAGCGTCAGCGTGACAGCCTCGCCGGCCGCTGCCTCCGACAGGTCTCCGTCCTGGGTGACGATGCGCTTGACCAGGCTCGTCACGCCGGATCGTGCCACGACCACACGGTCTCCCGGCCGGATCACGCCGGCGGCGATGGTGCCGGCAAACCCGCGAAAGTCGAGGTTCGGGCGATTGACCCATTGCACCGGCATCCGGAAAGGCGCGCTACGGCGGTCTCGTTCCACCTCGACGGTTTCCAGATGCTCGATGAGCGTCGGGCCCCGATACCAGGGCAGGTTCTCGCCTTTCGAAAGAACATTGTCGCCATAACGCGCCGACAGCGGGATGGCATCCAGAGACGCGAAGCCAAGCGGTTCCGCGAAGCTTCGATAGGTCGCCTCGATCTCGTCGAATACCGTTTGCGAATAATCGACCAGGTCGATTTTGTTGACCGCAAGGACGACATGCCGGATTCCGAGCAGCGAAACGATGAAGGAATGTCGGCGTGTCTGGGTCAGAATGCCCTGCCGCGCATCGACAAGAATGATCGCCAGGTCGGCATTGGATGCGCCAGTAGCCATGTTGCGGGTGTATTGCTCATGGCCGGGCGTGTCGGCGACTATGAATTTGCGCCGTTCCGTGGCGAAGAAACGATAGGCCACGTCGATCGTAATGCCCTGTTCGCGCTCGCTGGCCAGACCGTCGACCAGAAGGGCGAAGTCGAGATCGCCGCCGGTTGTGCCGTGGCGTTGGGAATCGCGGGTAAGTGTGGCAAGCTGGTCTTCCATCAGCAGCTTCGTGTCGTAGAGCAGCCTGCCGATCAGCGTCGACTTGCCGTCGTCCACGCTGCCGCATGTCAAAAATCGCAGCAGGCTCTTCTTCTCGTGGACAGCAAGATATTGCGAAGTGATCTCGTCTATCGAAGAAGATTCGAGTTCCGCGGTTTGAGCAAAACCCAGCATCAGAAGTACCCCTCGCGCTTTTTCTTTTCCATCGAGGTTGCCTCGTCATGGTCGATCAGCCGACCTGATCGCTCGGAGGTCCTCACGACAAGCATTTCCTGGAGCACTTCGGGAACAGACGCGGCAGTGCTTTCAGTGGCCGCGGTGAGGGGATAGCAGCCAAGCGTGCGGAAGCGTACCGAGCGCATTTCGGGGGATTCGCCTGGGCGGAGCGGCAGACGATCGTCGTCCACCATGATCAACTGTCCGTCGCGCTCCACCACGGGGCGTTTGGCCGCGAAATACAGCGAGACGATGGGGATGTTCTCCCTCATGATGTACTGCCATATGTCGGTTTCGGTCCAGTTCGAGAGAGGAAAGACCCGGACGGACTCCCCTGGTTTCAGCCGGCCGTTGTAGAGGTTCCATAGTTCCGGGCGCTGGTTCTTTGGATCCCAGCCATGGCTATCGCTGCGCAGCGAAAACACCCGTTCTTTCGCGCGGCTCTTTTCCTCGTCGCGCCGCGCGCCGCCGAAAGCGGCGTCGAAGCCGAGCGAGGTCAGTGCCGATTTCAGCGCCTCCGTCTTCATGATCTGCGTGTAGGTCGACGAGCCATGTGTAAATGGCGTGATCCCTTCGGCCAGGCCGGCCTCGTTGCGACGCACCAGCAGCTTCAGGCCAAGCCGCGCGACAGTCTCGTCGCGGAAACGGATCATTTCTTTGAATTTCCACGTCGTGTCGATGTGGAGAAGGGGGAACGGCAGTTGCGACGGATAGAAGGCCTTCATCGCGAGATGGAGCATTACGGCCGAGTCCTTGCCCACCGAATACAACATCACCGGGTTGCGCAGTTCGGCGACGACCTCGCGAATGATATGGATTGATTCAGCCTCGAGTCGTTGCAGATGTGTGAGCCACGAAGGAGAGGAAGGCGAGCGCCGCTGCGCTGCAGGCAAAGTGACCAGGGCTTGAGGTGCCTGGGCTTGAGGCGCAAGAGCTTGAGGTGCAAGAGACATCTAGATCGCCTTTGAAGGGGCAAGACTTGCTTGGTTGAGAGCGTCCGCCGGCGGGGTTTGCCGGTCGGGAT
Source organism: Mesorhizobium sp. BR1-1-15 (assembly GCF_020165475.1). Taxonomy (NCBI): domain Bacteria; kingdom Pseudomonadati; phylum Pseudomonadota; class Alphaproteobacteria; order Hyphomicrobiales; family Phyllobacteriaceae; genus Mesorhizobium; species Mesorhizobium sp. BR1-1-15. The sequence continues at coordinate 11,595 of NZ_JAIUIF010000016.1, read as the reverse complement.
GATGGGCGGTCTTGAGCGCCTGTCGCAACGAAAGCGCCAGGCCGAAGGCCCACAGAATGCCCAGGACGATATGGGCAATATTGCCCCCCATCGCGCCGATCCGCGGGATGAGCAGGAGGGCCGTCACGTGGAAGGCGGCTGTGGCAACGACAACAATGCGCAACACCTCACGTTGCCGGCCCATGGCAAGCAGCGCCGAGCGGGCGGCTGAGCCCGAAAGCACGAACGTGACCGCCACCATCTGCACGATGACGAGGCTGGCTGCGCCTATGAACTCCGGTCCCGCGGTCCAGGCGAGCAGCGGCCGGATGAGCACCGCCACGACCAGGACGCAAATGACGCCAAAGCAGAGCAGCATGGCTTCGGTCTGAAAGATCACCCGCTTGAATTCCTCGATGCTGCCTTTTGCCCAAAGGCGGGCGACATCGGGATAGAGAACGTTTTGCACCTGCGGGCCTACTTGCTGGCCGACGCGGCCTATACGCTTGGCGATCTGGTACAAGCCAGCCGAGGCCGGGTCGGCTAGCCATCCCACCAGCAGCGTATCGAGTTCTTGCGCGCTCGCGCGCAAAGTGAGTGAGATGTTCGACGACCACGCGAAATTCCAGATGCCAGGGAAGCGGCGTGTGATGCCGGCCAAAGGCGCGCCCAGGACATTGTGGACACCCTGCCTGTGTAGCGCGCGCATGGTCAGCGTCAGGAGCGCCAGGGAGCCGAGGATCTGCGTTCCGGCCCAAACCGCCGTGAAGTAAGCGAGATCGCCGTTGAGCAGCACGCCGAGCAGACACAGCAATACGCGCAGAACGGCGTTGAGCAGCTGCCCATAGGCGAGGAGGCGAAAGTTGCCGGCCATGCGTTGGACAGCCACGGGGACGCCGGAAATCTGAAATAGCAGAACGCTGGAGTAGAGAACAAGAAGATGCACAATTTGCGTCGACCAACCGAAAACCGGCGCAATGAGAAGGGCCGCGCCAATGGCGACGACCCAGGCGCTGACAGCGGCGCCGACATCGATAAGCAGGCCGAACTTCATGAGGACGCGCAAATTCTCGTGGCCCTCGGATGCGTTCATGCCGGCTGCGTATTTGATAATTGGCTGCCACGACTGGAAGCTGACAACGCGCTCGACGACCCTTGTGAACGCGATGATCAATGCAAGCTCACCATAGTTCGTCACGCCAAGCGCTCGTGCTGAAAGCGTAAAGGCTACAAGCGCCAGCAATGAGCCAAGAAAATTGCCGGTCAGAAGGTGTGCGATATTGGCCAGGCGCGTGCGGCCCGCACTCTTGCGCCTGGCAGCTTGCAGCACCCGTCGAGCCAGTCTTCCGATCATCGCAACCGTAGCCAAAGTCGCCCCGCTCATTCTTGATCGGCAGTACGCGTCCCTTGGTCGTTCTCCGGGATTGTTTCTGCCGATGCATCCATCATCGGCAGAAACCAGAAAGCCGCCACGACCAAGTTTGGTCCTGTCGCAACCCCAATAAGCTAGGACCTGATCGCCGCTACGACCGATGGCCTACCCCATTAGCGGTAGCAGCTTCATGGCCGTTTTATCGCTAAATATATGCGGAACAAAAAAGTAGAACTATAAGACATACCGAACTAATAAAGAGAAAATTGCCTAGATATTTGGCTTTGTAAATTTAAATAAAAGCAAACGGCTCCATATCCTATTAATCTCCTCGGGATGAAGCACGACATATATGGTGCGCCTCTTTCGCTGTTGGTCGAGGATTGATCTAAGGTTGGATCCGGTAAGAGATATGCCGAAATCCGACGGGCCCGAATAGGCTTGGCCGAGCATGCGATCCAGCATCAACTCTCCCAAGGCCGGAGTGTAACGCGCAGAGCTCCAGTACCACCGCATCGTCTGATGACGATCGCCCGGATCCGGAATGTCTTCCATTGTAACGGAGTTATAGCCGCTAAAATCCCACAGTTTCACTTCAGACGTGGCTGTCTTGGATGCGTTGACCTGACTTACGGTATACGTCAGATCCACACGCCAGCGGTCGTAAACCGGGAGTAGCCCCATGGCCCTGAGTGCTTCCATCTGACGAGCATGTATCGGCGAAATGAAGAGCGTGACGTCTACTCCAGCGGCGGTGAGACGATCCAGCAGGTCATGCAACAGGCCGATTCTGGTGATGTCATAATCGAAGCTGCCGGGAGACGAAAACTCCGCCATCAACCGATTCAGCCTCTGGTCGGACACCTGTCTGTAGCTGTAATTATGTGCCAACATGATCTGGTGAAAACCGTCTTCCTTGTCGGTCTCCCGAAATCCAATGCTGTTGGCGTGCACCGTCCGCAAAGCGTCGATAAAGCTTTCGGGGGAGAACAGGGACCGCGCATAAACGATAGGCATTGGAACTCCGGCAAAGCCGGACTCCGGAAAATCTTGGGTTTCCGTTCGGTCCGCCTCAAACATGGAGAAATCGAGATTGACGATCATCCGGCGGGGTGCGCCGTGAGCCAGGGCGAACATGCCAATGTCATAGAGTTCGACCATGCTCGCATGCGGAACCGCGGCATTGTAGGCCTTCAGCCTAGCTAGGCTCGGTCCGGCGGGATCAAGCCCGACGCGCGCCCGCGAGCCGCCGAGGATCAAAGTGTCGTAGTCGGTGAGCCATAGACGTAGTGAGCGCTCGGCTGTCGTACCGATCGAAAGGCGATGTGTCTTTTCGGCATTGAAATCAGGAATCTCCAGATGATGGTTGATCCCATATGGATCGACAACAAAAACGAAAGCGGCAGTCCCAAGTTCTAGCAGAATACCGATGGCTGCAACCCTTGCGGCCAACCGTGGCAGGCGCGATCCAGACGTCCTCAACGGCCCGCCCGACTGCAAAACCTGCGAGCCCATGAACTCGGGCATGGTGGCGTGTCCCGCGGCGCTGATCCCCTCTCGGGTGAAGATCTTGTAAAAGGTCAGGCAGAGAATTTTCAGGTCAAGTGCGAAGGTCCGGTGATCGACATACCAGACGTCCAGGACGAAGCGGTTCTCCCAATCAAGTGCGTTGCGGCCGTTCACCTGCGCCAAACCTGTGATGCCGGGAATGACTTGGTGACGACGCGCCTGCTCAGGGCTATAGCGGGGGAGATACTCCATCAAGAGGGGACGAGGCCCGACGAGGCTCATCTCACCCCGCAATACATTGATCAATTCGGGCAGCTCATCAAGGCTGCTTGCGCGCAGAAAGCTGCCAAAGCCAGTCAGCCTGTCAGCATCGGGAAGCAGCCGGCCATGACGATCCCGACGATCGGTCATCGTTCTGAGCTTGATTATCTTGAATGGTTTCCCGTGCAGGCCGGGACGTTCCTGGCGGAAAAAAACAGGCCGCCCAAGAAGCAGCGCGACTGCTATTGAAAGCACCGCGATGAAGGGCGACATCAGCAGCAGAAGGCAGGCGGCACCGAGCAGGTCGAACGTGCGTTTCATGAGCGATGCTCCTTTCATCGGCATGCCTGCCGCAGCTCGCTGATACGTCCTCTGGCCAACCGCAAGGCTTCGTAGTGGTCAAAAGCCAGGCCACGCCACGGGACACAATCTCGAAGTCTACATGTGCCTTGTGTCTTGAGACCGATCCCAATCAGGGACGATGTGCGGGCATTGCCTTCCACGCGCGACAGGTCGCCGCTTTTAGTTACATTGGCTGTAAAGTGCGCCTATCAAAGATCATTCTCCGGATGAACATCAGGATATGTGCGCCAGATTTGAAAACGCTCGAGGTGTTCTTGTCCGGCATCGGATATTTTTCATTCGTAGATCGCGCACCTGAATAACTGAGTTCGTGATCGATTGCCTTCATTTTCAGAATTTCGTCAAAGCGGAGTCCCATTTCTCCGCAATCTGCTGCATTGAGAACCGATCGATCGTTTTCCGGGCCGATCTACCCATTTTGTGGCGAAGAGCATTGTTTCGCATCAGGCATGCCATCGCGGATGCCAACTCGGCAACATCGTCGACTGGTACCAGCAGACCCGAAACGCCTGGTTCGATGATTTCGGATGGACCGAAATCGCAGTCCGTTGCGACGACGGGCAGGCCTGCCGCCATCGCCTCGATCAGCACGTTGGGAAAGCCTTCGTAGCGTGACGGCAGGACAAAGAGGGAGGCGTCGCGCGCCCATTCGCCCGGACGCTCGGTAATGCCGGCAAGCTTTACCCTGTCCTCCAAATCCAACGCATCGATCTGACGTTGAAGAAGAACCCGATCAGGTCCCTCGCCGAAGATTGTCAACGCCCATGCCGGAAACTCGGTAGTGATTTTAGCAAACGCCTTTATCAGCGTGTCGAAGCCTTTCTGTTCCACCAGGCGTCCGACGGCGACCAGGCGAAACATCTCATTGCCATGGTCTTTGTAGGCATCGGTCGCCTCGCACGGATTTCCGATGACCTCGCAAGGATTTCCGATAACGTGGGCTTTTTTTCTGAGCGTATCCGGAAGCGTCTTGACAATCGCATCAGTCTGCATGACGAGCCGATCCGCCTGCCGAAGTATGATGCCAGAAACGAGCCGCCAAGCGGCATGTTTTTTCTGCGCTTTGGGATTGTTTCTTTCCGAGATAATAACCCGGATGCCAAGATTTTTCGCCGCCAGCAGGCAAAGAATATTAATCTTTGTTAGAAATGAAACGATCAGAGTGGGCTGAAGCTGCTTGAATTCCGCGCGCAACACGACCACGCGCCGCAAGCTGCGGACAAATCCGAGTTTCGAAAGCCGCGAAGCTCCATCCTCTACAAGTCTGTGGACGGTGACCTTCGGGTGCAGGGCAAAATAGCTCTTGTCTTGCTCTCCCACGAAAGCAAATAGATGGACTTCATCTCCGCGCCTGCATCGATCTGCGGCAAGCAGACTGACGACGCGCTCCGTCCCTCCTGCACCCAGGCCCGCCTGCACAATCGCAAGTCGCATTTACTCCCCTCTTAACGTCAGGACGTCGATGGATTATTTCCATACTTCTCGGCGATCTCCGCCAAGTTGCTGCATGGATTGGTGGAAAGGGATTCGACGACAGGAAGATCTCTCTTGATCGTCTCGCCTTGGCCGTGTTCATCCATGAATTGGCGGCGAAGTTCATACCAGCCGCATGCGAGCCGCGTTCCGCCACGGGCAAGCAGTTCGATCGCGGCTGGAGTTAGCCAGTCGATGCAGGTCTGCTCAATGAGTTCGGCTTGCGCATCACTAAGATGATCGGAAAAGCCGCCGACCTTGCCGGGACGCGCATGCTGGCTTTCGCCATCGTGGGCCGCTAGGCCGCCCGCCATCTCATGCTCACGCATTACATCGAAACGCGAGGCGTCGATAGAATCCTGAAGCGCGCGCACGGACGGTGTGTGGCCGAGAAATCTCAGGATACGCGTGCAGGCACCCATAGGGTCTTCCGTCAGTTCCCCATAGCCCAATACTGCACTTACGTGATGCTTTAGACCTCTACCCCAATCATTCAGATATACTATCAGAGCCGGCAGGCCTTGTTCGCGATCGGCAATGAACGCGTCCATGGTGCCTTCGAAGCAGCGTTTGTGACGTGTGGCATCGAAATAAGCTGACACGATTACGTCGCGCGGATCTCGAGTCATGAAGATGATGGGTCGGTTGAGAAAAAGCGAGCGTCTATAGGTGAGGTGCGAAACCAGGACGAGCGGCACACGATGGCGCTCATCTGTGTAACGAAAAGCCGGGATGCCCCTCGTCGGATCGAGATCGAAATCCGGAAGAACCTCGAACATTGGCGAAAGATGGACATTTTCGCCGTTGGCGTGGCGACGAAAGTATTCCGAAAGGATATGTCTAAGCTGGGTTGCTCCGGATTCGGGATAGGAGACAAGAAACGCGTCTGCGCCCGACGCAGCCCAGGTCATCCTGATCCGGGCGTCGATCTTATGCAATGTCAGACGGGTGGTCGTCAGCATGGTGACAGGTCTTCAGTCCTTGGGGATCGTAGCGCAGCATGTATGACGTCGCAGTCGAAGGACGCGATGGGCGGGCTGCCGGCCATGGCCTTGAGTGGTACCGCGCAATCTTCGTAGCGGGACGAAAGCACAAATGCGTCGGCGTCCAGAAAGCAGGATCGCCATGCGTAGCAGATCAGATCCGCCCTTCCCGACTGTAGTGGCGCTGCGATCCAGAAATGCCAAGCCGGCGAAGCTGTCCATCGCGTATTCCAATCCCGCTGTCGCAACCCCTAAATACCCAGCTTTCTTTGAAGGGACGAGTTGCACATAGGGATGCATCGCCGGCTGCCGTTTACCTCTAAAGGAGGACTTGGGCGCAGAAACGAAGCAGACAATAGAAGAGATCTGTGTCCATCTATCGCTCACGCCGGTGAGTTGGAGCCTTGAATTCATGCGCATAGCCTTTGTCGGTGCGGTGGAGGGATCTCGGGTCGCATTCGATGCCCTTGTCGAAGCTGGCATGACGCCTTCGCTGCTTGTCACCCTTGCGGGCGAAGCTTCCAAACGCCATTCCGATTTCGTCGATCTGGCGGGGCCGGCACGTCTGGCCGGGGCCGCGGTCCACCTGACCAAGGACATCAATGCGCCCGACACGATCGACAGGCTCGAAGCCGAGCGGCCCGATTTGACGATGGTGGTCGGCTGGTCGCAAATCTGCCGCGGCGAATTTCGCTCGGTCGCCCGATATGGCTCGATCGGCTTTCACCCGGCGCCGTTACCGCGTTTTCGGGGCAGGGCGGTGATCCCCTGGACGATCATTGCGAATGAAAAGGAGACGGGCTCGACTTTCTTCCGGCTCGACGAGGGTGTCGACAGTGGCCCTATCGTCCTCCAGAAGCTTTTTGCCGTGGCACCGGACGAGACCGCGCGCTCGCTTTACGACAAGCACAAGCAGGCACTGTTCGAGATGACGCCGCTTGTCGTTTCGGCGATAAGTCGTGACAAGGCCGTGGGCGTCGCGCAGGACGAATCCCTTGCCAGCTATTGCGCAAAGCGCACGGCCGATGACGGAATAATCGACTGGAGCGATGCTGCCGAGAATGTCCTTCGTTTCGTCCGCGCCATCGGCGATCCCTATCCGGGCGCCTTCACTTTCACTGCCGGTGCCAAGATCGTGATCGACAAGGCGCGCATGTTTGCCCCGCCTGGGCGCCATATCGGGCTGACCGGCCAGGTCCAAACTCATACCGACAGCGGCTTTACAGTGCTTTGTGGAGACGGAGCCGCCATTGAGGTGACATCCTGGCATGGCGAAAGGCCCAGGATACATGCCAAGCTGGCCTCGGCATGACCAACCTGTGTCGCGCCAAGGACCTAGGCGCGTGCACGGAGCACAGGTCTGCGCGCTTCAGGCGGCGATTGTCGGCCGCGATGGCCGTTCTTCCAGATACCAGCGTACGAAGGCGGTCACCCCGTCCTCGACGCTGGTGCAAGGGCGAAAGCCCGTAAGGGTCTCCAGCAGGCGGGGGTCGGCATAGGTTGCCCGCATGTCGCCAGCCTGCATCGGCAACATCTTGCGGATGGCGCGTTTGCCCAGGCAGTTCTCGATCGTCTTGATGAAAGGCAGCAGCCCGACAGGCTCGCCGCCGCCTATGTTGACGACACGCCACGGCGCGACGGGTGACAGCGTGTCGACGACGCCGGGAGCGGACGCCGCGCGACCTGTCGCAGGCGTGCATTCGACGAGTCGGACGATGGCTTCGACGAGATCATCGATATAAGTGAAATCGCGCTTCATCAGGCCTTCGCCATACACTTCGATCGGACGGCCGTTCTCGATCGCGTCGACAAATTTGAAGAGCGCCATGTCGGGCCGGCCCCAGGGGCCATATACGGTGAAGAAGCGGAAACATGTGGTCGGCGTTCCGAAGATATGTGAATAGGAGTGCGCCATCGCCTCCATCGCCTTCTTCGTGGCCGCATAGAAGGTTAACGGCCAATCAGCCTTGTCGGTTTCGACGAATGGCATCTTGTCGTTCGCTCCATAGGCCGAGCTCGTGGACGCAAGGAGCAAATGCCGGGGCTTGAGATCACGCGCAAGCTCAAGGACGTTGAACGAGCCGACGAGATTGCTGTCCGTGTAACTTCGCGGATTGTCGATTGAGTAGCGGACACCGGCCTGCGCGGCCAGATGCACGATCACATCGGGCCGGGCGGAGTCCGCGGCGCGGCGAAGGGCATCCAGGTCTTCCAGTTGGCCGATATGGGCGCGAAAGGCGTCGTATCTTTCAAGCAGGGCGTGTCGGGACTGCTTCAGGACGATGTCATAGTATGGCGTCATGCCGTCGAAGCCGGTGACGCGATGACCGTCGTCGAGCAGCCGACGCGCCAGGTGAAAACCGATGAATCCTGCGGTGCCGGTGACCAGATACCTCATTCCGCGGCCGCGGCGAAAACTGCCTTGTCTCCGACCGCTCCCTCACCGATATTCACGTACTCGAAGCCGTGCTTGGAGATGTCTGCCCGCCGGTAAATGTTGCGCAGGTCGACCACCACCCGTTTCGACATCGTGCGGGACAGTCGTTCAAAATCCAGGGCGCGGAACTGATTCCACTCGGTCACGATGACCAGCGCGTCGGCGCCCTCGGCGCATTCATAGGCGCCTTCGGCATAGCTTACGCTTGTGCCGAGCACGATTTTCGCCTGTTCCATGCCTTCGGGGTCATACACTCGGACATGTGCTCCAAAATCGATCAAGGCCTGGATGATCGAGAGGGAAGGCGCTTCACGGATGTCATCGGTGTTGGGTTTGAAGGTAAGACCCAGCAAGGCCACTGTCTTTGCGCGGACATCTCCGCCGCAGGCAAATACGATCTTGCGCGCCATGGTGCGTTTTCGCTGGTCGTTCACGGCAACCGTCGTTTCGATCAGGCGCAATGGCGCGCCGCTGTCCTGCGCCGTCTTGACCAAAGCCAGCGTGTCTTTTGGAAAACAGGATCCTCCATAGCCCGGGCCGGCGTGCAGGAACTTTGAGCCGATGCGATTGTCGAGCCCGATGCCCCGCGCTACCTCGCGCACGTTCGCGCCCACGCTCTCGCAGAGATCCGCGATCTCGTTGATGAACGTGATCTTGAGCGCCAGGAAGGCGTTGGCCGCATATTTGATCAGCTCGGACGTGCGGCGGCCGGTAAACAGGATGGGTGCCTGGTTGAGATAGAGCGGCCGATACACCTCCGCCATCACCTCCCGGCCACGCTCGTCCGACGGGAGGCCGATAACGATCCGGTCTGGTCGTTTGAAGTCGTCGATCGCGGCTCCTTCGCGCAGGAATTCCGGGTTGGAGACGACGGCCACATCGGCCAGGGGATTGCATTGGCGAATGATCCGTTCGACCTCATCCCCCGTGCCCACCGGCACCGTGGATTTGATTGCCACCACGGTGAACCCGTGAACAGCGGCCGCGATTTCCCGGGCCGCTTCGTAGACATAGGACAGATCGGCATGGCCGTCGCCTCGCCTCGAAGGCGTCCCGACCGCAATGAACACCACGTCCGCATCGGCGACTGCCGCTGTAAGCATGCTGGTGAAGGTGAGCTGGCCGCTCGCGGAATTCTTGTCGACGAGGTCGTCGAGACCTGGCTCATAGATCGGCATTCTTCCGGCCTGGAGATCGGCAATCTTGGCCTCCGCCTTATCGACGCAGACGACTTGATGGCCGAAATCAGCCAGGCAAGCGCCCGATACAAGACCCACGTAACCCGAACCAACAATCGCGATGCGCATGTAACCGCCACTCTGATGATGACAACTGACGCGATTAAGCCAGCAGCGGCCAAGAAAATGGAGTGCGCAATCGGATAAGACATTACCACTTCCGAGACCTGGTATGGGCCCGGACGGTCGTCTGGCGCGGTTTGACAACGCTAAGTGCTGATGGCCATTGCAAATGGACGAGACGAGATGATCTGGCGCGTAGCCACGCTCGGCTGCAAGCCGGCTGACGGCGCTTTATTGGCGCGTCGATTGCTTGAGTTCATTTTCCGTCAAAAATTCCGGTCGGCTGCCGTTTGGTCTTCTTGCCATGTTCCTAGAGGTAGCTCGGTTCTCGCTTCAACTTGCCGTCCGGGAGCCGAGTCAGGAAATTGCCCTCGAACAGCCTCGCCTGAGCTTGATAGATCTTCGTCCGGTGAGACGGCGCGCTGGAGTGTTCTGCCGTGACGAACAAGGCTAGGCAGAGCACGCCGAGGCCGGCAGGGCGTTTTTCCGGTCCATGCAATGGAATTGTTGCGGGTTGCGCGCGGTCGCATTTGCCGGCGAACATTCAAAGAATGTAGCTGTGCGCCTCGCTTTCCGTCGCACTGTCAGCCGCGGAGACAGGCTTGGCGAAGAGGAAGGCACCATCTCGCGAGAACAGATCCGCCGGCATCATCTGGAACTCGCGCTGCGAATGCGGGACATCCAATTCACGATCGACAATATGCCAGAGGCTGTTGAAGAACGATCCGTCGGCTTGCCTCATGCTTTCCCCCCGAAGCGGCTTTCTCGATGAGAAAACCGTTGCTGGATTGGCCCACATGTCGGCAATGGCGATATCGTAATAGCCGGGATGCGCGGCATTGGGTTTGATAATCGCGAAGGGCGTGTTCTTTTCCGGCCAGCCTACGCGGCCCACGGTTAGGCACTCTTCCGGCTCGGGCAATCTTGCCTCCACAAGATAGGCCAGTGCCGCATCGATGCCGCCGATTTCCGAAACGACGCACGATGTCAGTCCCGCGCGGGCAAGCTGCATCAGCTTTCGAGCCTCTTGTTCATCCATATCGGCCCATCTCAGGAAAGCCATCCATTGCTGGTGCAGGCAGTCGTCCTTGGCCTGGCAAAGAAGTCGTCCTGCCTCCAAAGCGGATTCGACCCTCCTCCTGTCCGCCTCCGCGAAGGCTTCCCGCGCAGGGCGAATTCGGCCGGCAATTTCCATCAGGTCATTTGAGATGTTTTTCATATCCTCCTCCCCAGGCGGATTTCTAATCTGATTTATGCGCTCCATGATGCGTTGGTTTTGTATTGCGTAGAAGGCCATCACGGGAACGCGTGAGATATCTTAGTGGCGTGGCCAACCTATTCTTTTGAGCAAGGGTCCCACTTCCGACTGTCGGCTGATCCGCGCGGGATTGTGTTCGCTACTACTTGCTGCCATAGCTTCGCTTTCGTCATTGTCGGCGTCGCCTGGTCCACACGACGACGTCTGCAAATTCTGCCGTCCGATCCGCCGAACGCCGTCTGCCGGGCGGTATGCGCGCGGTGGATGCTCGGGACCCAACGCTGGTCGCGACATGCAAACTTCTGGCTTAATTTTTCGACGATTGAAGAATGCGCGTACCCTATCATTTCGGTGATGGTGCTCATCCAACCAGACCTGGAGACCTGCGCAGTAAGGAGTAGTCAGAAGAGCTGGAGAAAGCCCGAATGACGGCGAAGGAAGAAAATCCACACGCCTTTGGGCGAATGGAAGTAGGCGCCGTATCTTTCAACGAACTTGCACGCCCAAGGCTCTTGAAGTCATAGCGAAGGGCAATCTGGCTTGAAGAGTGGGGCGATCCGGAACTCCATGACAGCAGTGGCCATCACAGCACCCGCTCGGGCGGGTTGGCGGTTTCGACAGCCGAGCGTCATTCCGGGTTTCGGATTGACGCTCGGCTT